>NZ_JBQAHZ010000016.1:0-118690 GCF_051917185.1 Bacillus cereus group sp. MYBK108-1
CGATTTTTCAAATTTATCTATCACAACTTGCAATATATCAACGATTTTTCAAATTTATCTATCACAACTTGCAATATATCAACGATTTTTCAAATTTATCTATCACAACTTACAATATATCAACGATTCAATAAAGGATATCGATTTAACGACAAAGATTGACAATAACATTCCTCCTTGTCATACAAGGAAACTCCTAAAACGGATTGGATATTTTTTACTAAAATGTTATTATAACCATATACCTTTAAAGGGAGATGGTTGCTATTTCATTAATAATCTTCAAAATAACTCTTGGCCTTCTCGTCCTGACTTTAGCCCTTTTCACCATTAACAGTCTAAAAAAGACATCCGCCTATAAATCAGATAAATATGATTATTACTTACTAACCTTACTTACATTTGAACTAGTAGTGATGCAAATATCCATATTTCTTTAATACATATAAAAAAAGCATATATCCAAAATGGATATATGCTTTTCTTTTATTCTTGCCCTACACGTTTCACTTCTACATCTTTAATACGTTCACGTACAACGTGACTTGCCATAATTAAGCCTGCCACAGATGGTACGAATGCATTTGATGAAGGCGGTAATTTCGCTTTACGAATTTTTGCATTCTCGTCTGGTACGATTTCTTTACGTACTTCTTCACGAATTACGATTGGGTTTTCGTCAGAGAAGACAACTTTTACACCTTTTTTAATACCCTCTTTACGAAGCTTCGTACGAATTACTTTCGCAATTGGATCTGTATGTGTTTTAGAAATGTCCACAATACGGAAACGAGTTGGGTCCATTTTATTTGCTGCACCCATACTTGAGATAATTTTAATTTTACGACGTAAACATTGTTTAATTAAATGGATTTTGAACGTAATCGTATCAGATGCATCCACTACGAAATCTAAACCGTGTTTAAAGAACTCTTCATATGTTTCATCTGTATAAAACATTTCTAATCCAATTACTTCACATTCCGGATTAATGTCTGCAATACGCTCTTTCATTAATTCTACTTTTGAACGTCCTACAGTAGATACTAAAGCGTGAATTTGACGGTTTACGTTTGTAATATCTACAACGTCTTTATCAACTAATACGAGACGTCCTACGCCAGAACGTGCTAACGCTTCAGCTGCAAAAGAACCTACGCCGCCAATTCCTAAAATACCGACTGTACTATTTTTTAATATTTCAAGTCCTTCTTTACCGAAGGCTAATTCATTACGTGAAAATTGATGTAACATTCAGCTCTACACTCCTATTACAAAAATGGTCTACCATGTATTCTAGCGTTTTTCCGACTATTTGTATAGAAAAAGTTATAGAATTCCTAAAAATACATATTTCGAGAATGAAAACATAGACCAGAATTTTATTTCTTCCTAAATACACGTTTAAAAAAGAGGATTTAGAGAACCGAGCAGATCGAGGCGCTGAAGCCAGGAGGAGCGCAGTGTAGAAACACTACTCGAGCACCGGACTGGCGAAGCAACGATGGGATGCGACAGTTATCTGAACCAGACTTTTTAAACTTCCTTTCAATACACGTTTAAAAAGGAGGATTTAGAGAACCGAGCAGATCGAGGCGCTGAAGCCAGGAGGAGCGCAGTGTAGAAACACTACTCGAGCACCGGACTGGCGAAGCAACGATGAGATGCGACAGTTATCTAAACCGGACTTTTTAAACAACCTCTCAAAAAAAGTCTAGACGGTTATAGTATAACCATCTAGACCCTATTCTTACTTCTCTTCTTTCAAGCTTAATTTTAAGTTCAGTTCTTCAAGCTGCGCTTCTGCAACTGGGCTTGGAGCTTCTGTTAATAAGCAGCTTGCGCTTGCTGTTTTCGGGAATGCAATTGTATCACGAAGGTTCGTACGGCCTGCAAGTAACATAACAAGACGATCTAAACCTAATGCGATTCCGCCGTGTGGTGGTGTACCGTATTCGAATGCTTCTAATAAGAATCCGAATTGCTCTTGCGCTTCTTCTTGTGAGAATCCAAGTGCTTTGAACATTTTTTCTTGTACGTCACGCTCGTAAATACGAAGTGATCCACCACCAAGCTCATAACCGTTTAATACAAGGTCATATGCTTGTGCACGTGCTTTTTCTGGTGCTGTTTCTAGTAACTCAACGTCTTCACGGAATGGCATTGTGAATGGGTGGTGAGCTGCGAAGTAACGATCTGCATCTTCATCGTACTCAAGTAGTGGCCAATCAGTTACCCATAGGAAGTTAAATTTACTTTCATCAATTAACTCAAGCTCTTTACCTAGACGTAAACGAAGTGCGCCTAAGCTATCTGCAACAACACTCTTCTTATCTGCTACGAATAGTAATAAGTCGCCAGCAGTAGCTTCTAATGTGCTCATTAACACATTTGCATCTTCTTCACCGAAGAATTTCGCAATCGGTCCTTTTAGGCCGTCTTCTTCAACTTTAAGCCAAGCTAGACCTTTTGCACCGTATACTTTCACGAATTCAGTTAATGCATCGATGTCTTTACGAGAATATTTACTTGCAGCACCTTTTGCATTAATTGCTTTTACTTGTCCGCCGCTTTCTACAGCACTTGTAAACACTTTAAAGCCACAACCTGCTGCAAACTCAGATAAGTCTGTTAGTTCCATTTCAAAGCGTGTATCTGGCTTATCAGAACCGTAGCGAGCCATTGCATCAGCATATTTCATACGAGGGAATGGTGCACTCACTTCTACACCTTTTGCATCCTTCATAACTTTCGTCATCATACGCTCCATCATATCTAAAATTTCATCTTGTGTTAAGAATGAAGCTTCGATATCGATTTGCGTGAATTCTGGTTGACGATCCGCACGTAAATCTTCATCACGGAAACAACGTGCTACTTGATAGTAACGCTCAAATCCGCCGACCATAAGAAGCTGTTTAAATAACTGTGGTGACTGTGGTAATGCATAGAATTCACCATCATGTACACGACTTGGCACTAAATAGTCACGAGCTCCTTCTGGCGTGCTTTTCGTTAAAATTGGTGTTTCTACTTCTAAGAACTCTTCTGTATCTAAGAAGTTACGAATTGTTTTTGTTACATCGTGACGCATTTTGAATGTGTTGAACATTACAGGACGACGTAAGTCTAAATAACGATATTTTAAACGCACATCTTCTGATGCATCTGTATCATCAGCAATGATAATTGGCGTTGTTTTCGCTGCATTTAGTACATTTACTTTTGTTGCTTGTACTTCAATACGACCAGTTGCCATATTGTCATTAATTGCGCCTTCACCACGTTCAACAACTGTACCTTCTACGTGTAATACGTATTCGCTACGAATTGTTTCTGCTACTTCTAACGCTTCTTTTGATGTTTCTGGGTTAAATACAACTTGTACGATACCTGTACGGTCACGTAAATCGATAAAGATTAATCCACCTAAGTCACGGCGTTTTTGTACCCAACCTTTTAATTGAACTGTTTGTCCAACAGCTTCTACTGTTACTTTTCCACATGCATGTGTTCTTTCAGCCACTGTAAGTTCCCCCTATATTAATTTCTCTGCTACGTATGAAGCAAATACATCTAACGCTACTTCTTCTTGTTCACCTGTTGCCATATCTTTTAAGTTAATGATGCCTTTATCTAGCTCATCTTCTCCTAATACAGCTACAAATTTCGCCTTTAGACGATCTGCTGATTTAAATTGTGCTTTCATTTTGCGATCTAAATAATCTTTTTCAACTGACAATCCAGCTTTACGAAGATCGAACGCAACTTTTGCAGCATGGTCTTTCGCTTTTTCGCCAAGCGCTACAACGTAACAATCAATGCTATGTTCAAGTGGTAATTCAATGTTTTCAGCTTTTAGCGCCATAATTAAACGTTCAATACTCATTGCAAAACCGATACCTGGCATTTCTGGTCCACCGATTTCTTGTACAAGTCCGTTATAACGGCCACCACCGCTTAATGTAGTGATCGCACCGAAACCTTCTGCCTCACTCATAATTTCAAAAACAGTGTGTTGATAGTAGTCTAAACCACGCACTAAGTTCGGATCTTTTTCAAATGGAACATCCATCATCGTTAATAGTTCTTGAACTTTGTCATAGTATACTGCTGAATCTTCGTTTAAGTATTCTGTAATAGATGGTGCTGTTCCCATTAATTCATGGTTACGGTCTTTCTTACAGTCTAAAATTCGAAGTGGGTTCTTTTCTAAGCGAGATTGACAGTCAGAACAGAATTCGCCGATACGTGGCTCAAAGTGTGCGATTAATGCATCACGGTGTGCTTGACGGCTCGCTGCGTCACCTAAACTGTTTAATACAACTTTAATATTTTTTAAGCCCATGCCGCGGTAAAATTCAACAGCAAGTGCAATTACTTCTGCATCAATTGCAGGGTCATTACTGCCGATTGCTTCGATACCGAATTGTACGAATTGACGATAGCGACCTGCTTGTGGTCTTTCATAACGGAACATTTGACCGATATAGTATAATTTCGTTGGTTGTGTCGCATCACCAAACATTTTATTTTCAACGTAAGAACGTACAACAGGTGCAGTACCTTCTGGACGTAATGTTAAGCTACGCTCTCCACGATCTTGGAATGAGTACATTTCTTTTTGTACGATATCTGTCGTATCACCAACACCGCGTAAAAATAGCTCAGTGTGTTCAAAAATTGGTGTACGAATTTCTTTATAATTGTAACGACGGCAAATTTCGCGTGCTTGCCCTTCGATATACTGCCATAACTCAACAGTGCCTGGAAGAATATCTTGCGTTCCGCGTGGGATTTGAATAGACATATTCAGTTCCTCCTCAAATTGTTTTAATCTTAATAAAAATAAAAAAACTCCCGCCTCTACTGTTTAAACAGTAGGGACGAGAGTATTATACCCGTGGTGCCACCCTAATTGAAGCACGTATGCTTCCACTTTTTTAATAACGCTTAAATATGCGTTCATCCCTACTAAGCATATATGCCGTTCAAGTTGAAACCTCTAGAGTGTCATTCAATCAGTCATCATGCAGAAATGTTTTCAGCCTAAGACATTCCTTCTCTTTCCATGTGTGTCTCATTTACTCTTCTCTATCAACGGTTATATTCATATGTAAATATAAAATTACTATACGTTTGTTAAGTAGGATTGTCAAGTGCTCTAAGAACGTTCAATCTGCTTCTTTAAACGCTTTACATCTTGAAGAGAAATCCCAAACTCCGAAGCAAGCTCCATTGAAGTATTGTTTTGCTCTTTTGAAATAAAATCATGAAAATTCACGTTAAACAGTTGATTTGCACCATTTGTAACAGAATGCCCTTTTTCATTCATACGCATACGTATATCCCTCACATTCAATATGGATGTTTTACTTTTTATTGTTCCATATTGATGAGAGAGTTATACATAACCGAAACTGCTATTGATTCCAAATAAATGAACAAAACATACAACAATGTATAAAAAAGAGAGGATTATATAACCCTCTCTTTTTTATGAACACTATTTACTTTCTACAATTAAGGTCACCGGACCATCATTGATTAAAGAAACGTCCATCATTGCTCCAAACTTCCCTGTTTCCACATGTAATCCTTGTTTACGAACTTCTTCATTAAAGAAATCGTATAAACGCTCTGCATAATCAGGTTTCGCAGCATCCATAAAGTTTGGACGTCTGCCCTTGCGGCAATCTCCGTATAATGTGAATTGCGAAATAGATAGAACTTGTCCTTCTACATCAAGTACAGAATGATTCATCTTTCCGCTCTCATCTTCAAAAATACGTAAGTTTGCAATTTTTTCCGCAATGTAAGTTGCATCTTTTTCTGTATCTTCGTGCGTAATGCCAACTAGTAATGTTAAACCGAACGGAATTTGTCCTACGATCTCACCGTCTACTGTGACAGACGCTTTCTTTGATCGTTGTAAAACAACTCTCATCTTTCTACACTCCCTATTAATGCATCATGCGTCGTACTGCATAAATTTCTGGAACGCGTTTAATGCGTTCTACTACTTTTTTCAAGTGTTGTAAGTTACGAATCGAGATTGACATATTAATTGTTGCCATCTTATTACGGTCACTTCTACCAGAAACAGCTGAAATGTATGTTTTCGTCTCTGTAACAGCTTGCAGTACTTCATTTAATAAACCGCGGCGATCGTAACCTGAAATTTCAATATCAACGTTATACTCAATTTCTTTTTCAGGGCTACCTTCCCACTCTACCTCTAATAATCGTTCTACAGCTTCTTCTGTATGAACATTTACACAATCACGGCGGTGAATTGATACACCTCGGCCTTTCGTAATATACCCAACGATATCATCGCCCGGAACTGGGTTACAGCATTTCGATAAACGGATTAATAAATTATCAGCACCGCTTACCTTTACACCAGAATCCCATTTTCGAATTTTCATCGGTTTACGGACTTCTTTAACTTCAACAATTTCTTCTTCGCGTTGTTTGCGGAACTTGTCCGTTAGTCGCGTAACAATTTGCGAAGCTGTAATTCCGCTATATCCAACTGCTGCAAACATATCTTCTTCATTTGCAAAGTTAAATTTCTCAGCGACGCGTTTTAAGTTATCCGGCGCCAATACTTCTTTCATCTCATACTCTAGACCACGTACTTCCTTTTCAACAAGTTCACGGCCTTTTTCAATATTTTCATCTCTACGTTGTTTCTTAAAGAATTGACGAATTTTATTTTTCGCATGAGATGTTTGAGCAAGTTTTACCCAATCCTGGCTTGGGCCATATGAATGTTTCGACGTTAAAATTTCAATGATGTCGCCTGTTTTTAATTTATAATCCAGCGTCACCATTTTCCCGTTTACTTTTGCACCAATTGTTTTATTCCCAATTTCCGAATGGACACGATACGCGAAATCAATCGGAACAGATCCAAGTGGTAATTCCATTACATCGCCTTTCGGTGTAAAGACGAATACCATGTCAGAGAATAAATCAATTTTTAATGACTCCATAAATTCTTCTGCATTAGAAGCTTCATTTTGCCATTCTAATATTTGACGGAACCATGTGAGTTTCTTCTCTAATGTACCTGTTGTTTCTGCTGTTTTTCCTTCTTTGTATGCCCAGTGTGCCGCGATCCCGAATTCTGCAATTTCGTGCATTTCTTTCGTACGAATTTGCACTTCAAGTGGATCACCTTTCGGTCCAATTACAGTCGTATGAAGAGATTGATATAGATTTGCTTTTGGCATTGCAATATAATCTTTAAAACGACCTGGCATCGGCTTCCAGCACGTATGAATAATTCCAAGCACAGCATAACAATCTTTAATACTATTTACAACGACACGTACAGCTAATAAATCGTAAATTTCATTGAACTGCTTATTTTGCAGTGCCATTTTACGATAAATACTGTAAATATGTTTCGGTCTTCCAGAAATCTCAGGTTGAATTGCAACTTCTTTTAATTTCTCACGAATACCAGTCATTACTTCGTCTAAATATTCTTCACGTTCTGCACGTTTACGCTTCATTAAATTTACAATACGATAATATTGTTGTGGATTTAAATAGCGAAGTGACGTATCCTCTAGCTCCCATTTAATAGTACTAATTCCGAGTCTATGTGCTAAAGGTGCAAAGATTTCTAACGTTTCATTCGCTATGCGACGCTGCTTCTCTTGAGGCAAATGTTTCAATGTACGCATGTTATGAAGACGATCAGCTAGTTTAATTAAAATAACTCGAATATCTTGAGCCATTGCAATAAACATTTTGCGATGGTTTTCTGCTTGTTGTTGTTCGTGAGATTTATATTTGATCTTCCCAAGCTTTGTAACGCCATCAACAAGCATAGCAATTTCTTTGTTAAATTCCCGTTCAATATCTTCTAACGTAATCTCTGTATCTTCCACTACATCATGTAAGAAACCTGCTGATACCGTAGCTGGATCCATGTGTAAATCAACTAAAATACCTGCAACTTGAATCGGATGAATAATATACGGTTCACCCGATTTTCTATATTGTTCGCTATGCGCATCACGTGCATATTCATAGGCACGTGCCACTAGCTCAATATCTTCATCCGCTAAATATTGACTTGCTTTCTCGAGTACCTGTTCAGCTGTTAGTACCTGCTCATTTGCCATCGAATCACCTTTTATTGAAAATTGACTTTATCTTTATTTAATAGAATAAATTATATTCTATCATTATAACCCAATGATTGTGAATTGTGAAAAGGAAAAGATTTTACTGACATTTCACCATAATTTTTTGTTCAATTATACAAAAGTACCCGCTCCTCTCCAAGAGATTCACGGGTACTTTTTATCACCGTAGTTTTACCTATATAGTGATTAGTATTTTTCTAATACTAATACATCGTAACCATCTAACATTTTACGACCATCTAAGTAAGTAAGTTCTACTAAGAATGCAATTCCTGCTACAACTCCGCCTAGCTCTTCAACTAACTTAATTGTCGCTTCGATTGTTCCACCTGTAGCTAATAGATCATCTGTAATTAATACGCGTTGACCTGGCTTAATTGCATCTTTATGGATTGTTAAAACATCTTTACCATATTCTTTACCGTAGTCAACTGTAATTACTTCACGTGGTAATTTTCCTAATTTACGAACTGGCGCAAATCCTACTTCTAACGCATAAGAAACTGGGCAACCGATAATGAAACCACGAGCTTCTGGTCCTACTACAACATCGATATCTCTTTCTTTTGCGTACTCAACGATTGCGTCTGTTGCTGCTTTGTATGCTTTACCGTCATTCATTAAAGGTGTAATGTCTTTAAACACAATACCTTCTTTCGGATAATCCGGTACAATTGCGATATGTTGCTTGAAATCCATATTTCTGAATCCTCCTCAGATCTAAAAGGTTTGTAAATACAAATCCTTTACCCTAACTGTTCTACTTCTTTATGATTACGAATCGTTTCAAACCATGTATATAGTTGCTGATATGTGCTATAAACCAATTCTTTTTCTAATTGTAAGTGGTTCATTTTCTCACGATATGTGTTCGATTCAATTAAATCACGCTTTTGTTTTTTGTCTGCCATAAAAATGACGCCATCTTTTATTGTAACAAATTCTAACTCAAAAAACACCTGTGTCATGAAATTTACTGTATCTTTTGACCAACCTTTATGACGACATAGTTGTTCTCCATATTGTCTTAAAGAAAATGGTGTTTTTTGGCTTAAGAAAGAATAGTACCATTTAAAGTGTTCTCTCGTCGGAACTGTACTAAATAAGTGGTTATTCTCTTGATAAAATAGCGTATAAATTCGCGCTGGGAATCCTACCTTAAATAGCTCACGTAATTCATCTGTTCCTTTTGGTAAATCAAGTAACACGATATATTGATCATCTAAATGCGTTACTTCTGAAGCATGCATGAGCTTTTCTTTATAGCTCTCTAAAGAAAATTTATTCAATACCTCTTCAGAAAAATACACCATTGTTATTTTTTCTTTCGGAAGTTCTGCTAAATTTGCTTCTGCATTACGCATACTACGCCAATCAAATAATTGCCACGCCTCTACAGCAATATCTTGTACCATTAGTTGTGGCTTCTTAAAGTTATTCCATTCATTAATAGACGCTTCTCCTATTACAGATACTTTTGCAACTGGAGAGATTTCTTTCGCATATGCACCAAAGCCAAATCCAATTGTATCCAGTGTTGCTTGTCCATCACGAAGAGCCATTTTTAAATGAGAGCCATCTGATCCGATTGCGCGAATGCTTTCTAACTCTGCATCTTTTACTGCAATACGTGGTTTCGGATTTCCAACACCAAACGGGGCTAGTTTTTGCATATCTTCAATTGCCGCTAGCGTTACATCCTCTACTTTACAAAAAACATCAACTGCTGTAATTGGAATAAAATCTTCTTCTGTTAAAATCGCATCTGCTTGTTCATTTAAGCGGCGACGTAATTCATCTACATCATTCATATGTAGCGTCATTCCCGCTGCCATCGGATGCCCTCCGAAGTGTGGTAATAACTCTCTACAATCTGATAAATTTGCAAACAAATCAAATCCTGCAATACTACGTGCTGAGCCTTTTGCTGTTTCTTTTATAGGATCAATGCTTAATACAATCGTCGGACGATAAAAACGTTCAACTAATTTCGAAGCAACAATTCCAATTACCCCTGGGTTCCAGCCTTCTTTCGCAAGTACTAATACTTTATTTTCTTCTGGTGGGAAGTTATTTTCCACTTCAGCGATAGCCTCTTCTGTAATTTGCTTTACAATATCTTTTCGCAGTTTGTTCAGCTCATCAATTTCTTCAGCTAGCTCTTTCGCTTCCTCTGGATCATCTGATAATAAAAGGTGTACAGCCGGCGCAGCATCTTCTAAACGCCCAACCGCATTAATACGAGGTGCAATTGAGAAACCAATACTCTCTTCGGTAATTTCACTTTGCGAAACGTTAGCAACTTTAAACAATGCCTTCAAACCAATATTTCTCGTCATACGCATATGTTTTAAACCGCGTTTCACTAGCAACCTATTTTCACCATGAAGTGATACTAAATCGGCTACTGTACCAATTACTGCGATCTCTAATAAATGTTCTGGTACACGGCCTAATAGTGCATGCGCAACTTTAAACGCAACACCTACACCAGCTAAATAGTGAAACGGATATACACCGCCATCTAATTTCGGATGTATAATCGCAAGTGCTTCTGGCAATTCTGGCGGTGGCTCATGGTGATCTGTAATAATTAGATCTATTCCAAGCTCTTTCGCTACATTCGCTTCATGTACCGCTGCAATACCAGTATCGACAGTAATAATTAGCGAGAACCCTGCGCTATGCGCCCAACGAAATGCTTCTTCGTTCGGTCCATACCCTTCTGTAAAACGATTTGGAATGTAAAATTCTACTTCTGCACCTAATTCTTGAAGAGCAAGATATAAAACTGTCGTACTACTTACTCCGTCCGCATCGTAATCACCAAATATTAATATTTGCTCTCCATTTTGAATCGCCTTATTTACACGTTCTACCGTTCTATCCATTCCTTCTAATAAAAATGGATCATGAAATTCTTGATTTTCTGTATTTAAAAAATCTAAAATCTTATCTTCTGTATCGAGTCCTCTACCGAGGAATAACGAAACGACAAGTGGCGATAACTGTAATTTACTTGCTAATTCACTCACTCGCTCGTCATTATATTCTTTTTCTTTCCAACGCGTCTTCGGTTGTAACACGAAATCACCCCTTAACCTGTTCATTATACAAGACAGATTAAGGGGTGACAATATAATGCAAACTACGATGCAATATCTATATACTAAAATGTTAATGATGTTTAATTTGGAGAATACGGATTTATATGTACGAATACATTTTGTACATTATCTTGTTTCATAAGTATTTCTTTCACATGTTTTCCAATACGGTGTCCTTCTTCTACAGTAATGTATGGATCTACGGACACTTTAATATCGACAATAACATAATGACCATGCTCCCGTGCATATAAAGAACCAATTTTTTTCACACCATCTACTTGAAGAACTGCTTCTCTAAGCGGAATAACATCCTCCTCATGAAGAACATGGTCAAGCGTTGCATGAATTGCTTCCGCTCCAATGCTCCATGCCATTTTTACAACAAGAAGTGAAACAACTAATCCCGCAATTGGATCAGCGTATACAAGCCAGTCTATACCAAGCTTACCACCTATTATAGCTGCACAAATACCGATTAAAGCTGCAATTGAAGAAAATACATCCGAACGGTGCTCATATGCATTTGCAATAATTGCATCACTGTTTACTCTTTTCCCTAATCGGAATTTATATTGAAACATTCCTTCTTTCACGACGATTGAAAGAACAACAGCAAATATCGTAATTCCTTTCGGCGGTTCTAGTTCTTGCGAAAAAGCTTTTATAGACGAAATCGCGATTTCAAGTCCCACAATAAATAATAATACCGCAACAATAATCGCTGAAATCGATTCCGCTTTACCATGACCATACGGATGATCCTCATCAGGTGGCTGCTTTGCCGCTCGCAATCCAAAAAGTACAGCTAGCGAACCTATTACATCTGATGCAGAATGCACGGCATCCGCTAATAGCGCTTTACTGTTCCCAATATAACCAATTACCGCCTTTACAATCGCTAATATAATATTACCAACGATCCCGACAATAGCACCAAACTCGGCCTGTTTAAAACGTTCATCTTTTTCCATAATTAAAATCCCTTCTTTTCTTAACCTATCTTTTTATTTTAACAAAAACAGCGATAGCACCACCACTTTCTTCCATCTTCTTTCTGTTAAAAAGTTGCTATCTTATTGTATCCACAAACGAAAAAAGAGATGCCTCATAATAAGGCATCATCTTTTCTATACTTGCGGTTCAGATTCTACTTTCTCAACCTTCTTCTTGTTTTTTCCCTTTTTCAAACGACGGTTTTCAAGCATTAACCAAATTTGAGAGGCAACGAAAACAGAAGAGTACGTACCTACAATTAATCCAACAAGTAACGCAAACGAGAAGTTACGTAGTGACTCACTACCGAAGATAAGCAGTGCAATTACTGGGAATAACACTGTTAATACGGTGTTAATCGAGCGACCAAGCGTTTGGCGAATACTTGCATTTACGATTTCTTCTAGATCTTTTATATCGCGCACTCGTTTTTTCTGTTTGTATAATTCACGGTTTCTATCAAATGTAACAATCGAGTCATTAATAGAATAACCGATGATTGTTAGTACTGCAGCAATAAACGTTAAGTCTACCTCTAGTTGGAAAATACTAAACATAACAATCATAACGAATGCGTCATGTAATAATGCAAGTACTGCAGATAACGCATACGTAAAGCGGAAACGAATACTTACGTATAAAATGATAACCGCAGAAGCAATTAATACTGCGATAAATGCATTTCGTGCAATTTCTTTACCGATTGTCGGTGAAACTGTACTTACGTTTGGATCTGTACCATATTTATCGTGGAAGAATGTTTTTGTTTTCGCAATTTCATCTTTTGATAAAACACCTAATGTACGAACTGCGAAACCTTTATTGTCATCTCCAGTCGGTACAATATTTTCTTCCTTCACATCAATGTTCAATTCTTTAAAATCTTTATGAACATCAGACACAGTAACGGCTTGTTTTGATTGCAAGTCGATACGTGTACCACTCGCAAAGTCAATACCAAGGTTCAATTTGAAAATTGGTAAGATAATTGCTCCTGCAATTACAACTACAATCGAGAAAATAAGGAATTTATGACCGATATTTACGAAATTAATACGATCAAATCTCGTTGGCGGATGTACTACACCTTTTGTTAATGGAATAATATCCTTTTGTTTCACACCAAAATATCCTGGTTTTTTATCAAAGTAACGGCTCTTTACAAGTAGACCTAGTAAGAAACGAGTACCGAATACGTTCGTAATAAAACCAACTAAAATACTTACGATTAAACTTGTTGCAAATCCTTTTACAGAGCTATTACCATAAACGAATAACACACCAGCTGCTGCAAGAGTCGTAACGTTTGCATCTAGAATTGTTGCTAATGAACGATGGTTACCAGCACGGAATGCCGACATCATTGACTTACCAATTTTCAGCTCTTCTTTCAGTCTCTCGTACGTAATAATATTTGCATCAACTGCGATACCTACTCCGAGCACTAACGCTGCAATACCTGGCAACGTAAGAACTGCATGCATCCAGTTAAAGACAAGTAATGTAACGAAAATGTATAACCCTAACATAATAACCGCTACAAGTCCTGGTAAACGGTAGAATACAAGCATAAATAAGAAAATAAGAGCGATACCAATCGCACTAGCGAAAATCGTTTGCTCTAACGCTTGTTGACCAAATTTCGCTCCAACAGATGTTGAATACATTTCTTTTAAATCAACAGGAAGTGCACCTGCATTTAATAAAGATGAAAGTTGTTTCGCACTTTCAACTGTGAAGTTTCCACCTACGATAGATACTTCAGCTTGGTTAAATACTTGGTTTACTGTTGCTGCTGATAAGAATTTCGGATTCGGTTTTGCAGATTCTGCTTTATACGAATCTTTTCCTTCTTCAAAGTCAAGCCAAATTACCATTAAATTCGTTGGTGGTGGCATTTTAGAAATTTTTTCAGTTACTTCACGGAATTTTTCAGCGCTTTTTAGTGTAAGACCTACGCTCGCACGGCCTTGCTCATCAAATGTTTGCTTCGCTCCGCCGCCTTTTAAATCCGTTCCATCCATAAGAAGGTTATCATCCACATCACGGAATGTTAATTTCGCTTGTGTTGATAACATTTCACGTGCTTTTTGCTGATCTTGTACACCAGCAAGCTGTACACGAATTCGATCTTGCCCTTCGATTTGAATGTTCGGCTCACTTACACCGAGAACATTGACACGATTTTCAAGAGCACCTACTGTACTTACAAGTACATCTCGATCGATTTTATCACCTTTTTTGGCTGGTTTTACTTCATACAGAATTTCAAAACCACCGCGAAGGTCTAGTCCTAGACTAATTCCTTTTGCTATGTCTTTTCCTGCCGCACCAATTACTCCACCGATTAATAAGACGATGAGGAAAAAGGCGGCAATTCTCGTACCACGCTTTGCCATATGTACCCTCTTTCTGCTACTAACACTTTCAATAAATCTCTTACGATTCACTGCTATACGTGTGCATACGCCTAGTTAGTAGACTTCCTTTCTATAATTTTTGCTAGTTCATCACTAGCTCTATAGGTAAGCTTTTACACTACCTACACTTCCATCATTTATTTTCCTCTTCACTACCTCCTTTATATATAATCTTAGACATAATTATTTCCTCTTTATCAATACATATCATTATACTGCAAAAGGAAGAACAAACCAATTGCAGTCGGTTATTTATTTTCGTACTCATCAAATGACCAAAGTGGCGCTTGGTAAGCTTCAACAGTTAAATATGTCATATATTCATTAGCTGTTACTGTTAATACGTCATTAACTAATTCATACAATCTAACATCGCTGTCTATCTTCTTCCACTTTTTCACTTTAAGAAACTTCCAAATGTCATCATCTGTCACTCGGTCGTAACCGAACATTTGAAACTCTTCTACTTTACTTTCTAAAACGACTTGTAACTGTCCGCGGTATGATTCTACCAAAGCCTCTCTATCTAACATCTATAAACATCTCCTTCTTATTTCAGCACGAAAAAGTCGCTTTAATCCCGCTCTAATGGACAGCAATAACTACTTTCAAGAGCACTATCATACTTCACTCTCTTAAATGCTTGTCATTCTTGTCTCGTACGTGCATATAAATTATTGTAAATCATTCCATTGATTTTGAGAAGGTAGGAGAAGAACATGACGAGACAAAGCTTTTTAAAAGGCGCATTTATTTTAATGATAGCCGGCTTTATTACAAAAATACTCGGCTTTATCAACCGCATAGTAATGGCACGTATTTTAGGAGAAGAAGGCGTTGGTCTTTATATGATGGCCGTTCCTACATTCATTTTAGCAATTACATTGACACAAATTGGTCTTCCTGTCGCAATCGCAAAATTTGTAGCAGAAGCGGAAGCTGTGAACGATAAACAAAGAGTTAAAAAAATATTAACCGTATCACTAGCTGTTACATCCGTTATTAGTATCATTTTAACAATCGGAATTATGTTCCTCACACCTATTTTAGCAAAAACATTATTAACCGACGAAAGAACCTACTATCCATTAATGGCCATTTTGCCCGTTGTTCCTGTTATTGCTGTTTCTTCTGTGTTGCGTGGTTACTTTCAAGGGAAACAAAACATGAAACCTAGCGCTTATGCGCAAGTTCTAGAACAAGTCGTCCGCATTACCATTATCGCTATATGCATTCAATTATTTTTACCTTACGGCATAGAATATGCTGCAGCCGGCGCTATGTTATCAGCTGTTCTCGGTGAAGTTGCATCCTTATTATTTTTACTCACGTTATTTCAGCGAGAAAAACATTTATCAATACGCTCTGGATTTTTCACTACTGTAAAGGAAAGCAAAGGGACATTTTATTCTCTGATGGATATTGCCCTTCCAACTACAGGAAGTCGTTTAATCGGCTCCGTTTCATATTTTTTTGAACCTATTGTCGTTATGCAAAGCTTAGCAATCGCTGGTGTCGCTGCTTCTGTTGCAACCCAGCAATACGGTATATTAAACGGTTATGCATTCCCGCTCCTATCACTACCCGCCTTTATTACATACGCTCTCTCTACAGCGCTCGTTCCTTCTATTAGTGAAGCAATGGCAAAAAGACAACATAAATTAGTAGAGCACCGTTTACAACAAGCACTTCGAATTTCATTAATTACCGGCGGATGGTCTGTCGTTATATTATACGTATTCGCTTCTCCTGTTTTAACTCTTATGTATGGATCAGACAGCGCAACAGCATTCATTCAACTTCTTGCGCCTTGCTTTTTATTTCATTATTTCCAAAGTCCACTTACCTCTGTTTTGCAAGCTTTAAACTTAGCAAGAGCCGCAATGATGAATACATTTATTGGTGCCATCGTGAAATTAATCGTTATTTTTGTACTAGCATCAAGGCCAGAGTTTCAAATGATGGGGGTTGCACTTGCTATTGCTGCAAATATTGTAACAGTAACATTTCTTCACTACGCTACTGTTTTAAAAAAGATTACATTTACCATTTACGCAAAAGACTATATTTTCGGCGGACTTGCCATCGGTATCGCAGGCGCCTTCGGTTTTTATCTTCATAAATATATTATTTTCTCTCATTCCCTTGGCATACAAACATTATGGGAAATCACTTTAACAACAATTGTTTATATCGTACTTCTCTTCACTTTCAAACTCATTCGAAAAGAAGAGTTAAGTCGTCTCCCTATCATTCGTAAGCTTTCATTTTTGAAATAAGGTGAAACTTTAATCAGTGGGGTAATCTCCACTGATTATTAGTTATACTAATCATTCTTACTCTTCCAAAGGATAAGTCTCTAATTTTCTTTTACATCAACAAAAAATTGTCCATTTTGAAAACTACAGTATAAAATTTGTGTTATATCGTTATAACCTAAGTTTTTTAATTTCTCAATAAGCCATTCATCTGTATGCTCAATCATTTGTAAATGACTAGATTGAATTTCTCCATCAATAATAAGAGGAAGCGTAAACTGCAATGTATCTTGTTTATTTTTTTGTTTTTGAAAGACAGATAACTTCCCAGACGGTTCCAAAATAGCATATTCTACATCCCGAATATCTCCAACTCCTTGTTCCCTTAATTGCATCATTAAATCATCAATATTATATCGTTGGTTTCTCATCTTTTTTTCATCAATCTTTCCCGCATTAATAATAATTGCTGGTTCACCTTCTATTAAATGCCGAAATCGTTGAAACTTTAATGAAATGACTGACAAAATGATTTGTATGCACATAAGAAAAGTCATCGGAACTAATTGATGCCAAAGTGATTTATCGGTATTTTCAATTGCTACTACAGCCATTTCTCCAAGCATAATAAATACGACTAAATCTAATACACTTAGCTCTCCTATCTCACGTTTACCCATAAGACGAAAAATAATTAAGATGATGATATACAAAAGCATTGTCCGTCCAATTACCGATATCCATTCCATTTCTACATCTCCTTTTTTACGTATAGACTCCCCTATAAAAAAGAAACTAGTCTAACTTGAGCAAAAGGAAAATATGCTTGTATTAAAAAGGGGGAATGCATAAATGGATGGAACGAAAAAATTATCAACTGCAATTGGCTTCGGTATTGTTACACTACTAATTCTCGCATCTATTACTAGTATGATTATGGCTCTTTTATTAAAGTTTACGAATATAAATGAAGGGACATTAACCGTTACTATTTTTATACTCGCTCTTTTATCTATGCTTATGTCTGGATTTACTGCCGGCAAAAAGGCTCAAGGAAAAGGTTGGCTAGTAGGTTTCACAACAGGGCTCACGTTCACTATACTCGTCTTTCTAGTTAACTATTTAGGCTTTTCTCAAACCTTATCGAACTCACAATTACTATATCAATTAGCATTAATGGGGGCGAGTACACTCGGTGGTATTTTCGGTGTAAATATGTCAAAGCAAAGTAACTAAAAAAGGCCCTGCACATTTCATGCAGGGCCTTCCACATTAGTTTTTCACAACTTCACGAATCGCATTGCGATCGAAAGTTAAGTGTGAACCACCAGATTTAATAACGATTTTTGTCTCATCTACTGATTCGATTGTGCCGTGTAAACCACCGATTGTTACGATAGCATCACCTTTTGCTAACTCACTTTGCATTTGAGCAACTGCTTTTTGACGTTTTTGTTGCGGGCGAATTAATAAGAAATAGAAAATCGCAAACATCGCAACGATCATAACGATATTCATCATACCTGCATTCATCTTTTGTTCCTCCTTTTAAATTATGTATTAGAAGTTTTTAGCATTCGGTTTATTAAAGCCATACTGTTCAAAGAACTCTTCGCGGAAATCGCCAAGACGGTCTTCACGAATAGCTTGTCTCACCTGCTCCATTAAGTTTAACAGAAAATGAAGGTTGTGATAAGACGTTAAACGAATTCCGAACGTTTCATCACATTTCATTAAGTGACGAATGTACGCACGTGAGTAGTTTTTACATGTGTAGCAATCACAGTTTGGATCAAGCGGACCGAAGTCTCTTGCGAATTTCGCATTTTTTACAACAAGGCGACCTTCACTTGTCATACACGTACCATTTCGAGCGATACGAGTTGGAAGTACGCAGTCAAACATATCAATCCCACGAATTGCGCCATCGATTAACGAGTCAGGAGAACCTACACCCATTAAGTAACGAGGCTTATTATCTGGAAGAAGTGGTGTTGTAAACTCAAGAACACGGTTCATAATATCTTTCGGTTCACCAACAGATAAACCACCTACAGCGTAACCAGGGAAGTCCATTGAAACAAGGTCTTTCGCACTTTGACGACGAAGCTCTTCGTACTCCCCGCCCTGTACAATACCGAATAAACCTTGATCTTGCGGACGTTCATGCGCTTTTAAGCAACGTTCTGCCCAGCGGCTCGTACGCTCTACAGATTTCTTCATATATTCAAAAGTAGCCGGGAATGGTGGACACTCATCAAATGCCATCATAATATCTGAACCTAATGCATTTTGGATTTCCATCGCTTTTTCTGGTGATAAGAATAATTTATCTCCATTTAAGTGATTACGGAAGTGAACGCCTTCCTCTTCAATACGACGGAAGTCACTTAAACTGAATACTTGGAAACCACCAGAGTCTGTTAAGATTGCACGATCCCAGTTCATAAATTTATGCAAGCCGCCTGCTTCACGAATAATTTCATGACCTGGACGTAGCCATAAATGATACGTATTACTTAAAATAATGCCAGAATCCATTGCTTTTAATTCTTCTGGTGACATTGTCTTAACTGTTGCAAGTGTACCAACTGGCATAAATGTTGGTGTATCAAATGAACCGTGCGGCGTATGCACACGACCTAAACGGGCACCCGTTTGTTTACATGTCTTAATAAATTCATAACGAATTGCTGTCATAACTTACTCCTTTTATTTGTTTCTCATTTTAGCGTGAGATGCAACGAACATTGCATCACCGAAGCTAAAGAAACGATATTTTTCTTTTACTGCTTCATTATAAGCATGAAGTACATTATCTCTATTTGCAAATGCACTTACAAGCATAATTAATGTTGATTTCGGTAAATGGAAGTTTGTAATTAAACCATCAATTGCTTTAAATTCATATCCCGGATACATGAAAATATCTGTCCATCCAGAAGAGGCGCAGAGCTTACCGTCATGATCTGTTGCAATTGTTTCTAACGTACGAGTTGATGTCGTACCTACAGTAATAATACGTCCACCATTCTCTTTCACACGATTTAATAATGCCGCTGTCTCTTCAGACATATGATAATATTCTGCGTGCATATGGTGTTCTTCAATCGTGTCTGCAGAAACTGGTCTAAATGTTCCAAGTCCTACGTGAAGTGTAATGAATGCTAACTGAACGCCTTTTTGCTTTAACTTCTCAAGTAACTCTTCTGTAAAGTGAAGTCCCGCAGTCGGCGCTGCTGCTGAACCGATTTCTTTCGCATATACTGTTTGATAACGATCGCGATCTTCCAGCGTCTCTTTAATATATGGAGGAAGCGGCATTTCCCCAAGTTCATCTAAAATTTCATAGAAGATGCCATCATATGAAAATTCAAGCTGGCGTCCACCTTGATCTGCAGTTCCTGTGCAAGTTGCTTTTAATTTCCCTTCGCCAAAAGAGATAACAGTTCCTTCTTTTACACGTTTCGCTGGCTTTACAAGCGTTTCCCACTTATCACCTTCTTCTTGTTTTAAAAGAAGTACTTCAATGTGCGCGCCTGTATCTTCTTTCACACCGTGCAAACGAGCAGGCATAACTTTCGTTTCATTTAAAACTAAGCAATCCCCCTCATGTAAGTAAGAAAGAATATCCGTAAAATGTTTATGCTCAATATCACCTGTTTCACGGTCTAACACCATTAATCTTGATGTTTCACGATCTTCTAACGGGACTTGTGCAATAAGTTCTTCTGGTAAATGAAAATCAAACAGATTTATATCCATAGCTATATCCACCTATTTCTTATTTAAATCGATTTATTATATACATAATAAAAGATAATACAATACTTAACACAATACATGTAATGATAGGAAAATAAAAGGTAACGTTTCCTTTTTTCACAAAAATATCGCCTGGAAGCCTTCCAATGAACTTCCAAGCTAATCCAACAACGATGAGTAAGATCCCGGCTGTAATAAGCAGCTTTGGCATCTCCGTCATACTTTTGGTATCTCCATTCCGAAATGTTCATACGCAAGCGGCGTTACAATTCGGCCCCTTGGCGTTCGTTGTAAAAAGCCAATTTGTAATAAATACGGCTCATACACATCTTCAATCGTATGAGATTCTTCTCCAATTGTTGCTGAAACCGTTTCTAATCCAACTGGACCGCCACGGAATTTCTCAATAATACCAAGCAGTAATTTATGATCAATATGATCTAGACCTAATTTATCTACTTGCAGCAATTCTAATGCCATTTGTGTAATTTCCATCGTAACCGTTCCGTTACCACGAACTTGCGCGAAATCACGTACACGTCTTAAAAGACGATTCGCAATACGAGGTGTACCACGAGCACGTCTTGCAATTTCTAATGCAGCTAACGAATCGATTTCAACTTCAAATACTTCTGCTGTACGTTCAACAATCGCAGAAAGCTGATCTACTGTGTAGTACTCTAACCTTGAAAGTACACCGAAGCGGTCACGAAGCGGTGCCGATAATGCTCCAGCACGTGTTGTTGCTCCAACTAATGTAAATGGCGGTAAATCTAGGCGTACAGAACGTGCTGAAGGCCCTTTTCCAATTACAATATCAAGGCAAAAGTCTTCCATCGCAGGATACAATACTTCTTCAATTGATCTATGCAAACGATGAATTTCATCAATAAATAATACATCCCCTGGCTGAAGCGCTGTTAATACAGCAGCTAAATCTCCTGGTCTTTCAATTGCGGGACCTGAAGTTGTTCTAACATTAACGCCCATCTCATTGGCAATAATATTCGCAAGCGTCGTTTTACCAAGACCTGGTGGTCCATATAAAAGTACGTGATCTAACGTTTCTTCACGCATTTTCGCCGCTTCAATAAATACTTCTAAATTATGTTTTGCTTTATCTTGGCCAATATACTGACGGAGCGTCTGTGGCCGTAATGAATATTCTAAATCCGCATCTTCATATGCAGATTCCCCTGAAAGGAGACGTTCGTCCATTATACTCACCTCTTACCATTTAGTAAAAGACTAAGTGCCTTTTTAATATACTGATCCGTCGTTAATGATTCTTTTAATAACTCTGGTACAACACGAGAAACTTCGCGTTCTGCGTATCCAAGTGCGCGGAGAGCTTCCAGTGCCTCATCAAGCTCAGCTGATGAACCTTTCTTCTCATCAAAACGTTCTGTGTCTGAGAATAAATCAACAAATGCATCTGGTACGACATCTGCTAGTTTTCCTTTTAAATCTAAAATCATTTGGCGTGCTGTTTTCTTTCCGACGCCTGGGAATTTCACTAAAAACTTCTCATCTTCATGCTCAATCGCTTGAACGACCTGTCCTGTTTGACCAGAAGCTAAAATTGCAAGAGCTCCTTTTGGCCCAATGCCAGACACGCCTAACAACTTTGTAAATAATAAACGCTCTTCACGTGTTTTAAACCCGTAAAGTGCCATAATATCTTCTCTCACATAATGATATGTATAGACACGGATTTCTTGCTTACTTCTTTGAAATACATACGGATTTGGTGTGAAAATTTGATAACCAATTCCATTATGATCAATTACGACATATTCCGGCCCTACATACTCCACGTAACCTGTAACATATTCAAACAAAATACGATCTCTCCCTCTTAAATCATGTATTCCATTTTAACATATTTAATGATAGAAAAGCGAGACTGCCCCAACAAATGTTCTCCACTTGAAACTTCTGTTATTTTCCATTGACAGAAAGGTTAAAGCACCTTAATATACAGAAGTCGATAATGATTATCAATACTAATTAAAGGGGTTACATCAGGATGAAACGTAAGCTATTTATTTTATTTACTATTATGCTCGTTGTTCTTTCTATCGTTGGCTGTTCTTCTCAAAAAGAGGAATCGAAGGCAAAAGAACAACCGAAAACAAAAGTTGTAAAACATGCTAAAGGTGAAGCTACAATTCCAGTAAATCCAAAGAGAATTGTTGACTTATCTGGATCAACAGAAGAACTATTACTTCTTGGACACAAACCTGTTGGTACAGCAAATACATATAAAGATAAAATCCAAAATCACTTAACAGACAAGTTAGATGGAGTAAAAGCAGTAGGTTGGTACTGGGCACCTAAAGTTGATTTAGAAGCTGTTACTGCTTTAAAACCAGACTTAATTATTTTAAACAACCGTCAATTGAAAATTTATGATCAACTAGAAAAGGTTGCACCTACAGTTGTTCTAGAAACAAACTTAGAAGACTGGCGTGGTAAGTTTAAAGAAGTAGGTAAGCTATTTGACGAAGAGAAGAAAGCAGACAAATGGATTGCAGACTACGATAAGAAAGCAGACTCTTTATCTAAAAAAATTAAAGAGAAAACAAAAGATGAGAACTTTATGTTCGTTGCAGTTACACCACAAAACTTCCGTGTATACGGTAGCTTCGGATACGGTGACATCATCTTTAATGACTTAAAACTTCCAGCAACAAAAGGTACGGATTTAAAACAAACGATGGCGCAAGTATCACTAGAAGGTCTAGTTGCATTCCAGCCTGACCAAATGTTTATTGTAAACTTCGGCGGCGAAGCTGATAAAGTTTACGAAGACTACAAAAACAGTGCCGTTTGGAAAGACAATAAAGCAGTTAAAAATAATCACGTATATGAAGTATCAAATGAAGTCTTCAATACGAAAGCATTCAATCCAATCGGAAAAGATATGCTAATTGATGAAATCGCAAAAGAAATTTTAGCTAAAAACAAATAAGAAAAAAAAGCAGCTCACCATGAGCTGCTTTTTTTCTTACTTTGAACTGCGTATTGCTTCATTTTTTCAATCGTCTTCACAAAACCTTCTTTTGATTTAATACGAATGCCACGTTTCAATTTCGCACGTTCATAGCTCTCAAGCTTTTTCATATCAATTTGAAAGAAAGAATGGATCGCATTATCACTTTTCGGTACACCTTTGAAAATTTGTAATATCCCTTCCTCTGAAACACCAAAATACCCGCTCGTTTTCAATAACGGAGAAATATCATCAACTTTCTTTTGCAATACAATTTGTACATCATCACGATCAACGAGCTGCCATTCTTTATACTGCTGTAAAAACTTTTCTAAATCCGTCACTTTTTCTGTAAGTATTTCTTCGCTTACTTCGCCATCAACATACATACGCTCTAATAAAATTGTAACCTCAGGTTCTTTTTTCGTTACTTCTGGTACTGGCCCTTCCGCCTTCACATTCGTTCCATAAACGAAACAAAACATCATAACGAAAGCTTGCATCGCAATCAGTATCCATTTCATTTCCGTTCACCTCTTTTAGGCAAGATCATACTTTCATTAGTAGTTTTTCCGGAAATGGGGGTTTTATCCATATTACATTTCTTTCGAAAAATAAAAAATGCAGATAAGGGTTTACCTCATCTGCATGTATCATTTACTTTTATATAAAATGAAAGACGCCTGCAAAGCAGGCGTCTTGATGCGTTTACGGCGAGAGACCAGGCGACCACATTCGCGTGTTTAGCACTTAAGCATATCTCTCGTCTTACGTAAATTAGCTCATCGCTTTGCTAATATAACATTAATAAAGTATAAGTGCAACATGTTTATAAAAATATTTTATTTCCTCTTTCATCCAAATTATTTTATGTAAATTATAAATTGATAATTGCAATATATATGTTACAATTAATGTGACAGCGAAATCATAATAAGCAGGGGATGAATATTATGAAAAAAATAAAGGATGAACGCCTCATTCTTCAAATGTTAAAAAACATACGTATTGTCTTTCTTTTTCAATACATTGGCGTAGTTGGAATTTTAGGCTATATCGGATTCACTGAAGGCATTGATCAAATTACGAAATCTCCATTGTGGCTATTATTTATGTTTACAAGTATTTTACTTGCTTATTTACAGTTAAGTGTTTCAATCGATGTAGAAGAAGGCGAAAAGGAAATACAGTTAACTCCTTATTACAAACTTGTCTTCCACTCCCTTATTGTAGGAATCGTTACGGCTATTATTTATATTATTTTCAGTCCAGAAAGACCTCTATTTGAAGCTATTTCAACAGGTAGTATTCTTTTCATATGCTTTTTAGTTTCTTATTCCGTTAGTTATTTTATTAAAAAACGTCGCTTACAAGACAACGATGAATAAAGAGGAAGGGCTATCCCTTCCTCTTTTGTTTTGTTATCGCACTGTACCAGTTAAACCGTAACGAATGTCTCGGAACATATTCACTATGTCACGATTAAAATCGTTTGTAACTGTACCGTTACGTAGACGCGTACTCATTGCATCGACACGAGTAAACATATCATTTCTTACAGAAACATATACGTTTCTGTTTCCAACTTCATTTGCAACAGCTTGACGAATTTCGTTAGCCATCGCCGTTTCATTTGTCACTGTGTTACGTGGTTTTACCGCAATCGCTACATCGTTTCCATATACAACTGTAGACACACGGTCTACGTTATTCATACGTTTCACACGATTTGTTATTCTTTCAGCTGTTTTACCATCATTGTTAATGTATGAATTGTTCATTGTAATATTACGAGTTGGATGCGGATTAGCAATTTGTCCATTGTAATTTACATCTCGATAATAATTGTATCCTGTATCGTTACGACCATTTCTATATGTTACATAATCTGTATAACGATCATTACGTGTCACATTATCACGATACTGGTGTGTATCATTATAAGATGTACGCTCGTAATTGTAGTTACGTCCATCCATTGCATTGTTATCTTTCGGTGTACCACATGCAGCTAATGCACTGGTAACTAACAAAGAAGCAGCAATCACTTTTACTTTCGTATTCAATACAAAAACCCCCTCTGTTAGAATGAGCTTCTCTACTGAAAAGCTCCCTCTTATGATGAGTAACCGAGAAGGTTTTTACACTGTTAATATTTCACTGGGAATTTTCTAGCACTTCATAAAAAAACTTCATTTTCTTAATTAACAGGAATGTAAAAAAGGCGGGAATACTCCCGCCTTTTTAAACTTCTTCTTCGTCCTCTTCTTCTGAAACGGGCTCTCCAAATACATTCGGTGGATCTGGTTGATAATACATCGTTCCTGGCTGTGGTGCATATGCAGACTGAGTTGGTTGGTAATATAAAGGATTCGCATATTGCGGACCGCCTGGTTGTGGACTATATAGTCTACTTTCTCCTCCGCATCCACAATCTTCCTCACCCTGCACAAGCGGCGGCATATTATTATCCATTGGCATCATATTCTGGTTTGGCATAGACGTATATTGCGGTCCAAACGGCGCTCCTTGCTGATATGGCATTTGATATGGATTTGGTTGTTGATAATACGAATTCGGCGGCATCATGGGCTGTTGATACGGCATTTGATAGGGCATCATATTGGGTGGTTGATTGTTATCCATAATCGGCATCATATTCGGCATTTGATTGTTATCCATAATCGGCATTATATTCGGCATTTGATTGTTATCCATAATCGGCATCATATTCGGCATTTGATTGTTATCCATAATCGGCATCATATTCGGCATTTGATTGTTATCCATAATCGGCATTATATTCGGCGGCTGGTTGTTATCCATAATTGGCATTATATTCGGTGGCTGGTTGTTATCCATAATTGGCATTATATTCGGTGGCTGGCTGTTATCCATGATTGGCATTATATTCGGTGGCTGGTTGTTATCCATGATTGGCATTATATTCGGTGGTTGGTTGTTATCCATGATTGGCATTTGAATATTTGGCATTTGAATATTTGGCGGTATGACTTGTGGAATAACTACATTTTCTTTCGATACATTTGGCGATACTATATTCCCTACGTTTTCTTTTTTCACTTGCGGTGACACTATATTCCCTACATTTTCTTTTTTCACTTGCGGTGACACTATATTCCCTACATTTTCTTTTTTCACTTGCGGCGATACTATATTTCCTACATTTTCTTTCTTCACTTGTGGCGATACTATATTTCCTACATTTTCTTTCTTCACTTGCGGCGATACTATATTTCCTACATTTTCTTTCTTCACTTGTGGCGATACTATATTGTTTTTTTTCGTTTGCGGAGAAATGATATTGTTAGGTTTCATTTTACTAATTTGAGGAGCAATTAACTCGCTTCCTTTTTTTATTACATCTGAAATTTTATATTCTTTTTTCGGTTTTATTGGTGGTTGTGGCGGCTGCGGTAATACATTTACCGAAAACTTCGTGTTTTCTTTTTCCGCCGGTTTTTGTTTTTCTATCACAGGTGGTTTTTGAATAACAGACGGTTTTTCAACTGGTTTTTCTTTTTGAATTGGCTGTTCTTTTTGCACCTCTTTTTGCGGTTTCACCTGTACTTCTTTTTGTGGCTTTACCTGCATCTCCTTCTGTGGTTTCACCTGTACTTCTTTTTGCGGCTTTACCTGCATCTCCTTCTGCGGTTTTACTTGCACTTCTTTTTGTGTTTGTTGCATAGCTGGCTGCTGTGTAATTGGTGCTGATTGATACGTAACTTCTTCTTCATCTTCTATTCCAAGCGGAGTTGGTGTTGCTGCAAATTCTTTTTGCTGCACTTCTTTTACGTATTGCTTTGGAGGCGCTGAACCTGCTCCAGCCTGTTGTTTCATGTGAACACTCTTGGATGGCACTTTAATTTTCATACCTGGCATAATTAAATCTGGATTACTAAGTTGTGTATTTGTTTTTTTCAACGTGTCAAAATCCACTCCGTACTTTTTCGCAATTTTCCAAAGGGTATCCCCTTTTTGCACGATATGAATTTTCAAATTTTCCCCCTCCTGTATAACTTATCTATAAGTAACAAATCTCATGAAGTAACTCTTTCTAAATAACATTAACTTCTTTTCACTTTTATCACTTCTTCGATTTTCAATATCATTCGAAGCGGAATAAGCATAAAGAACCACAATGATTTCTTCAAAACAATGTATGCCCATTTCGTTCTCGTTATGATTATATGTATGAAAAAAAGCAACAGGAATACCGTTGCTTTACACACGCTCTAACATACGATTTAATGCAAGAACCGCTTCTGCCGTTACTTGTTTGTCTACGCTAATAACGTTAATTTCTTCTCCTCTTTCTATCGTTTCAAGTGTCCATAATAAGTGAGGCAGATCAATTCGGTTCATCGTTAAGCACGGACACATAAATGGATTAAGTGAAACAATTTCTTTATCTGGATGTTGCTGAATAATTCGGTTCACTAAATTCATTTCTGTACCAATCGCCCATTTGCTACCAGATGGCGCTGATTCAATCATATCAATAATATATTTCGTTGAGCCTGCATAATCTGAAGCAGCTACAACTTCATAGCAACATTCTGGATGTACAATAATATTCATATCAGAATGATTTTTTCGTACGCTCTCAATGTTCTTCACTGTAAAATTTTGATGAACAGAACAATGCCCTTTCCATAAAATTACTTGAATTTCTTCTATATCCCCATCGTACTCTAATGAATCTGTGTGTGGGTCCCATACTGCCATTTTATCTAACGGGATACCTAAATCGTACGCTGTATTTCTCCCTAAATGTTGGTCTGGTAAAAAGACGAGACGTTCTTTTTGAGTAAACGCCCAAGATACCATTTGCTTTGCATTAGAAGATGTTACTGTTGCTCCTCCGTTACGACCACAAAACGCTTTAATTGCAGCTGTAGAGTTCACATATGTTAACGGAATCATCGTATCTCCAAATAATTTCGTGAGCTCTTTCCATGCTCTTTCTGTTTGTTCAATATCTGCCATATCCGCCATCGAACAACCTGCACGCATATCTGGTAAGATGACAACTTGATCATCTGTCGTTAACATATCTGCTGTTTCCGCCATAAAGTGCACCCCGCAAAACACAATATATTTTGCGTCTTTATTGCTCGCTGCAACTTGCGCAAGCTGAAGTGAATCCCCTGCTGCATCTGAAAATTGTACCACTTCATCTTTTTGATAATGATGCCCTGGAATGAATAACATTTTCCCCATTTTCTCTTTAATTTCACGAACACGCTTTTCCATATCTTCCGTTGACATCGTGTAATAACGCTCTGGTAACATCGTTTCAATTGGCTGTACTTGTTCTAAAATACTCATATACGTTTCTCCCCTCTAAGCCACTTTCCTTATCCTTCAATATTGAAACTAATATCAAGTGCTTTCACTGAATGTGTTAACGCTCCAAGTGAAATATAATCTACCCCTGTTTTTCCGTATTTCGGTAAATCTTCAATTGTGATGCCCCCTGAAGCTTCTGTAACGATAGCACTTGGTACAATTTTTGAAAACTCCCGGATTTCATCTGGCGTACGATTATCGAACATAATAATATCAGCACCAGCAGCAACAGCCTCTCTCACCTGTTCCTCAGTTTCTGTTTCTACTTCTACTTTCACCATATGTCCTAACTTCTCTTTCACTGATGTAACAGCTTTTGTAATAGAACCAGCAAACGCAATATGATTGTCTTTAATCATGACACCATCATATAAACCGAAGCGATGATTAAATCCACCGCCGCACACGACTGCATGCTTATCAAACATACGTAGTCCTGGCATCGTTTTTCGCGTATCACAAATGCGAGTATGACTGCTATCTAAAGCAAGAACCGCTTTACGCGTCATCGTCGCTATTCCGCTCATACGCTGAATAATATTTAATATAACGCGCTCTGCTGTTAATAACGATGCAATTGGACCTTGCACAGTTGCAATGATTTCGCCTTTTTCTACAAGGTCCCCATCTTTTTTATGAAGCTCTACTTCAATTCTCTCATCAATTAATTTAAATCCTGATTCAATTACTAAACGTCCTGCAAAGACCCCTGTATCCTTCGCAAGAAACGTTCCTTTCGAAAGCAAGTTATCTGAAAAAATAAGCTGAGATGTTACATCTCTTTCCCCTATATCTTCTAAAAAAAATCGATTTAATGCTTCTTTAACTTTTATCGTGTTCATAAAGCCCCTCTTCCCCTCATTACACAAGTTGTCGTTTTCTCTTTACTCGAACAATCTCTTTCTTTCCTATATTTCTATCTGGATAATCACTCCGGTAATGCCCGCCAATACTTTCTTCTCTTTGCAAGGCTGACACAACTATAAGCTCACAAACCGTTAACATATTAATAAGCGTTATCTCTTCATTCGTAAGAACATCATGTTGTAATATCATATTTCGAACACCATACTTACTAAGCCATCTCTTCGCATAAGATAAACTTTGCTCTGTTCGCACAATCCCAACATATTTCATCATGCATTTTTGTATTTCTTCTTTCGTCGGTAAATGATTCAGAACGATAAACTTTGCTTCCTTTTCGGCTAGCATATTCACCTTTTCTTTTGTCTCTCTAGATAAAATGTGTCGTCCGATTCTTTTTCCAAACACAAGACCTTCTAATAATGAATTACTCGCTAATCTATTTGCACCATGAACCCCGTTACAAGCTACTTCACCGACTGCGTATAAGTTCGAAATAGACGTCTCTCCATCACAGTTCGTTTTCACGCCGCCCATGTGAAAATGAGTACCAGGCACGACTGGAATAAGTTTTTTATTTATATCGACTCCATTTGTTTTACATATCGATGACACGGTCGGAAAGCGTTGTTCAAAGTTTTGAATCATTTCGATGTTTAAGTACACTTTTTCACCCGCAAGTAGCTGTTCATGAATAGCCCTTGCGACTACATCACGAGGCGCTAAATCCTGTTCGGAATGTATATCCATCATAAAACGCTGCCCTTTTCCATTTATAAGGACAGCTCCTTCTCCGCGAACAGCTTCGGACACAAGACCAGAACAACGCCCACCCGCGTATAACATCGTCGGATGAAATTGTATAAACTCTAAATCTACAAGCTCTCCGCCTGCACGGTACACCATTGCAAGTCCATCGCCTGTAATCGTCTCATCATTAGAAGTAAAGGCGTATAAACCGCCAATACCGCCTGAAGCTAACACCGTATAATCTGCATTGTAACGTTTCAATTCTCCTTTATTGTTGCGAGTTAAAGCCCCAACACATTTATCTTTTTCTATAATAAAATCGAGCACCATTTCCTGTTCCACTACCGTAACGTATGGAGCTACTTCTTGAATAAGATGCTCTAATAAATTCTTTCCTGTTGCATCGCCACCTGCATGTAAAATACGACGTTTTCGATGCGCTCCTTCTTTTCCAAGATGAGGACCTGTTTCATCTCCATCAAATTTCATTCCATTTTCAATAAGGTTATTAATTTCTTTCGGTCCTTCCTCGACTAAATAACGGACCACTTCTTCATTGTTATAATGACACCCTGCTACTAGCGTATCTTCAAAATGATCATTAGGATTGTCGTATGTAGCTACCGCTGCGGCAATTCCACCTTGGGCTAAATGTGTATTATTATTACGTTTCGTCTCCTTTGTGATAATAATCACATTCTTTTCGTGACAAATCTCTTTTGCAACACGAAGTGCCGCAACGCCACTTCCAATAATTAAGACATCTGCGCTTGGCATAATTGTTGCCTCCTACTTTACACTTTTCAACTGTCTTGACACCTATATTTACATAGTTTTAAAATAATGACAAGAGTTTTTTTATAATTCTTATTTTCACTACCATTTAAAAAGTAAAAGAAATGTAACTCTTACTAGAGAGAGGAACTTACATGATGATATATCTTGACTATGCAGCTACTACACCTATGAGCGAGGAAGCGTTACAAACATATATGAAAGCAGCATCGCAATACTTCGGAAATGAACAAAGTTTACATGATATTGGAGGAACGGCTTCTTCTTTATTACAAGTTTGCCGAAAAACATTTGCGGAAATGATTGGAGGCAAAGAACAAGGAGTATTTTTCACAAGCGGTGGATCGGAATCGAACTATCTTGCGATTCAATCACTTCTAAATGCCCGAAATAAGAAGCATATTATTACGACACCTATGGAACATGCATCCATTCGAAGTTATTTTCAATCCCTAAAATCAAAAGGCTATACAATCACTGAAATTCCTGTTGATAAAAATGGACTCATTTGTTTAGTAGATTTAGAGGCAGCTATTACGGAAGATACTGTGCTAGCAAGTATACAGCATGGAAACTCTGAAATCGGAACCGTTCAAAACATTACAGAAATCGGGGCACTTTTAAAAAAATATAATGTTTTATTTCATACGGATTGTGTGCAAACGTTTGGTAAACTGCCTATCCATGTTTTTGAGATGGGGATTGATAGTCTTTCTGTTTCAGCACATAAAATATACGGACCAAAAGGTGTCGGCGCTTGCTACATAAATCCGCAAACTCGCTGGGAACAAGTATTTCCAGGAACTTCTCACGAAAAAGGATTTCGCCCAGGTACAGTGAACGTTCCCGGCATCGCATCTTTTTTAACAGCTGCTGAAAATATATTAAAAACTCAATGGGAAGAAAGTTTACGTTTTAAAGAGTTACGATCCTACTTTTTAGAGCAAATACAAACACTTCCGCTAGAAATTGAAGTAGAAGGTCATTCTACTTCTTGTTTACCACATATTGTTGGGGTTACAATAAAAGGAATAGAAGGTCAATATACTATGCTAGAATGTAATCGCCATGGTATCGCCATTTCCACCGGAAGTGCTTGCCAAGTCGGTAAACAAGAACCTTCGAAAACTATGCTTGCAATTGGAAAAACGTATGAAGAGGCAAAACAATATGTCCGCTTCTCTTTCGGACAACAAACAACGAAAGATCAAATTGATACTACTATTCATGCACTACACACAATTGGAAATCAATTTTATAGAGGTGTTAAATCATAATGAAACAAAATGAACAAAAAAAGATTTTAGGTGAAGAAAGACGACAGCTTATCCTCCAGTGGCTTCTTGCTGCAAATGAACCGTTATCGGGGAATGAACTATCGAAAAAGACGAACGTAAGTAGACAAGTTATCGTGCAAGATATTTCCTTGCTTAAAGCACGAAACGAACCAATTATTGCGACTGCTCAAGGTTATTTATATTTAAAGCCACAAGAGAAGCAACAAACTTTTGAACGCGTAATCGTATGCCAACATAAACCAGCAGAAGTACGTCAGGAACTTACAATGCTTGTTGACCATGGCGTTACGATTAAAGACGTAAAAGTTGAGCATCCTGTATACGGTGACTTAACAGCCTCCATTATGGTAAGCAATCGCTTTGATGTAGAGCAATATTTACAAAAAATCGAAAACACAAATGCTTCCTATCTTTCACAACTAACAGATGGTATTCACTTACATACAATCGAGGCAGATTCTAAAGAAAAATTAGATGCTGCTTGTGAGGCGTTAGATAAAGCAGGATTTCTCGTTTATTAATGTAAAGCACAGAGTTTTTATCATTCTCTGTGCTTTTTTAATGCTATAATATTGTAATCAATCGTAAAGGAGATCAAATATGGGAATTGAACTCGTTCACTTTAGCATTGGCAAACCGAAACAAATGAAATATGGCGAAGATAAAGAAATGATAACAGGTATATGTAAAGATCCTACAGAAGAGGCCTTTCTCTCAAAAGACGGATTTCGTGGTGATGACGTAGCGGATTTAAAACATCACGGCGGACCTGATCGCGCTGTTTGTGTGTACCCACACGAGCATTACGCACTATGGGAAGAGGAATTTCAAACTACGCTTCCCGCTTCCACATTTGGTGAAAACATTACCGTAACAAATATGTTAGAGCATGACGTATGCATCGGAGATACATATCAACTAGGCGAAGCAATCATTCAAGTAACGCAAGCTCGCGTACCTTGTAGCACAATTTCAAAACGTCTTGGCATCCCTGGCATACTGCCGCGTATTGTAGCAACTGGATTTACTGGCTACCTATGCCGCGTTCTTCAAGAAGGTACTGTACGTAAAGATTCAAAAATTACATTACTAGAACGTCCATCAAGCAATGTTTCTGTTTTATTCTCTAACGAAATTTATTTTCATAATAGAAAAGATAAAGATGGCATCGAGAAGATTCTTGCTGTTCCAGAACTAGCTGATATTTGGCGTGGTCAATTAGAAGATCGTCTTGCGAAGTTAAAATAAAGAATCCCACCTTCTGCAGGTGGGATTTTATTAATCTATTAAAAAATATATTAGGCAATGAAATGATATTGACGATTAGACAAACACCAACATTCCATCTACATCTTACAACCAATAAGAAGAATAACTCCCCAGCACAGTAACAGAAAAACCGAGTGCTTCAAGTTCCATCGTTACGCCTGGCAATAATACGTCATCGTATGCTTTATCGACATCGATTAAGAAAAAGTAATTTCCAAGACCTGTTTTCATCGGACGCGATTCGATTTTTGATAAGTTTAATTTTCTCCATGCGAAAGCTGATAACACTTGATATAGGGCACCTGCATAATCTGCAGGTAACGTTATCATAAGCGTCGTTTTCTCTCCGCGGTTCTCTCCGTTATTCGGGAGTACTGCTTTCTTTTTCTTATGGAGTACTAAGAAACGTGTGTGATTATTTTTATGCGTATGAATACTACGTCTCACAATTGTTAATCCGTATTTTTCTGCAGCCGCTTCATTTGCAATAGCGGCAATTTTCTCTTCAGGATGTTCTTTCACATATTGTGCAGCAGCACTTGTAGATGTCATATCTCGAACAGTTACTCCTTTTAATTCTTCATTTAAAAATTTATGGCACTGTGCAATGGCATGCGGATGAGAATGCACTGCATATACTTCTTCCCACACTTCTGCATACTGCGGATGTACAAGTAAATGCTGCTGAATTGGTACTGTAATTTCTCCTACAATGGAAAGCGGCTGCTCATGTACAAGGTAATCAACCGTTATATTCACTGAACCTTCTATTGCATTTTCTAACGGTACAACTGCGAAGTCTACATTTTCATTTGCAGCTGCATCTATACAATCTGGAATCGTTCGATACGGTACATGCTCTGCTTCCGGAAAAAAACGACTCACCGCCATATTTGTAAATGTTGCTTCTGGTCCTAAATATCCTACTCGAATCATCGTCTTTTCCCCTCTTTTTCGTTTTCTTACTGTTATACCATACTTTTTTATATTCTTCTATGTAAATTTCGAATATTTAAAAAAGACTAGCATTCGCTAGTCTAAATGTTTCTTATACTCTCTTTGAGCGAAGAAGAAATAAATGATACATGCTGCGATATAAAACAGAATGAACAAACCTACTTTTCTGAATGATCCATCCATAAAAAGCGTATTATGAAACGTATATAATGCAACTGCACTATGCATACTCCCTACTATAATTGGCGCAAAAAATAGCATACATAATTGCCAACGAGAAATTTTCCATACTTCTTCCTTCGTCATTCCAAGTTTAGAGAGTGCACCATACTGCTTTCGGTCCGATGCAATATTATGGAACCATTTAAAATACACGATACTACATGAAGTGAGAAAGAATAATATACTAATAAATGAGCCTACAAATAGAGTAATATCGCCGCCTTCTTTCATATTTACATACAACTCCATATTGCTTCGAAATGCATTATTATTATCTTGTTTTATATGTCTCCGTAAATCTTCATTTAATTTCTTCGTCTTTTCGATATTTGATAATGTGTAGCCTCTATATATCATTTTTTCAGAATCAGGAACCTGATTTGCTATACTGTCAAAATCTTCATCATTCATAACGAAGAACAGACCATTAATGTACGAAGGGTGATGGTTAAATTGAACCCCTTCTTTCTGACCGTTAAATACGAATTGATATGGTTGATTCATTACTTGCAATTGAATCTCTTTTTGATTATATACATTCGAATTATTGTATTTATTATAATAAACGAGTGTCACTGTACCTTTTTTAGGACGATACGTTTTCTGTCTTTGTTTCCTTGCTTCTTGGTTATATTCACTTTCTTTTATAAGCGGTACTATTGTTGTTTCTCCCTTATTAGACTGAAAGGATGCATAAACTCCAACAAAACTCATATATTGAAAATCATCATACTCATATTGATGCAGTAATTTTTCAACCGCACCTTCCTCAAAGACTTCATGAGTAGAAATACCTTTTTCTATGTACGAAAACGAGTGTACCCCTCCAGTTCGCCACATATCTTGCATGCTAGAAAAATATAAGAACACCGTACCTGTTGCTGTAACTACAAACGTCGTTGCCATAGACATCAGAAAAAAAAAGCGACCATTTTCCTTCATTCGATGTGACAATTGATTCACTATAAATAAATACGGATATGTATACATAATCTTTTTATTTCGCTTTATCATTTCTAACACTTGGGTAGCTCCATGTGTAAAAGAAAAGTACGTTCCAAAAAAGACAAGTATAGACACAGGGAAAAAGTATATTGCTATCGTAGTCATCGTAACTTGTAGCGCCAACGCATACCCGCCCACTAAACAAGCAAAACCGAATAAACAAAGCCACTTTGATGTTTTCTTCTCTTTTTTATCTGTTCGAAATTCTTTCAATAACCGAATGATTTTTATATTCCATATACGTAAAGCACTTATAAAAGATAACAAAATAAAAACGACCATATATGTAATAAATGTTACACCAATCGCCCTTACGTCAAATATGACAGGGAGTTCTTTCGGAAGCCCCAGTAACATACTAAATACCATAAAAAAGAGTTTTAAAAATATCATACCGAGCACAATACCGAAAATATTCGCGAAGACCCCGATTAAAATTTGTTCGGTCATAATCATTCCTATTACGTTAGATTTCGTTGCTCCCATTAACATATATAACCCTAATTCTTTCTTACGTGCTTCTATGAAAATAGAAGTAGAGTACAAAATAAATATGACGAAAAAAGAAATGATTATAACATTACATATGATAAGTCCCCAACGTACGTTTTGATACCACATCGTCTCTTGCATATACGGATGCACAATGACAGACATATATGCGTAAGAAGCAAATATTGCAAAACAACTACTTAAGAAAAACACTTTATAATTACGCCAATTTCCTTTTATATTTTGCAGCGCTAGTTGCCAAATGTTCATCTATCGTCCTCCTGTAACTTACTACATAGGCAAAAAGCTAGAGGTTCCCCTAGCTTTTTACGTGTTTTAAATATCCTCTTTGCGCGATCATAAAGTAAATGGCAGAAGCTAAAATGTATGCTCCAATTACAAGCGCACCTGATTTCCATAAATCAATATAAAGCATTTTCCCTAACGTATGAAGAGCAACTCCACTATGAATGGAACCGATTAAAATTGGGATAAAGAAGATAACTCCCATTTGTCGAATCGCAATTTTGCGAATTTCTTTATCTGTCATACCGATTCTCTTTAACGATTTAAATTGAATACGATCTTGTTCTTTATCGTTAAACCATTTAAAGTATGTCATACTACAAGCGAAGAAGAAGAACAGTACCGCTACGAAGAAACCGATGAACATTGTAATTGCTCCACCTTCTCTTATATCCTTATACGCAAACACTGAATTTCTCAATTCTCCTTGCTTTTCTGGTGCAATTTCATTTTTCAAATCTAATACAAGATTTTCTGTATTTTTCCAATCCTCGATATAATAACCGTAATATTTCGTCTTTTCTTCATCTGGTACGAGTTTTGCATATTTCTCAAAATCTTGATCATTTACAATAAGATATTCACTATCATTAAAAACAGAAAATAAAGTTGGCTTATTCAGTTGAACAGACTGCGTTTGTCCGTTAATTTTAATTTCATACGGTTTCGAAAGATCTATCTTCATCATATCGTTCGCCATATCCGTTATGACCATTGTTGCACTACCTGGAGCATTATGAACTTCTCTAACTTGCTCTCTTTTTTGTTTACGTACTTCAGCGTTATATTCTTTTTCTGAAACAATCGCCATTGGCATCTCATGTTCACTGTTAAACATCGTGATTTTTTGAGTTCCAGGAAGTTTTACATACGTTACTTCTCGCGCTTCTTCAAATCCGTGTTTTTTTATTAATTCTTTTGTTTTTCCTTCTTTGATGACATTATGCGTATGTATTCCCTTTTCCTCATACGAAATAGCATGCGGGGTACTAGTTATTGCCTTATAACTCATATCCTCAAAAAATACGTACAGCGTACCAACTGCTGAAGATACAACTGCCGTAATGATAGAAATTACAAATAGAAAACGAGCATTATCTTTCATTTTATAAATAAGATTGCTAAGTACGAACATATTTGGATATGTATAAAAAGATTTTTTTCGTTTTTGTAACGCCTTTAATACGACTGTACTACCTTGTGTAAATAGCAAATAAGTTCCGCCTATCGTCAGCCCTACAATTGGTAAAAAGAGAATGATAAAATTCATAAATGTTACTTGGAAGCTAAGTACGTATGCGACAATAATACATCCTATACCAACTACACATAACCATGTAAATGCAAAAGGTTCTACTTTTTGTTTTCTTGCTTCTCTTAATAAATCAATAATTTGCAAGCGTCCTACCGTCCAAACGCTAAACAATGATAAGATTAAAAATAGAATAAAGTATACACCTGCTGTAATCAAAACTGCTTTACTATTCCATACGAGTGGTAATGTTTTATCTATTTTCAATATTACGCTTAATGCTTGGAAAAATAATTTTGAACAAAGCATGCCAAGTCCAATACCTACTACAATTGCAATGCTACCTAACATAAGCTGTTCTAATATAATCATTCGGCCAAGTTGAGATTTCGTTCCGCCTATTAATGTTAATAAACCAAACTCTTTTTTCCTTGCTCGTAAAAACGTTGAATTTGCATATAAAATAAAGAGTGCCGAGAAGATGACCACAATATAATTCATCGATTCTAATCCTTTTGTGATCATCTTTCTCATACTAATATTACCGCTTACGACATCTGGATGATAAATAAAAGAAGCATACATGAAAAATACGACAATCGATAAACAACTACTTATAAGAAACGCTTTATAGTTACGCCAATTTCCTTTTACGTTATTAAGCGCGAGCTGGCGAAAGTTCATGATATTCTCCTCCTAGCATCGCAAGTACGTCCAGAATTTCTTGGAAAAAGGCTTGTTTCGTTCTTCCTTTATGTATTTCCGAGAAAATTTCCCCATCGCGTATGAAAAGGATACGTTCACAATAACTAGCCGCTACTGGATCGTGCGTAACCATTGCAATCGTTACTTTCTTTTGCTCGTGTAAATCTTGCAGAGCGCCCATTAGCGATTTCGCTGACTTCGAGTCTAAGTTTCCAGTTGGCTCATCTGCTAAAATTAACGTCGGTTCATGAATGATTGCTCTCGCTGCTGCTGCACGTTGTTGTTGTCCCCCAGATACTTCGTATACTTTTTTATTTAAAATTTCTTCAATGTTTAAAAACTTCGCAATTTCCAGTACTTTCGCATCGATTTCATTTACAGATTTCTTCGCCATTACAAGTGGTAAAATAATATTTTCTTTAATGGATAACGTATCAAGTAAATTAAAATCTTGGAAGATGAATCCTAAATGTGTACGGCGAAACTCCGCTAATTTTGCAGCACGCATTTGATTAATTTCTTCTCCATTTACAAGCACATGACCTGAAGTTTGCTTATCAATTGTTGCTAATAAATTTAAAAGCGTTGTTTTTCCACTTCCTGAAGGACCCATAATCCCTACAAATTCGCCTTCTTCTATTTTAAAATTTATATCATTTAAAGCAGTCGTCGCTACTGAACCTTTTGATTGGTACACCTTCGTTAATCCTTTTACTTCAAGAACACTCATTTCTAATCCCCCTACGTGTTTTCTTCTTACATTTACTATAAGAAAAATAAGAAAAAGAAACGAGTGATTTCCCTTACAAAACGTTTTGTTATCTTACAGTTTTGTCATTTTTCTCATCAATGTATGATATTCTTCATCTTTTGCAAATTGGAACGTGAATGTTGTCCCTTCTCCTTCAGCCGATTGAACATACATTCCATGATGTAAATTATCGCAAATTTCCTTCGTAATATATAAACCCATTCCAGTCGCTTCTCTCGTTTTACGGCCATTTACCCCCGTAAAGAATGGATCAAATATACGCTTTACATCTTGCTCTGGAATACCGATTCCATTGTCCTTAATATGTAATAACACCTTTTGGTCTTTCTCTTCAATTTGAAATTGAATTTCTTTTTTCTCTGCCGCTGAAATTTTTGTATACTTAATTGCGTTTACAACAATTTGACCTATAGCAATACTTAGCCATTTTCTATCAGAGGCAACCATACAAGTATCTTCTTCAAACATCACTTTCGGAAATACAGACGATTGAATGAAGGATTTCCGATTTTCATTAATAATACCTCGCACGACATCTATAACATTTACTACTTCTACCTTATAATCTTTCGCAAACTGCTCTAGTCTTGCCATATGTAACGCTAAATCTAAACCATTTAGTATACGGTTATTTTCTTCACGAATACTTTCAACTGTTGCTCTTGCCTCACGATGCTCTTTGCCAAACTTTTGCAGCAATAATTCAATAACAGATACTGGTGTTTTCATTTGGTGAATCCATTGGTTCATAAATATCATTTGCTGTTGCTCTTTCGCATGCTGTTTATGAACTTCATTCATATATTGCTGTCTTAATAACGTAAAAGATTCAACGACCATTTCTTGCTCTGATGTATAAGATTCATCAATAAGTAAAGAGTCATGTAATGTATTTCCACCAGTAACATACTTTTCGATCCTCTTTAAAAACACACTCCGTTTTCGGTAATCGTAAATGAGGTATACAGTAAACACAACTGTTCCTAATAAAAGTCCATATAACCATGTACTCCAATCAATGGATCGCTTTTCTAAAAGACTTTGCAACTGTAAAACGAGCCCAAATAAACAAAGGCTAACAATATAAGAAAGAATTAAAGAAAAGCGGTCCATGAGGTAAATTTTAACCTTCATGCCCTTCGCCCCACTCCGTAAGAAGCGCATAACCATATCCACGTTTCGTTACAATTGCATTTTTAATGCCTAACTCCTCTAGTTTCTTCCTTACACGTTTTACATTTACGGTTAATGTATTATCATCCACAAATGCTACTTCATCCCATAGAGCTTCTAACAGTTCTTCGCGCGTTACATATTGATTCACCTGTTTCATTAAACACTCTAATAAGTAAAACTCATTTTTTGTCAGTTCAGTTTGTTGTCCTTGCCACTCAACAATATGCTGAGACGGGAATAACAACAGTCCATTTACACCTAAACAATCACTCTCAGCAGCAGAAGCATACTCTCCGTAACCACGGCGAAGCGCACTCTTCACCTTTGCCATTACGATATCTAAATGGAATGGCTTCGTAATATAATCATCGCCGCCATTTTCAATCGCCATTACTTGGTCCATTTCTCCTGTTCTTGCAGAAACAAAAATAATTGGCGCATTCGATACAGTACGAATTTGACGACACCAATAAAAACCGTCAAAGTATGGTAAATTAATATCAAGTAACACGAGATGAGGATTCACTTTTACAAACTCATCTTTTATTTGACGTAAATCACTTGCTCTAAATGATTGATAGCCATATCTTTCTAAATGCTCTTCTAATATTCCCGCGATTTTCTCATCATCTTCTACAATTAATATTTTATACATGTTCGTTTTCTCCCCATAAAAAATTCTTCTAAAAACCACTCCCTTTTTATTATAAATTGAAAATTTAATTAGTGGGGATTTTTTCCTATATAAATCCGATTTTTACGATATAAAAAAAGACTGCCGTATTTCGGCAGTCTTAATCGATAAATTCAAATTCATATTCAAGAATTTTTACAATATCTCCGTCTTTTGCACCACGTGCACGAAGCGCTTCATCAATACCCATTCCGCGCATTTGACGAGCGAAACGACGTACAGATTCATCACGTGAGAAGTCTGTCATCTTGAATGTTTTCTCGATATCGTAACCAGAGATAACAAACGTGCCATCACTTTCACGTGTAATTTCAAATTTAACACCTTCAGTATCAAATTTGTACATTACACTTGTATCAGACTCATCCGCAACTTCATGTATTGGGAATTCTGGTGTTGTTTCTATTAAGTTCGCTACTTCAAACAGTAAGTCACGAACACCTTGTCTTGTTACAGCTGAGATTGGGAAGATTTTTACTTCGTCTCCCACTTTCTCTTTAAATGCTTGTAAGTTTTCTTCTGCATCTGGCATATCCATTTTGTTTGCAACAACAACTTGCGGACGCTCAGTTAAGCGAAGATTGTATTCTTTCAATTCATTATTAATCGTTACGTAATCTTCATATGGATCACGGCCTTCTAAACCAGACATATCAATAACATGCACGATTACACGTGTACGCTCAATATGACGTAAGAATTGGTGTCCAAGTCCGACGCCAGCATGTGCGCCTTCAATTAGTCCTGGAAGGTCAGCCATAACGAAGCTGCGGTTATCACCAGTTTCAACAACACCAAGATTCGGAACGATTGTTGTGAAGTGATACTCTGCAATTTTCGGACGCGCTGATGATACAACAGATAATAATGTAGATTTACCTACACTTGGGAATCCAACAAGTCCAACGTCTGCTAGTACTTTAAGTTCTAGAATAACATCACGCTCTTGACCTGGTTCCCCGTTCTCAGCGATTTCTGGCGCTGGGTTCGTAGCTGTTGCGAAACGTGAGTTACCACGGCCACCACGGCCACCTTTTGCAATTACAGCAGTTTGTCCATGCGTTACTAAATCGGCAAGAATTTGACCAGTTTTTTCATCTTTTACTACTGTTCCTGGCGGAACCTTTACAAGTAAATCTTCAGATTTACGTCCGTGCTGACCTTTACTCATTCCGTGCTGACCGCGATCAGCTTTGAAATGACGTTGGTAGCGGAAGTCCATTAATGTACGTAAGCCTTCCTCAACTACGAAAACAACATCTGCACCTTTACCTCCGTCGCCACCTGCTGGGCCACCTTTTGGTACATACTTCTCACGACGATACGCAACCATACCATTACCACCGTCGCCGCCTTTTACATATATCTTGACCTGATCTACAAACATTATTTCACCACACTTTTTTCAATTGGTTGTAATATAACTGAGACTTCTTCGTCTCGCACTGTATAAGAAATGGAATACCATTTATTGTTTTGGGTCGCAAGCCAATTCTGTAGTTCTTCTACACTCGTTAGCTTACCACGAAAATCAAAAAAGAAACGAGCATTATCCGCGTCACATTCAATTGTGATACAAACATAATTTTCAACATATACGTCTAAACTATGCTGAAGCATCGAGAAAAATTGATTCGTCCATGTACATACAGTCTCATCTAAGTGAGATAAGTTATGTAATTTCCCTAATACTTCGTACTCCAATAAGCACGGCTGCTGTTTCCAATTATATGTTAAAATCCACTCTGAAAATAAAGGCATTGATAGCCCCATCAGATTGGATTCTTGTCTCGCTTCTTGGACAAAACGATCGATGAGACTATGAATTTCTTCCACTTTTCCAAGGGAAAGGTTTCCTTTCACCATCTGCATACGATTGAGCCAATCATGTCTTGAATGGCGCAATGCATCTATAATTGTCCATTTTTCATTCATTTAGATACCCCTTAATATAGAAAAACTCTAACCTGCACTCAGGTTAGAGTTTTCCGTGAGTTCTTATGCTTCTTGAGCAACAGGATATACGCTCACTTGTTTGCGGTCACGACCAAGACGCTCAAAGCGTACTACGCCGTCAACTTTCGCGTATAAAGTGTCATCGCCACCACGACCAACGTTAACACCTGGATAAATTTTTGTACCGCGTTGACGGTAAAGAATTGAACCACCTGTAACCGTTTGACCATCTGCGCGTTTAGCACCAAGACGTTTTGACTGAGAGTCACGACCGTTCTTTGTACTACCTACACCTTTCTTAGATGCGAAAAACTGAAGATCTAATCTTAACATACGTTACACCTCCTGCACTTTTTCTATTAAACGGATATACTTTCCGTAATCAAGTTCGATCGTCTTAAGCGAAACAACTAATCCTTCTAAAAGCGTTTGTGCTTTTTCTGCTGCATGAACTTCTAAATCATTAGGCAATTCATACGTTAAGAATCCGCCATCACTTCCGAGTTCAATAGTTGCTTGCACATTACAAAGTTCTTCCACTGCATTTATAGAACCAAACACAACCGCTGTAGTTCCAGCACAGACAAGGTCTTGTCCATGTGGCGCATAATCGGCATGTCCAGTCATTTTAAATGATTGGATACTTCCTAATTTCGTGCGACTTATCGTAATTTTAATCATGTTAACCAGAATTAAGCGTTGATAGCTTCAACAACTAGCTTAGTGTAAGGTTGACGATGACCTTGTTTCTTACGATTGTTCTTTTTCGCTTTGTATTTGAAAACGATGATTTTCTTAGCGCGACCTTGTTTTTCAACTTTCGCAGTAACTGTTGCACCTTCTACAACTGGGCTACCAACTTTAACGTTTTCGCCACCAACGAAAAGAACTTTGTCAAAAGTAACAGTTTCACCAGCTTCAACATCTAATTTTTCAATGTAGATTGCTTGACCAGCTTCAACTTTAATTTGTTTTCCACCTGTTTCGATAATTGCGTACATACTTGCACCTCCTCTTAATTACTAAGACTCGCCAAAAACGAGGTAGACATAAATGCCTTTAGGGAACCTGTCTTGTGCGGTTGTAGCATATAGCCGTTTAGGTGCTATAAACTATAACATAAAGATGTTATCATGAATCATAGACGGTTGTCAATAAATGTTCTGCTAACTATTTTTTCCGTTCTACAATTTCTTTTTTACTTCCAAAACGAACGATAGCATACTTTTCGATGATATCATCTTTGAAATAAATTTCAAATGGAATATTTTTTTGTAATCCTTTTTGCAAAAACTGTTTTTGCAGTTCTTTAGGCGCAGCGATTAATACTGCTTCATCTTCTATATTGCCATATGTGATTAGTTCTCTCTCTAACTCATACGCAATTGTTTCATGCGACATCACATAACCCGTCGCTTTGCAAGGTACACACTCTTTTAATAATACGTCCCGTAAAGAATGCTTTTTACGTTTACGTGTCATTTCCAAAATCCCTAGCTCCGTAAAGCCGAGCACCCTTGTATATGTTCGGTCATCTTGCATAGCAGCTATGAGACATTCTCTTACCTTTTCTTTATCTTCTCTTTTTTTCATATTAATAAAATCAATTAATATCATACCACCAATATCACGAAGTCTTAATTGGCGTGCAATTTCTTCAGCGGCTAGCTCATTTGTGCGAAGTACTGTATCTTGTAAATTTTGTTTTCCCGTAAACTTGCCCGTATTCACATCAATTACAGTCATCGTCTCCATTTGTTCTACAATTAAATAAGCACCATTTGGAAGCCAAACAATTTTTTGGAGTGCTTTCTCAATCTCACGCTCTATTCCAAAATGGTTAAACATCAAAGACTTTTCATTATAAAAAGATACTTTTTCTTTTCCAACTTTGTCTTCTAATTCCTTTACTATACTTCTTGTATCTACAACTACTTTTTCAATTGTTTCAATTGGGTTCTCTTGAAATACACGATCTAAAAAGGTCGCCGGTCGATGAAGTAATAACGGCACCTTTCCTTGACCCTCTTTTCTTTTTAACTCTTCATACAACTGTTGTAACCCTTGCATTTCAGCTTGTATTTCTTCAATTGCTCCTTTTTCAGAAGCAGAACGGAAAATGTACCCCCCCGTTCCCTCTATTTCAATTTGGAGTAACTGTTGTCTTCTTTTATTATTTTTTATTTTTCGAGAAACAGCGCGCATCTCATCAAACGGCATATAAACGACATATTTCCCGGTAAATTCTATATTCGCTGTCAATTTAGGCCCTTTCGTATCAATTGCCTCTTTCACAACTTGTACGAGTATCGCTTGCCCTTCATGTATACGATAAGAAGATGGTACATCATCGTATGAAAGGTAAGCATGTTTTTCTAAACCGATGTTTACAAAAGCTGCATTCATTCCAGCAATTGTTCTTACGACACGTCCAACATAAATATGCCCAACAATCTCTTGCTCTTCATTACGTTTCCATAAAAACTCAACAATCTTTTTCTTCTCTTCAATTGCAACGCGCTTTTCCGAACCAGCGTAATTCATATATAACGTTTTCAAAATTATTTCCTCACTTTATAATCTTCTTTGCTTTTACAATAATAAAAGGTTAGTGCTATCGTCAACACTAACCGATTAATTCTTCAACTGATGAAGTTGTTCGTTTTTCAGTAAAATATGCATAGAGCAATTCATTTTCATCCAATGTGTAATGCTCTTTATATTTTCCACGGACGATAATAGAATGCTTATATCCTCTACGAAATTTTGTGAAGATCGTATATAAACGATCTTCCGTTTGCACTTCAATAGGTGCAATCTTTTCGATTCCTCTTTTGTTTCCATAATAACGTTCTAATAAAAAACGCATAAATGCATACTGTCTTTGTTTCCACTCTTGATATAATGACACTGCTAAAAATATGAGTAGTACCCACATCATAATATTGTTACTATTCCAAAGTAACTGCCATCCTAATATTACACTAAAAAAAACACATGACAATTGCATCATCTTTTCATGTGCTTGTAAATAAGGGAAACGATATGATAATACATTAAACAATACTTTCCCGCCATCTAACGGCCAAATAGGAAGTAAATTGAATGCTAAAATAATTATATTATTCCACATGAAGAAATAATATAAATCTGCATTCAGCCAACCAGCTTTGAACAACATATAACCTACCAGCATCATCCAAACATGTTGAATCGGTCCTGCAATTACGACAACAAGTTCCTCTTTCAATGACTTATTACCATGTTCCTCAAGCTCGGCAACGCCACCAAACGGCAAAAGCTGAATTCTTTTTATACGCCAATTATAGTGTGCTGCTGCAAAAGCATGCCCAAGTTCATGAATAAGAACAATACAAAATAACAGTAGTAACTCTTTAAAACGCGCAGTAAAAATACCAATGACAATAATAACCCAAAATAATGGATGCACGGAAATTTTCGTTAAAACGTCCCTATATTTAATCAAATGATATCACCTGGATCGGATCAATAAATTTCTCATTCTTTTTTATCGCGAAATAAAACTTTCCATTTTTATCATTTGTATCATTACTCACCGTTCCAATTTTTTGTTTCTTTGAAACGTAATCATATAATTTCACTGACATATCGTTTAAGTTTGCATACCATGACTCCGTACCATCTGCATGTTGAATTTGAACTGTATTTCCAAGTTCCTCTTTCTTGCCTGCAAAAACAACTAACCCTTCATTTACTGACTCCACTTTTGCATTTGTAGCTGTTTGGACAAATACACCTTGGCCATTTTTTTGAAACCCTTGCATTACCTTTCCAGAAGCAGGAATTGCATAATCTTTTTGCTGAATACTTCCTTCTTTTTTCTCGTTCGGCGAATAGAATACAAGCGGTTTTCCAAATTGCTTTTCGTACCATTTCGCTACAGTAGCAAACTGAAATTCCTCTTTCATCACTTTTTCTGTAACAGCTTTAGCTCCATTGAATGAAGAAGGAGCATTCTTATATAAAATAGCAACCGAAAGAACTAATATTGCTGATAATAAAACTTTGAAGAAAAAGACTTCCTTTCGAAATAAAGGATGCATTTCCTTTTCTCCATCTTCAATAAATACTGCTTCACTATCAAAATTCCCTCCGTTAAAATACTGCTCTTCCTCCATCCTTTCTTGCTCGGCCTTCCTTTTTGCAATCCGCTTTTTAATTTCTTCTACGCGTCTATTCTTCATACTGTCTCCTTTCTTTCGTTAAGCTAATTTCATTAGAAACAGTTGTATACAGTTTGTACATATGTATGAGCTAAGAAAGAAAGATATTCGTGTGAAGAAAAAAGAAAGCACCTCGCATATGTGCGAAGTGCTCTTAACGGATTCCAAAGAAGTTTTTCACCTTTGCAAATACCGATACCTTTTCTTGTTCAAATGCTTGTAATGGTACATTCTCACCTAACAAGCGTCTTGCAATATTACGATAAGCCAACGCTGCTTTTCCGCTTGGTTGCAACGCCACAGGTTCACCTGTATTTGTAGCTCGAATAACTTCATCGTCATCTTCGACAACACCAAGAAGCTCGATTGACAATGTACGTACAATTTCATCAACATCTAACATATCCTGTTCATGAAGCATATGACTACGTACACGGTTAATAACAAGTTTGGGTGGTTCAATATCCTCTTTTTCTAAAAGCCCAATAATACGATCCGCATCGCGCATTGAGGATACTTCTGGAGTCGTAACAACGATTGCTTTATCCGCACCAGCTACCGCATTTTTAAATCCCTGCTCAATCCCCGCAGGACAATCGATTAATATGTAATCATAATCTTGACGTAATACTTGTATTAATTCATCCATTTGTTCAGGTGTTACCGCTGATTTATCACTCGTTTGTGCTGCAGGTAATAAATAAAGATCATCAAAACGTTTGTCTTTAATAAGAGCCTGAGGTAAACGGCAACGCCCTTCAACGACATCAACAAGATCAAATACAATACGATTTTCCAGCCCCATTACTACGTCTAAATTTCGAAGACCGATATCTGTGTCAATTAAGCACACTTTCTTTCCAGATAACGCTAGGGCCGTACCAATGTTCGCAGATGTAGTAGTTTTACCTACTCCGCCTTTTCCAGATGTAATTACTATTGCCTCTCCCACAGCTATACAATTCCCCTTTCTAACTTTGTTAAATTAGGTCTAAGATGAGTGAGAAGTTGCAGGCGATCGACAACAATGTGATTGTTCTCATTAATATACGCACATTCTGCCGCCTCCGCTCCGTCTTCTTTCTCTTCCGGAGCCCGCATTGCCACATCACTAATTCGAAGTTGCATCGGGTTCATAACAGATGCAGCGATTACAGCATCCGAATCCCCATAATACCCAGCATGTGCAATTCCTCTTAATGATCCTACGACAAAAATATTCCCCCCAGCGATAACCGTTCCGCCTGGATTAACATCTCCAATTAACAACAAATTTCCTTTTACATGTAAAACTTGTCCAGAGCGAACAATTTTGGAAATAGGGACAATTTCTGTTTCTTCTTTCCAAGCTATTGCTTCTGCTTTAGTGATAACATCACTTTCAATTGAATCCACAACAAGATTCTTTTTATTACGAATTAACGTACGAATCTCTTCTTGTTGGACTTCTGTTAAATAACGATTTCCTACTTTCACATGCACTTCAATTAAAGAGCGCCCATCACCATCGTAGTAATGTGTAGAAAGTTTTTCGTCTAATTCCATCAATAATTCTGAGAATGAACAACAATCATCTAAATGAAGCGTTATCCCATCTTTTGTCCCTTTTATCGTTACATTTTGTTGCTTTTTTTCTTCCACTAAAGTTCACCCCACCGATTCAATTCGACATAAAATTAGAAAATCCTTTTTTCTTTTTCTTCCATCGCTTTTGAAAGACGCACTATATATCGTCTCAGTGGGAAACAAACTATCAATAAGAAAATAGCATTTAACAATAAAGTAGAAAGGAGACGATCTGTGAAAAAGACATACGCTGGCATATGAGTACGCCCTAATAAAGTTAAGAATCCATACACATAATACTCTAGTGCTACAACGCTAGCTAATATGATAGAAACAACAATAAATAAATTCAATTGTAATACTTTCATCACACTATATACTAAATAAGCTAAAATCGGATAAGCAAAAATATATATCCCGACAAGTTCTGTGTATACGGTATCAAATAAGAAGCCAAATAATAGTCCGTAATAAATCCCTTGGACCGGACTATAATACACTGTAATAAAACATAAGACGATTATAAAGAAATGCGGTGCTGCTATGCTGTCTTTCCAAAATACATCCGTTGGAACAACAGTAGCAAACATATTTTCAAATAGAAACACAAAAAGGAGCAAAAGAGGAAGAGCTGCTCTTTTTAATATCTTCATCATCTCTTCTTCTCCTCCTATTCTAATGGCGCTGAAGGTGTTGCACGTTTAGCAACCGTAATATGCTCTACGTCATTTAAATCAGCGGCAGGTTTTACATAAGCTGTTTTTGTTAAGCCATATGCATCCGGCTGAACATCAACGATTTTTCCAATTACAAGACCTTTCGGGAAAATATCACCCAGTCCAGATGTTACAACTAGTTGATCTTTCTCTACCGGTGCATCAGAGCCAATCTTTGTGAAAAGAAGTAATTGCTTTTCTTTGTCATAACCTTCAATCAATCCAAAGATTTTCTCTTGCCCTTGTACAATAGCAGAAACGCGATTTGTTCGGCTCATAGAACTTAGTAATTCTACTGATGATGTAAACTGAGATACACTTTTCACTCTTCCAACTAACCCTTGTGAAGTTACTACAGCCATATCTTTTTTAATTCCTTGCTGTGCCCCTTTATCAATTCCAATTAAATCGTACCATTTATCTGGATTACGAGAAACAACAGTAGCTGGAATTTCAGTATACCCGCTATTTAACTCTTTTTTACCAGTTAGCTCTTGTAACTTCTTGTTATCATCTTCTAATTGTTTTACTTTCCCTGATAGACCTGCATAATTATCTAATTTTGCTTTTAATTCTTTATTCTCTTCATACGTGCGCTTTACATCCTCTACATTTTCGAAGAATCCAGCTACGTATTTCGCTGGCTTTTGGAATACACGTTCTACAACACCGACAGTATCTTTAACAAACTGCTCTGGCCATGTTAAACTGTTCCGTTCTTTCAATGAGATTCCAATCAATGCCACGAGAAGAATAATACTAACCAACAAAACAATTAATCTTTTGTTTAAGAAAAACTGTGGCACGTTCACACCCTCTTAATTTCACTGATTTTTATTTTGCAATATTATCGAGCAGCAGTTTTGAAAAGATCGATATTGTCTAATGCTTTACCTGTTCCAATTGCTACGCAATCTAATGGATCTTCTGCAACAAGAACTGGCATTTTCGTTTCTTCACTAATTACTTTATCTAAATTACGTAGTAATGCCCCGCCACCTGTTAATACGATACCGCGGTCCATAATATCAGCCGCTAATTCAGGTGGAGTTTTTTCTAACGTATTTTTAACTGATTCTACAATCGCATCTACTGTATCTTTTAATGCATCTGCAATTTCTTCTGGCTGAATTAGTACTGTTTTTGGTAAACCACTTACTAAATCACGACCGCGAATTTCCATAGGCTCGATACCTTCTGGCTCGCCTGCAGAACCAATTTCTAATTTTAATGCTTCAGCTGTTCTTTCACCGATCATTAAGTTATAGCTTTTCTTAATGTACTGAATGATTGAATCGTCCATATCATCACCAGCAACACGGACTGACTGGCTTGTTACAATACCACCTAGAGAAATAATTGCAACTTCTGTTGTACCGCCACCGATATCAACAACCATACTACCAGTTGGTTCCCAAACAGGTAAGTTTGCACCAATTGCTGCTGCAAATGGCTCTTCGATAGGATAAGCATCACGAGCACCCGCTTGACGAGTCGCATCGATTACTGCACGTCTTTCTACAGCTGTAATACCAGATGGTACACATACCATTACATACGGCTTACGTGAGAAGAAACCGTTTGATTTTTGAGCTTGTTGAATGTAATATTTCATCATTGTTGCAGTTGTTTCATAATCAGCAATTACACCGTCTTTCATCGGGCGAAGTGCCACAACGTTCCCTGGTGTACGACCAATCATTTGTTTTGCATCGCTACCTACAGCAACGATTTGTTTCGTATCAGTTTGTAACGCAACTACTGAAGGTTCACGTAAAACTACACCTTTTCCTTTTACATATACAAGCGTGTTCGCAGTTCCTAAGTCTATTCCAAGATCGCGAGTAAATCCACCAAATCCAAACATATTATTTATCTTCCTTTCTTGTTTTCACGGACTCATTTTTTCTTACTTTATATTATAAAAACAGTACGTTTTTTATATCTTTATCCTTTTTGTAGATAAATTTCTACAAAAAACTCATAAATCACATTATAAAACAAAATAAGTAAAAAGCATAGTCTTAAATATGACCTTTTTCCTTTAAACTCACGAATTTATGGTCACCTATTATAATATGATCAAGCACTTCAATTCCGATAATCTGGCCGCATTCTACTAAGCGTTTTGTTACTGCAATATCTTCACGGCTCGGCGTGGGATCTCCTGAGGGATGGTTATGAAGACATATGATAGAGGCTGCTGCACGACGGAAGGCTTCTTTAAAAACTTCCCTCGGGTGTACAATTGACGTGTTTAAACTTCCAATAAAGATCGTTTGCCTATGTATAACTTGATTTTTTGTATTTAAATATAAACAAACAAAATGCTCTTGTTGTAAAAAACGCATTTCTTCCATCATGTATTTCGCACAATCTTCTGGACTTCGAATACTATATCTATTTTGATATTCTAAACGTACCATTCTTCTGCCTAGTTCAAAGGCTGCCATAAGTTGCGATGCCTTTGAAATCCCAATACCATGTATACTAATTAGCTCTTCTAATGTTGCATCTTTCAACATACGTAAGCCATCAAATTGATGTAAAATTTTATCTGATAACTTTAAAACTGTTTCTTCTTTAGAACCTGTTCTGAGTAACACTGCGAGAAGCTCTCGATTTGATAAACTTCCAGCACCTTCTAACAATAAACGCTCCCGTGGCTGTTCTTCTCTTACAACATCACGAATACCGTTCATCTCTCCACCCCTTTATTTGTTCTCTCAAAGAAAACCCCATGCAATTTTACGCATGGGTTACATCAATATCAAATTGTTTTAATTCCCGAACGAGACGTGCAATTGGTAAGCCAACTACACTATAGTAGTCCCCTTGAATATTTTGAACGAAAATAGATCCTTTACCTTGAATCCCATAACTACCGGCTTTATCAAGAGGTTCTTTCGACGCGACGTATGTATCAATTTCCTCTTCTGTTAACTCCCAAAATGTAACTTCTGTACGCTCATAAAAAGTAACCGTTTTTTCTTTTGCTATAATTGCAACACCTGTATACACTTCATGTGTTTTCCCTGATAGTAATTGCAACATCTCTTTCGCCTCATCCTCATTAGAAGGCTTACCAAGAATACGCGACTCATATGTAACAATTGTATCTGCACCTAACACAATGTGATCACTATTATTTTCTGCCACCGCTGATGCTTTTTGCAAGGCAAGCGACATTACAATATCAGAAGGCGATGAATATGCACCAATTGTTTCCTCTACTTCACTTACAACGATTTCAAATGGCACACTAGCTAACTCAAGCAATTCCTTCCTCCGAGGTGACCCTGAAGCTAAAATTATTTTTCTCATATTTTCTCCTTCCTTTCTCACATGAAGCAGAACAATTTATATTAATCGTATCAAAGGAATAGTTTGTCCACAAATGAAAGAAATATTAATTTCTCTAACTAAAATAACACTTCTTTATTGCATACGATTATATTCCTGTCATAGAGAAAGCACTTTGCTCTAAATTCAAAAGAAAAGAAAGAAGTACATGTACTTCTTTCTTACTCATTTTATTATCCTATCATTTCACTTTCTACGAAACAATTTTTTCATACGAGAGTAAACCATCAATAATAACTTGATTTAATTTCGCCAAAGATTCCTTATCCATCTTCCCATCTTTTACTGTTTGTACAGCTACCGACGTATACATATACAGTTTCTTCGCTTCTTCTTGTTTCATACTTTTCCCTTCTTTTTCAACCTTTTTCCATTCTTTTTCAATTGCTTCTATATCTTTTGCACTGCTTTTTCCACCAACTTGTACGCTAGAAGCATATTTTGCTAAATGAGTGTATAATGGCTGCACTTTTGTTAAAAATGTTCCTACTTCTTTATCATCTTTCAGCAATGCTTTATCTGTTATATCCCAGTTCTTTTTTAAAACGGAGACACCATCATTTTTATACTTAGTCATTAATTGATTTATAGACTGTTCATCGCTAGCAATACCAACAACTATTGCATACTTATCACCGCTCGGTCTCAAAGCACCAATGCCCCCATTACCTTTCCATTCTTCAAGAGCTGCCTGTCCCTTTTCTTCAGAAGAATAAAGCCCCCCTTGAACAAAAAATAATTTCATTGGATCCAATGACGTTCCTGCTTGTGCTTTTTGTTTTTCTTCTTTCGGTGCTGGTGTTTGTTCTGCCGTTCCACCCACCTTTGATTCTCCATTTCCAGTCGGCCTTGAAGCTGTCACTTCACTTCCTCCTGTCGTTCCTTGTCCAGTAAGTAAATGAAGCATCCCCATTCCAAACGCCGTACCGATAATGATTGCAGTTGCAATGATTACAATTAATGTATTACTCCACTTCTTTCGGTATTTTTCCACAGACATTGATTTCGCTTTTTGAAACGGAACAACATTTTTCGGTCGTTCACTTTCTACTACCATCCATTCAAATTCATCTTTCTTTTTTTCCTCATACTTCGCTTCTGTTCCATTCACTTTCACTGAGATCGTTCGTGATTGCTTGTCCATACACTCACACCTCACCTCTTATCGTTGTCCGCATCATATCATATTCATTTCATAAAAAAACGAGATATTTGTCAGAGGAATTCGCCAAATAACCCTATATATTTATCTTATATGTATGCATTTGACTTCATTTGTAGAACAAAAAAACTAGATAGCAAAGACTATCTAGTTTTTCTCGCAAATATATTTACGTACTTCAGAAATGAAATAAAGAGAACCTGTTATGATAAAAACATCATTTTCTGCTATCATTTCAACTTTTGTATCAATTGCCTCTTTCCAATTTTCAAAAACTAATTTTGATTCTTTCTGTGAATATGATGCAAGCTTATCAGCAGAAATAGCACGATCAAAGGCGAATGTTGTAAAAATAATTTCATCTGCAATGGTTTCTAATTGGCCTACCATGTTATGTAATTGTTTATCACCAAGGGCAGTAAATAACACTATTACATTTTTATCTTTGTAATGTGCTTCTACTGTTTTCACAAGGCTTTCGATACCTTCTGGATTATGAGCACCATCTATAATAATATCTGGATTACTTTGCAGTTTTTCAAAGCGCCCCACCCAATACGCTTCCTGTAATCCAGTTCTTATTTCTTCTTCCTCAATTAAAAATGATAAGTATGTTTTTACATACATGACTGCCATAAGCGCAAGTGCTGCGTTTCCTACTTGGTGGCTACCTTTCATTGTGATTCGCACATCTTCAAAAGAGGCGAAAGGACAAGTGAAATCGAACTGTTCTCCATCTTCACTAGACTGTTTATGTAATGCTGTAAAATGGTTGCCCATCTCGTATAAGTTTGCATGATTTTCCTTTGCAACATTTTGAATGACTTGCAAAGCTTCTTCATCTTGTACACCAGTAATTACCGGCACGCCAGACTTAATAATCCCCGCCTTTTCATATGCAATTTCTCCTAATGTATTTCCTAAAATATGCATATGATCGTGACCGATATTCGTAATAATCGTGAGAACAGGGTGTATAACATTGGTAGAATCAAAACGTCCACCAAGCCCTGTTTCAAATAAAACAACATCACAGAAATTGAATTTGCCGAAATAGCAAATCGCCATAACAGTAATAATTTCAAACTCTGTCGCTTCCCCTAAATCCGTTTCATCTAGTTTTTCCACGACTGGTTTTACCAGCTTTACAAGTTCAGTAATCTCTTCGTCTGCAATTGGTGTTCCATTCACACTAATGCGTTCATTAAATGATTCGATGTAAGGAGAGGTAAACGTTCCTACCTTATATTTCGCGCCTTCTAACATGTAACGCATATATGTTAACGTTGAACCTTTTCCATTTGTACCAGCAAGATGAACACATTTTATATGACGCTCTGGATTTCCAAGTTCTTCTAACATCCATCTCATTCTTTCTAATCCTGGCTTAATTCCAAATTTCAATCGGCTATGGATCCACCCTATCGCTTCTTCGTATGTATGTATCACGTATGTTTTTCCCCTTTCAAAAGACAACTTTCATAGTTCTATTATACGCAAAGAAAAGAGACTCACCAATATAGTGAGTCTCTAAAAACATTTTTACTTTTCAAGATTTGCTAGACGTTGACGAACTGCTTCGCGTTTTTCTAGGTAATCTTGCTCTTTCGCACGCTCTCCTTCAATAACCGCTGCAGGAGCTTTCGCTACGAAACCTTGGTTAGAAAGTTTCTTCTGTACACGTTCTACTTCTTTATCGAACTTCTCAAGTTCTTTCTCAAGACGAGCTCTCTCTTCATCAAGATTGATAAGATCAGCTAACGGTAAGAATAACTCTGCACCTGATACGATTGCAGTCATTGCCTTTTCTGGCGCTTGTAAGTCTGTTTGAATTGTTAATTCGCTTGGGTTACAGAAACGCTCAATGTAAGAGCTGTTTTTCGTAAGTTGAGCAAGTACAGCCTCATCTTTTGCTTTAATTTGCATTTGAACTTTTTTGCTCATTGGCGTATTTACTTCTGCACGGATGTTACGAACAGAGCGAATGATATCAACTAGAAGGTGCATTTCTGCCGCAGCCTCCGTATCTTGTAAATCTTCGCGAACTGTTGGCCACGCAGCTACTGTAATAGACTCGCCTTCATGCGGTAAATGTTGCCAAATTTTCTCTGTTACGAATGGCATGAATGGGTGTAATAGACGCATTGTTTGATCTAATACGTAAGCTAAAATAGAACGAGTTGTTTTCTTAGCTGCTTCATCTTCACCGTATAGTGGAAGTTTCGCCATTTCAATATACCAATCACAGAAATCGTCCCAAATGAAGTTGTATAATGAACGACCAGCTTCACCGAACTCATATTTATCCATGTTACGTGTTACGCTTTCGATTGTTTCGTTTAAGCGAGTTAAGATCCACTTATCCGCAACTGATTTTTCACCAGTTAAATCGATTTCTTCATACTTCATATCATCCATGTTCATTAATACGAAACGTGATGCGTTCCAAATTTTATTAATGAAGTTCCAAGTAGATTCTACTTTTTCCATGCTGAAACGTAAATCTTGACCTGGTGCACTTCCTGTTGATAAGAAGAAACGCATTGCATCTGCACCGTACTTCTCGATAACATCCATTGGGTCAATACCGTTACCAAGAGATTTACTCATTTTACGACCTTGCTCGTCACGAACTAAACCGTGAATTAATACATCTTTAAATGGACGCTCGCCTGTAAACTCTAAACCTTGGAAAATCATACGAGATACCCAGAAGAAGATAATATCATAACCCGTTACTAGTGCATCTGTTGAATAGTAACGTTTGAAGTCTGCTGAATCTTCATTTGGCCAACCAAGTGTGGAGAATGGCCATAATGCTGAACTGAACCATGTATCAAGTACATCGTTATCTTGATTCCAGTTTTCAATATCTGCTGGTGCTTCTGTACCTACGTATACTTCACCAGTTTCTTTATGGTACCAAGCTGGAATACGGTGTCCCCACCATAATTGACGAGAAATACACCAGTCATGAATATTTTCCATCCAACGTAAATATGTGTTTTCAAAACGCTCTGGTACGAACGTTACTTTTTCTTCTTCTTTTTGTTGAAGCGCTACTGCTTTTTCAGCAAGTGGAGCCATTTTTACGAACCACTGTGTTGATAAATAAGGCTCAACAACTGCACCGCTACGCTCACTATGACCTACTGAATGCATATGTGGCTCGATTTCTACTAATACGCCAGCTTCTTGTAAGTCTTTTACTAATTCTTTACGGCATTCGAAACGATCCATACCGTTATACTTACCAGCTTTTTCGTTCATCGATCCATCTTCGTTCATTACTAAAATGCGTGGTAAGTCATGACGGTTACCTACTTCAAAGTCATTCGGGTCATGAGCTGGTGTAATTTTTACAACGCCCGTTCCGAAATCTTTTTCTACGTACTCATCAGCAATAATCGGAATCTCACGGCCTACGATTGGAAGTGTAACTGTTTTTCCGATTAAATGTTTGTAACGATCGTCTTCTGGATGAACTGCTACTGCTGTATCACCAAGCATCGTTTCTGGACGAGTTGTCGCAAGACGAATGTGACCAGAACCATCTGTTAACGGATAGTTCATATGGTAGAATGCACCTTGAACTTCTTTATGAATTACTTCAATATCAGAAAGAGCTGTACGTGTTGCTGGATCCCAGTTGATGATATATTCACCACGGTAAATTAAGCCTTTTTCGTATAATTGAACGAATACTTTATTAACCGCATCTGATAAACCTTTGTCTAATGTGAAACGTTCACGAGAATAGTCTAGTCCTAAACCAACTTTCCCCCATTGTTGACGAATGTGAGAAGCGTACTCTTCTTTCCACTCCCAAGCTTTTTCAAGGAATTTTTCACGGCCAAGATCGTAACGTGAAATACCTTCTTCACGAAGTTTTCCTTCTACTTTCGCTTGTGTTGCGATACCAGCATGGTCCATTCCTGGAAGCCATAGTACATCGTATCCTTGCATACGCTTCGTACGAGTTAAAATATCTTGAAGAGTTGTATCCCAAGCATGACCTAAGTGTAACTTACCAGTTACGTTCGGAGGTGGAATTACAATTGTATACGGTTGTTTCTTCTCGTCTCCTGTTGCTTCAAAATATTTGCCTTCAAGCCACCATTGATAAAGGCCTTCTTCAACGGACATATGATCATATTTAGTTGGTAAATTCTTTTCCGTGTTTGACATTATTTTCCCTCCTTAAAATAAAAAATGTCCCTCATCCAAAAAGGACGAGGGACATCGCGGTACCACCTTTATTTACAAACAAATTCATAATTTGCTTATACTCTTAATTTGATAACGGACAAATCCGTCTTTTCCTAATAAGAACTATTCCGTTCAGAAAAGATGCTCCAGGGCTACCTTCTAACATAACTATCTAGAGAATCTCCCAGCTAATGATTCTCCTCTCTGAAGACGTTTCATGTTATACTCTTCCCCTTCAAGGCATTTATATGATTGTTAATTATTATATACAATAGTGTAAAAAACGAAACCTTATTCGTCAAGTTAAATTTAAAACTATGACTTTTCGGGTGAATACAAAAAAAGATAAGTAGCATTCTCTACTTATCTTCTTTATCCCGTTATTTGCGGGCAGTAAGACCCCCACCTCAAAATTTGGCTGAAGTAAAAAAGTTAGGCGGGAACCCTGCTGCCCATAAACGCCCGATTAGTGAAGGCTAATCATAAGCGGGGAATGCCTTTACTTTATCCGTTCCCTTGCTGGGCAGCTTGTAATTGTGACAGGAAATATTCTATATTGCTAACGAGCCAATGCGATTGTTGCAAACTCTTTACTCCGCGCAGTTCATTTTCCTCGTTACGATTATCTCTTCTTTTCTTATAAGACTGGATTTGCCGAATAAATTGCGATGGATACGTCATATACGCAAACATAAGTAGTTGCTCTTCTTTCGTAAAAGGGAAATTTTTTTGATACATTTGAAACCATTCAAACCGATCACTTCTTGCGATTGGATATGTGTTTAAAGACCGTGAATAAAAACCTACTATATCTTGCACAGGCGTTGCAAACTTCGATTTTTCTAAACTAATAAAATAGCCATTCCGTTCATAGTCAAATAAAAAATGATTCAGTGACACATTACCATGCACAAAAGTAATACGCGTTTTCTCCTTTTCTTTCATCGCATCGTTCCACTCATTTAATTGCTTCGTTGCAAATTCACGCGCTCTCATTACATGATGATAGTACGTACAATATTGCAATTCAAACGGGGACATATACCATTTTGATTCAGATTCCACGAGAAACTCTTCTAACATCTCACCATCATTTTCCCAACGATCGGATATACTTGTATAATGTTTTTCTAAATCTTCTTCCGTATACGTTTCTTCCTTCACAGTTTTTTGATGCAACGTTCCAAGTGTCTGAAACATTTTATGGTATTGATCATTGTCCTCACCGTTTCCTTCTGCACGTTCTAACCAAGGCATTAAATAATAATTATACGTCCCGTCACTTAAAATATAACTTCCATCCGTCGCATGATATATAGGTACATAATTTGAAAAACCTTTCTCCTTCAAATATTGAATATGATGCAGAAAGTTATTCCGCTCTAACTTTCTGCCTTCTATTTTCTTGAGTGCATATGGACCTTGATTCGTATAAATTTTCATTACATTTCCGTGCTCTTCCATATGTTGCGTATCCAATCTATATTGCCTCACGATAGGTTCATAGTGATTTCGCAACTCAATATCCATACGAATAACCCTTTCTATTCAAAACATAGCCTCTAAGAAAGGAAGTGAGTGAAAACACTCACTTCCTTATTTCGCCTTTACCCTTGAAACGGGAATATAAATAATTTGCCCCGTATTTAAAAATATATCTTCTGTTTGATTGACACGGTATAAATTTTGTACAGACGTTTCATAACGGTCTGCAATAGATTCAATTGTATCCCCTTCTTGCACGAAATACATTCTTAACTTTGTAAATTCTTCTTCCGGTTCTTTCGTAAATAGTTTTGTTAAATAAAGCGCATTTTCATCTCGCTGTGAGTACTCTTCTTCTTGTTCTTCCTGCTTTTTCGCTTTTTCTTTCTTGAAATCTTTTCGTCCGAACAGTTCAAATTGCGGCGTTGTTTCTTGCTCCTCTTCACGCTCCACAAATTCATGTTCCTCTATCTTCTCTTCTTCTAATTCCTGCTCTTTTCTTTCCTCTAATTGGAACGGTTCAAATGCGTAATCTTCCCACTCATCTGATTCCTTATATGCTGGTTCTTCTACATGCGGCGCCGGTCTATTTTCATCCTCTTGCGCTGAATCTTCTTCTAACTCGGCATACACCGTTTCTTCCTCTTCAGCTTCATCCTCGTTTCTCTCTTCATCACACAAACCGCTAATAGATATATCCGCTAATAATTGTAAGCAACCATTTTCCTTTAATTCATAATCAAATTCCTCAATTGATACATATAGCTCTTCAATTACTTTCACTCGATTTCTCGGAATTGATATTTCAAGCGGAAAGGAATGAACAAGTTCATTAACCCCATCTTCCCTTGTTTCTACATAATCAATTGACTTTGCTGGCGATAGTTCTCTTAATGAATACGCCGAATCATCTTTTCGTGCAACATACTCTCCCGTTAAATCTAATTGCCCTCTCACGATTACTTCATGATCAAGCTCTTCTATCTCAACGTCTGGATCTAACGAAATTGACAAAAGTTCATCGACTTCCTGTCCCTTTTGGAACCAAACAGATTCTTTTAATGAAAATCGTAACGAATGATCTGTAGCCACTTCTTTTCCCCCTCCCAAACTATATGTCATTACAGATTTATGTGTGGGAAGCTTACTTTATGAATAAAAAAAATCGCCCCCCTTATGGAGAGCGATTTTTCTCTAATACATTATTTTAATTTTGACATTGCAATTTCAGCTGCTGCAATCGTCGCTTCAATATCTGCATCACTATGTGCTGTCGATAAGAATAAACCTTCGAATTGAGATGGTGGTAAGAATACACCTTGTTCTACCATTTCACGATAGTAAGCCGCAAAGAATTCTAAGTTTGAAGATTTTGCTGCATCGTAATTAATAACGGGTTCATCTGTAAAGAAAATACCAATCATAGAGCCTGCACGGTTAATATGATGCGGAATGCCATGTTTTTCAGCTGCTTTACGTAATCCAGCTTCTAACATTTCAGCTTTACGCTCAAATTCTACATATGATTCTGGCGTTAACTGTACTAACGTTTCATAACCTGCCGCCATTGCAAGTGGATTACCTGATAAAGTACCAGCTTGGTAAATCGGTCCGCTTGGCGCAACTTGGCGCATAATTTCCGCTTTACCACCGTATGCTCCTACCGGTAAACCACCACCGATTACTTTACCTAGGCATGTTAAATCAGGCGTTACGCCATAATAACCTTGGCCACAATTATAAGCTACTCGGAACCCTGTCATTACTTCATCAAAAATAAGCAATGCACCGTTTTGTTCTGTTACTTCACGAAGACCTTCTAAAAATCCAGGCTGCGGAGGAACAACCCCCATATTTCCTGCTACTGGTTCTACAATTACACAAGCAATATCATCACCGAATTGTTCAAACGCGTATTTTACGCTTTCTAAATCGTTATAAGCTACTGTAATCGTATTTTTCGCTACACCTTCTGGTACACCAGGACTATCTGGTAAACCTAAAGTCGCCACACCAGAACCAGCTTTAATTAATAACGAATCACCATGACCGTGGTAACAACCAATAAATTTCAAGATTTTATTACGACCTGTATAACCACGAGCTAAACGTAGTGCACTCATTGTTGCTTCCGTTCCAGAGTTAACCATACGCACAATCTCAATTGATGGCACGCGCTCAATAACAAGTTTTGCTAATTTATTTTCAATTTCTGTTGGTGCACCGAAGCTTGTACCTCTTTCAGCAACAGATTTTAACGCTTCTACAACACGATCATTTGCATGACCATGAATTAAAGGACCCCATGATAATACGTAGTCGATGTATTCATTCCCATCGATATCATATACCTTAGAGCCTTTTCCACGCTCCATAAACAACGGATTCATCCCAACAGACTTAAAGGCACGAACCGGGCTATTTACGCCACCAGGCATTAAGTCTTGCGCCTCTTCAAACGCTGCAATTGACTTATCAAACTTTTTCATTATTTAGCGCCTCCTTCTTGTAACCATCTTGCTGCATCTTTTGCATGATACGTAATAATTAAATCTGCCCCTGCACGTTTCATACTAATTAATTTTTCAAGAACAACTTCTTTTTCATTAATCCAACCATTTTGCGCTGCCGCTTTAATCATCGAATATTCACCACTTACATTATAAGCGACAACTGGTAAATTAAAGTTATTTTTCACATCACGAACGATATCTAAGTAAGAAAGAGCTGGTTTTACGATTAAGAAATCTGCACCTTCCATTACATCTGATTCTGCTTCACGGAATGCTTCCATACGGTTTGCCGGATCCATTTGATATGTTTTACGGTCACCAAATTGCGGTGCACCGTGCGCAGCATCACGGAATGGTCCATAAAATGCTGATGAATATTTCACAGCGTACGACATAACTGGCACGTGTCCAAAACCATTTTCGTCTAATGCATGACGAATTGCTGTTACGAAGCCGTCCATCATGTTTGATGGCGCAATAATATCCGCTCCTGCTTTCGCTTGACTTACAGCTGTTTTCGCAAGAACTGCAAGAGACTCGTCATTTAAAATAATCCCATCTTCAATTACACCGCAATGACCATGGCTTGTAAATTGACATAAACATGTATCTGCAACTACTACTAGCTCAGGGAAATCACCTTTAATTTGCTGAATAGCACGTTGTACAATTCCATGATCACAATATGCTGATGATCCAACTTCATCCTTTTCAGCAGGTAAACCAAATACAATAACAGAACGAATACCTAAATCAACAACTTCTTGCATTTCAGCTTGCAATAAATCTAAAGACATTTGATATACGCCCGGCATAGAAGGAACTTCATTACGAACATTTTCACCTTCTAATACAAAAATAGGGTAAATAAAATCTTCGGTATGTAAAAACGTTTCACGCACAAGTGCACGCATGCCCCCGCTTTGTCTTAAACGACGATGACGATTAAATTGTAAAGAGTTCATAGATTTCTATCCCCATTCTTTCATTTTATAGATTCACAAACATATTGTAGTAATGCTTCTACAGTGTACTCTTTCGGCACAATAACAGACGGAAAATAAAGACTTGCCTCTTTTTCCGTAATAGGTCCTATACAAGCAATTGTACATTTTTTTGTCCATTCTCTCCAGTTTGTACCCTCAAGTAAACGAACAAAACTAGTAACAGTTGAAGGGCTCGTAAATGTAATAATGTCTACTTTCCCTAATTTCAATGCTGCTATAAGTTCTTGCTTTTTTTCTATATTCACTTTCGTACCGTATACGATTAGCTCATCTAGAGAAACACCAATTTCCCGAAGTGCAACCGGAATTACCTCTCTTGCTAAATTCCCTTTCGGAAATAAAATACGTTCGTTTCCACTTAATTCTTTTAGAAACTCTTCTGCAAATGCTTCTGCAACAAATGAAGTCGGAACAAAATGAACTTGATAGCCCCTTTTTTCTAACTCTAATTTTGTTTTCACACCTACCGCAGCGATTTTAATGGTTAGCGGTAGTTTCTTTTTTAAACTATCTAGAAAGAAAGCTACACCATTTCTGCTCGTAAAAATAACCCAGTCGTATGAATGTAGCTGCTCTTCAATATGTTGAATTTGCGTATGAGACATACCTTCCATACGCAAAAGCGGAATTTCCAATGGAATTCCGCTCATTTCTTTCACCGCTACACTCATTTGTTTCGCTTGATGCTGGGCACGTGTAACCAATACCGTTTTGCCAGCGAGAGCGTTCATATTTATTGTTGCCCCTTATTTGCAGCAAGAATGAGTTCTTTTGCGCCTTGGTTAATTAAACGGTCCGCAGCCTCTAATCCTACTTTCTCTGGATCAGTTCCTACTACTGTCTCTTTCAATAAAACCGAACCGTCCATAGACCCGACAAGAGCTGTTAATTCGATTGCATCATTTTCTGTAAGAGTTGCATATCCAGCGATCGGAACTTGGCATCCACCTTCAAGTTTATGAAGAAATACGCGTTCTGCTGCCACTGTTTTTTCTGTTATTCCATCATTCATATGAGCTAACAACTGCAGTAAATCCTTATCATCCTCACGACACTCAATCGCTAATGCACCTTGTCCTACAGCAGGTACACATAACGTCTCATCTAAATGTTCTGTAATAACTTCATTATCCCAGCCCATTCTTTGTAATCCTGCTGTCGCTAAAATAATTGCATCGTAATCTTCTTCTTTTAATTTACGTAAACGTGTATCGATATTTCCGCGAATCCACTTCACTTGTAAGTCTGGTCTCGCAGCGAGTAGCTGTGCACTACGTCTTAAACTACTCGTACCTAAAATAGCGCCTTCTGCTAACTCTTTAAACGACGCTCCGCTTTTTGAGATAAAAGCATCACGAGGGTCAACACGCTTTGGTGTACAGCCAATCATTAATCCTTCTGGAAGTACGGCCGGCATATCTTTCATACTATGTACAGCCATATCAATTTCTTTCGTAAGTAGCGCATGTTCAATCTCTTTCACAAACAAGCCTTTTCCGCCTACTTTTGAAAGAGTAACATCTAAAATAACATCACCTTTTGTGACAATTTCTTTCACTTCAAATTCATATGGTAGACCTAAGGCTTTTAACTGATCAATAAACCAGTTTGTTTGCGTTAATGCTAGTTTACTCTTTCGTGATCCTACAATAATTTTGCGCATAATTCTCTCTCCTCATTATAAATACCAAAAGTGGAAATTGGACAAACTGCTTAATAGAAAAATGTTTACTAGCATTACGAGAAACGATCCGATATTCCACTGTACAATTTTCTTACCTTGCAACACATCTGCCGCTCGTAAATATAAACCTGTGCAATACACAAATAGAACGACAAAAGATCCGATTACTTTCGTATCATACCAATGGAAATTATCCAATTTTGTATATCCCCATATACATCCTAATAAAATTGCTAGTAAGAAAAATGGAACAGAAAATAAATTTAATCCGTAAGACATAGATTCTAGCTTCGGTAAATTCCCTAACCTTCTTAATCTCGCATTCCATTTTTTCTTTTTTAATAGGCGATATTGCAATAAATACATAATAGAAAAAATGAACGATACAGTAAACGTTGCGTAAGAAATAATTGCCATACCGACATGCACGTATACAAGTTCTGAAACTAATTGTTCCGCAAGTACTGGCGACATCTTTCCGAGCGGTGTAAAAATAGAAAAAGCGCTTACGCCAAATGCTACAACATTTGTAAAAAAGACTAAAAAGTCAATTCTCATAAATCGATTAATAACTAACGACATCGTAATCAATAACCAAACATAAAAATAAATCCCTGATAATAAAGTTAAAATAGGATTCGTTTCTGAATCTGTAGCTCTAAGCAACATAAAAATAGACTGCAGGACCCATACAATCGCAAGTAACCAAAAAGCAAATCGGTTCGCCTTTCGGTTACTTTGGAAATAATCTATAAAATATAAACTAATGCTACAAGCATATAAAATAATTGCAATATGATAAATAATACTGTTATTTAAAAAACTCATCCGATCATCCTTCCAAATTATAAAGATGGAACGGATGGTGTCCACACTCTTTTATGTTCTACTTCTTCCGCACGACTCTCTACTTCTTCCGTTTCTAAATCAAAAATCTTTGCAAATAACGCTAATTTTTCGCTCGCTCCCTCTTCAGCAGCTATTTCTTTCGCTACTAAAATTGGGTCTTTTAATAATTGATTAATAATACTTTTCGTATGCTTACTAATAACTTTTTTCTCACGATCACTAAGGTTTGGTATTTTTCGCTCTAGGCTTACCATCGTTTCACTTTGGATTGCAAGTGCCTTATCACGAAGAGCTGATATTAATGGAACAACACCAAGTGTACTTAACCACGTTTTAAATAGAACAATTTCCTCTTCAATCATAAATTGAATTTTCTCTGCCTCTTTCAAACGCTCAGCACGGTTTGCCTCCACTACTCCTTGTAAATCATCAATATCATACAAGAAAGAACCTTCTAGCTCATCAATCGCTGGATCAATATCACGCGGCACTGCAATGTCAACCATAAATAATGGACGACCAGAGCGCATTTTCTCCACCTTTGTCATCATCTCTTTCGTAATGACATACTCAGATGCACCAGTTGAACTAATTAAAATATCTGCTTCTAATAATGCACATTGTAATTCGCTTAACGATTTTGCATGTCCCATATATTTCTCAGCCATTACTTCTGCTTTCGAAAGCGTCCTATTCATAACTGTTACTTTACGAGCACCACTTCCATATAAGTTTTGTAGTGCAAGTTCGCCCATTTTACCAGCACCAAGAATAAGCACATGACAATCTGTTAACTCGCCAAATATTTTCTTTCCAAGCTCAACAGCAGCATAACTAACAGACATTGCACTTTCCCCGATTGTTGTTTCTGAGTGGGCACGTTTTGCTAATGTAATGACTTGCTTAAACAATTCATTAAAAATTGTGCCTGTTGCTTTAACTTGTTGCGCTTCTAAAAAGCTATCTTTTATTTGACCTAAAATCTGCGTTTCTCCGACTACCATTGAATCTAAACCGCACGTTACGCGGAATAAATGATCTATTGCGCCATCTTGTTCAAAAATAGTTAAATATGGCGCGACTTCTTCTATTTCAAGCTGAAACCAATCAGCTAAAAACTTCTTAATATAATACCGTCCCGTGTGTAATTGATCGACAACAGCATAAATCTCAGTGCGATTACAAGTTGACACAATGACATTCTCTAACACGCTCTTTTGATTTTGTAATGTAGTCATTGCTCGCTCTAGTTCTGCTGCCTGAAATGTGAGTTTCTCACGAAATTCTACAGGGGCTGTTCGATAATTTACACTAACAACAAGAATATGCACGCAGCATGTCCCCCTTCACCCGTTTTATCACTTTATCTACTATCATAATACAACTTTCCTCTTATGAATCTGACAATCGTGTGAACAACCGATTATTTTTTAATTATTCTCCGTATGTAATAAAGGAGATTCAGTAACACTAATAAAAAAAATTCTACTTTATAATGATTATAAATTAATAACTCTATTTGTACGTTACCAAAAAAAGCCCTCATAATCAAGTGATGGAAACTATTCCATATAAATTATAACATCATCTTCCCTATCTTCTTTCATCATGAAGGAAAATATGTATGATTGTTCCAAAATGTAACAAAGACTTTCTCAATACAATGTATTTGACATTGCATTTCTTTTTCGTTATATTAGTTTTACAAAATTAAATTGTGCACAACTTAATTAGAAGGGAGTTATTTATGACAGAAGACTCTTTGCATCTAGATAACCAACTTTGTTTTTCTATTTACGCCTGCTCTAGAGAGGTTACTCGTTTTTATCGACCTTATTTAGAAGAAATGGGTATTACGTATCCCCAGTACATTACTTTACTCGTACTATGGGAGCAAGATGGACTAACAGTAAAAGAAATTGGAGAACGTCTATTTTTAGATTCTGGTACGTTAACACCTATGTTAAAACGTATGGAATCATTAAAACTTGTAAAACGTGTTCGTTCCAAAGAAGACGAGCGAAAAGTTTGTATTGAATTAACAGAACAGGGCAAAGATTTAAAGGAAAAGGCTTGTTCATTACCGACAACGATGGCTACAAACTTAGGAATTGCAGAGCAAGAATATCGCTCTTTATTAATTCAACTAAATAAACTGATTGACACAATGAAAACAATTAATGATGGAAAAGGGGAATAAATATGGATAAATTATATACTGCTTCAGTAACAGCAACAGGTGGAAGAAATGGGAAAGTAGTTTCAGATGATGGCATATTAAATCTTGATGTAAAAATGCCGAAAGCACTAGGTGGTGCAGGCGGAGAAGCAACAAATCCAGAACAACTATTTGCAGCTGGTTATGCAGCTTGTTTCGATAGTGCATTACAACTTGTCATTCGTACAAAACGTGTGAAAGTAGAAAGTACAGAAGTAACTGCTCACGTTTCTATCGGAAAAGATACAGATGGTGGTTTCGGCCTATCTGCTGTACTTGATGTACATGTGGCTGGCGTTTCACATAGCGAAGCACAAGAACTTGTAGAAGCGGCTCACGGTGTATGTCCTTACTCGAAAGCAACAAGAGGAAATATTGAAGTTACATTAAACGTACGCTAAAAAATTTAGCAAAACAAAAACGCGCGACATTCGTCACGCGTTTTTTGTTTTTGTAAATTTATGAATTGCTTTCCACGCTTCTTCTTTTCCAAGTCCTGTTTCAGAAGAGAATAGAACAATTTCATCGCCAATTTCAACAGCAAGCGTTTCTTTTACAACTTTTAAATGCTTTTGCCATTTCCCTTTCGGAATTTTATCGGCTTTCGTCGCAATAATAATTGTTGGGATTTCATAATGCTTTAAGAAATCATACATCATCACGTCATCACTTGTTGGTTGGTGACGTAAATCAACTACTAATACAGCTGCGTCTAATTGTTCACGCGTTGTAAAGTACGTTTCAATCATTTTCCCCCATGCAGCGCGCTCCGATTTAGATACTTTCGCATATCCATAACCTGGAACGTCAACAAAGTGCATCATCTCATTGATTAAGAAAAAGTTCAGCGTTTGCGTTTTTCCTGGTTTAGAAGAAATACGTACTAACTTTTTACGATTTAAAATTTTATTAATAAAGGAAGACTTCCCCACATTTGAACGACCTGCTAATGCAATTTCTGGTAAATCACTGTCTGGATATTGTTCTGGTTTAACAGCACTAATTACAATATCTGCTTTTGTTACTTTCATTGTTTCACTCCTACTAATGCGTGCTCCAATACTTCATCTAAATGAGATGCAAGCACAAACGTAAGGTTTTCTTTTACGCTCTCTGGAATATCATCTAAATCTTTCTCGTTTTCTGCTGGCAAAATAATTTTTGTTAAGCCTGCGCGGTGAGCACTTAATGTTTTTTCTTTTAAACCACCAATTGGTAATACACGACCACGAAGTGTAATTTCACCTGTCATACCGACTTCTTTACTTACAGGAATACCTGTTAGCGCAGAAATAAGTGCCGTTGCCATCGTAATACCTGCTGACGGTCCGTCTTTTGGAACTGCTCCTTCTGGAACGTGAATATGAATATCATTTTTCTCATGGAAATTCGGATCGATCTGAAGCTCTTCTGCACGAGAGCGTATATAACTAAACGCAGCTTGTGCTGATTCTTTCATAACATCCCCAAGTTTCCCTGTTAAAATTAGTTTCCCTTTTCCTGGCGCTACAGAAACTTCAATGGCAAGTGTATCGCCGCCTGCTGCTGTGTAAGCTAGACCTGTTGCCATACCAACTTGGTCTGTTTTTTCAGCTTGCCCATAACGGAATATGTGTTTACCAAGTAAATCAACAATCTTTTTCTCTGTCACAACGATACGTTTACGTTCTGCTGTAACGATAATCTTCGCTACTTTACGGCAAACTTTTGCAATTTGGCGCTCTAGCGTACGAACACCAGCCTCACGTGTATAATAACGAATAATCTCAAGCAGCGCTTCATCACGCACTTGTAAATTACCTTTTCGTAAGCCATGTTCTTTTAATTGTTTCGGCAATAAATGCTCACGAGCAATGTGTACTTTTTCAAGTTCTGTATAGCCAGCAATCGAAATGATTTCCATACGGTCAAGTAATGGACCTGGAATACTTGAAAGTGTATTAGCAGTTGCTACAAACATAACTTTTGATAGATCATATGGTTCTTCAATGTAATGATCACTGAAGTTATGGTTTTGTTCTGGATCTAATACTTCAAGTAATGCCGCTGATGGATCTCCACGGAAATCGTTAGACATTTTATCAATCTCATCTAATAAGAAGACTGGATTAACTGTTTTCGCCTTTTTCATACCTTGAATAATGCGTCCTGGCATTGCTCCAACATATGTACGGCGGTGACCACGAATTTCAGATTCATCACGCACACCACCAAGAGATACACGGACGAAGTTACGATTCAATGATGTTGCAATTGAACGCGCTAACGAAGTTTTGCCGACCCCAGGAGGGCCTACTAAACAAAGGATAGGTCCTTTTAATGAATTCGTTAACTTCTGTACAGCTAAATATTCAAGTACACGCTCTTTCACTTTTTCAAGACCGTAATGATCGTTATTTAAAATCTCTTCCGAATGAGCAAGATCAATTATATCTTCTGTTGCCTCTGTCCACGGAAGCGCTAATAACCAATCAATATAATTGCGAATAACACCACTCTCCGCAGAACTTGCTGGTAACTTTTCATAACGATCTAATTCTTTCAGCGCAGCCTTCATTGTTTCTTCCGGCATTCCTGACTGTTCAATTTTCTCACGAAGTTCTTCTACTTCTCCGCCCTTGCCTTCTTTGTCGCCAAGTTCAGTTTGAATCGCCTTCATTTGCTCACGTAAGAAATATTCTTTTTGCGTGCGCTCCATGGAACGTTTCACTTTTTGCCCAATTTTCTTTTCTAGGCTAAGTAACTCTTGTTCATCTTGAATAATTGAAATAAGTGTTTGTAATCGTTCTTTTACAGATACAATCTCTAGAATCTCTTGTTTCTGCTTCGTTTTAATCGGCAAGTGAGAAGCAATTAGATCAGCTAATCTCCCTGGTTCTTCCACATCAGCTACCGTTGCAAATGTTTCATTTGAAACTTTTTTCGAAACTTTAATATATTGTTCGAAATGCTCCAGTAACGTACGCATAAGAGCTTTCTCTTCTAAATCATCTTCTACTTCTTCAGTTACCGTTTTAATCGACACTTGTACTACATTTTCTTCTTCGATAAACTCTATTACTTCTGCTCTATGTAAACCTTCCACAAGGACACGAAGCGTACCGTTCGGCAATTTTAACATTTGCTTCACTTTCGCCACCGTACCTACACTATATATGTCATCTTCTTTCGGATCATCGATATTCATTTCTTTTTGCATTGCTAAAAAGATGATATTTTCATCCATTGCCGCCTGCTCTAGTGCTTGTATCGATTTATCACGTCCTACATCAAGATGCAAAACCATCGTTGGATATACGAGAACGCCTCTTAATGGTAGGAGGGGCACGATTCTTTCGTTCGTATTCATACTAGACATAGCACCTCCATAATAAATTAAACTCCTGTTCAACTATTTTATATTACAATACACCTAGATGCAATTGCTGAGATTCCGCGCAATTGTAAATAGCTTGTTTTTCTACCTCACGAAAAGAAAAAAGACTCCGATTAAGCATACAAACTTAAACGAAGTCTGGCAAATTTTATTATTGTTTATTTTCACATAGATTGTGCATCTGTTTCGTCTACGTGAGTATGTACATCTAGCTCTCTATGCATATTTTCTTGCATAAACGTTAACTCAAATACTTCTTTTAACTTACGGACAGGAATAATTTCAATTCCCTTGATCGTATACAAAAATGGTTGCATATTTTCAGCAGGAATAATGACTTTCTTAGCTCCCGCTTTTTTCGCAGCTTTTATTTTTGCGTACACGCCACCAATAGGTTTTACTTCTCCGTGTATACTTATTTCCCCTGTCATCGCTACTTCATTATTTACATACGTGCGGTGCACCGCAGAATATACACCTGTTGCCATAGCGATTCCTGCAGAAGGTCCATCAATCGGGATACCACCTGGAAAATTAATATGTATATCATATCCTTCTGGCAACACATCTAAAGAACGAAGTACTGTTAATACATTATCAACAGAGCCTTTCGCCATACTTTTACGACGAATCGATTTCGTTTGACTACCAATACTTTCTTCTTCCACAATTCCGGTAACATTTACCGATCCTTTATCTTTCGCCTTGATTGCTGTTACTTCAATTTCTAATAACGCACCTGTATTTGGTCCGTATACAGCAAGACCATTTACAAGACCAATCCTTGGAATCGGATAAATGCGCTTTTCATATTTCGGTGTAAGCTGACTTGAGTGAACAACCCACTCTATATCTTCATCCTTAATGAAAGAACGTTCTTCATTTATCGCCATACCAGCAGAGATTTGCACGAGATTAATCGCTTCTCGTCCATTCCTTGCATACATCCCGATCATTTCAATACCATTTTCACCTATTTGCATTTCCACTTTTTCCGCGGCATTTTTCGCTACTTTTTGAATTTCTTCCGTATCTAATTCACGGAAAAATACTTCTAAGCAACGTGACCGAATAGCAGGAGGAATTTCCTCTGGCGAACGTGTCGTTGCTCCAACTAAGCGAAAATCTGCCGGTAAGCCTTTTTGGAAAATATCATGTATATATGTTGGGATCATCGTATTTTCTTCACAATAGTACGCACTTTCTAAAAATACTTTTCGATCTTCTAACACCTTTAACATTTTGTTCATTTGAATCGGATGGAGCTCGCCAATCTCATCAATAAACAAAATACCACCATGTGCATCTGTTACAGCACCTTTTTTCGGTTGCGGAATACCTGCTTGCCCCATCGCCCCAGCACCTTGATAAATCGGATCATGCACCGAACCTATTAAAGGGTCTGCGATACCACGTTCATCAAACCGAGCTGTTGTCGCATCAAGTTCAATAAATGTTGCATTCGTACGAAATGGAGATTTAGGATTTCGTTTCGCTTCTTCTAATACAAGACGTGCTGCCGCTGTTTTCCCAACACCTGGCGGGCCATATATGATTACATGTTGCGGATTCGGACCACAAAGAGCCGCTTTTAACGACTTAATTCCGTCCTCTTGCCCTACAATATCTAAAAAGGTTGTAGGACGCACCTTTTCTGCTAGCGGCTCTGTTAAAGAAATCTCACGCATTTTACGAAGCTGTTCTAATTCTTTTTTCGATTCTCGATCAATTGAAACTTTTTGTGTTCGTTGATTTCGAAGTAAATGCCAGAAATACAATCCGACAATTACACCAAAAACAAGTTGAACAACTAAAAATATATTTGTCCAGCTCATTATTTATTTCCTCCCGCAATATTTTATCTCTTAGTATTTCCGCGGAGGAACGTAGCTAAACATAAAGAAAAACAGCAATTATAAAAATTGCTGTTTCCCTTTCGCATTATGCAGATGTTTTTGTATCAAGTACAGTACCGTCTTGTAACACCAATTTTGGCGGCTCATTATCAGCTACTGTTTCTTTTGTAAGAATACACTTCTCGATATCTTTACGAGATGGAAGTTCGAACATTACATCAAGCATTAAGCCTTCAATAATAGAACGAAGTCCACGAGCACCCGTTTTACGTTCAATTGCTTTTTTCGCAATTTCGATTAGTGCACCTTCTTCAAACTCTAACTCAACATCGTCAAGCTCCAATAATTTTTGGAATTGCTTAACAAGTGCATTTTTCGGTTTCGTTAAAATATCAACAAGAGCATCTTCATCAAGTGGCTCTAGGTTCGCAATAACTGGAAGACGACCGATAAACTCTGGAATTAAACCAAATCTTAAAAGATCCTCTGGTAATACGTGAGATAAAACATGCTTCTCATTCACATCAGCATTTTTCTTCTCAGAACCAAATCCAATTACTTTTTCACCAAGGCGACGTTTAATAATCGGCTCAATGCCATCAAACGCTCCACCACAAATGAATAAGATGTTCGTTGTATCAATTTGAATAAACTCTTGGTGCGGATGCTTACGACCACCTTGAGGTGGAACACTTGCTACAGTACCCTCTAAAATTTTCAGAAGTGCCTGCTGCACACCTTCACCAGATACATCACGTGTAATTGATGGATTTTCGGACTTACGTGCCACTTTATCAATCTCATCAATATAAATGATTCCTTTTTCCGCTTTCTCTACATCATAATCAGCTGCTTGAATTAATTTTAGTAAGATATTTTCTACATCTTCCCCAACATATCCAGCTTCTGTTAAAGATGTTGCGTCCGCGATTGCAAATGGAACATTTAAAATACGCGCTAAAGTTTGTGCCAGTAATGTTTTACCACTACCTGTTGGCCCGATAAGTGCGATATTACTCTTCGCTAATTCTACATCATCAATTTTGCTGTTAGAATTAATGCGTTTGTAATGGTTATATACCGCTACCGCTAGTGCTTTTTTCGCGCTATCTTGCCCGATGACATACTCATCTAAGATTTCACGAATTTCTACCGGTTTCGGTACATCTTTGAATTCTACTTCTTCGTCCTTCGCAAGCTCCTCTTGTACAATTTCAGTACAAAGTTCGATACACTCGTCACAAATGTAAACACCTGGACCTGCCACTAACTTTCGAACTTGCGTTTGTGTTTTACCACAGAAAGAACATTTTAATTGCCCTTTTTCATCATTAAATTTAAACATATTTTCACACCCCTTACAAAGTGCTAACCTCTTGCCTTCGTATGTACACGATAAATGTATCGTATGTAAATACATATTATGTCACTACGTGGCGAGAAATACAAATAATATGACTAGTTATGTACAAATAAAAAATTTTTAAAACTTTTGAAATATGTATATTCGACTTGTAAAGGAACTTTTCCTTCTCCATCGAAAAGTTTTATAAATATATTTCTATATTTATAAAACAAGGCACGATTTTAATCGTGCCTTGTTATTTTATTATGCAGCGTTTTCTACTAAGAAGTCTACAGCTTTACGAACTTTAAGATCTTCGGCTAAAGCGTCTACGCTTCCAAGAGCTTGCTTGATAGCGTCTACTGGCATACCGTACATTTCAGCCATTTTTTCAACTTCTGCAGTTACTTCTTCTTCAGTAACTTCGATGTTTTCAGCTTCAATGATAGCTTCAAGAACAAGATTGATTCTTACACGTTTTTGTGCATCTTCTTTCATTTGCTCTTTTAATTTGTCAGCATCAGTACCTGTGAATTGGTAGTAAAGCTCAAGGTTCATACCTTGTTGGCTTAAACGTTGCTCGAATTCACGAACCATACGATCTAACTCAGTGTTGATCATAGCTTCTGGAATTTCGATTTCAGCGTTAGCAGCAGCTAATTCTACTACTTCGTCACGTACTTTGTGCTCAGCTTCGTGCTTTTTGCCTTCTTCTAAGTTTGTGCGAAGTTTTGCTTTTAATTCATCAAGAGTTGCAACCGCTTCGTCTGCTTCTTTAGCGAACTCGTCGTTTAACTCAGGAAGTTCTTTTGTTTTGATTTCGTGAATTGTTACTTTGAATGTTGCTGGTTTGCCAGCTAATTCAGCAGCATGGTACTCTTCTGGGAATGATACTTCAACGTCTTTAGACTCACCAGATTTAAGACCGATTACTTGCTCTTCGAAACCTGGGATGAATGTACCAGAACCGATTGCTAGAGAGTAGTTTTCGCCTTTTCCGCCTTCAAATGCTTCGCCATCAACGAAACCTTCGAAGTCGATTACAGCTGTATCACCGTTTTCAACAGTTCCTTCTTCTTTAACAACTAGTTCAGCTTGACGTTCTTGTAAAGATTTTAATTCGTTCTCTACATCTTCGTCAGTTACAGTTGTTTCAACTTTTTCTACTGCTAAACCTTTGTACTCACCTAATTTAACTTCAGGTTTCACTGTAACTTTTGCAGTGAAGATAAGGTTAGCATTTTTTTCGAACTTCTCGATGTCGATTTCAGGATGATCAACTGGGAAGATACCAGCTTCTTCAATCGCTTCACCGTATGCTTTTGGTAAAATGATATCTAAAGCATCTTGGTATAAAGATTCAATACCAAAGCGTTGTTCGAATAATGGACGAGGCATTTTTCCTTTACGGAAACCTGGTACGTTAATTGTTTTTACTACTTTTTTGAACGCAGCGTCGATAGAGTTGTTTACTTCTTTAGCATCAACTTCGATTGTTAAAACGCCAACGTTACCTTCTAATTTTTCCCATTTTGTAGACATTTATTCTTTCCCTCCAACTATAATAATGTATGCACATACCTCTATAGATTAAGATCTTCATTATCTCTTTTTTGAAATAACAAATACACAAATAATCCTCTAGCAAAAGCTTTCAGATATAATGTTCCAATCTACTAATTGCCCAGAAGACAACTACGGTATATTTTGTTCGAGAATAATATGAAACATATTAAGTAAGAGAATTACACTTCTCTTCTCTTACAAACAGGCAGTTTTCTGCCTTTTGCAACCCTTACATTATAACATAGAATATGCTCGTTTCAAGAACTGAACGATTCTTTTTCATAATTATACGGGCAAATATCCTTCTCTTTCAACACGTAATAACCATTGATAGGCAATATGAAACTCTTCCAATTCGATATTGTATGCTGCCATAAGCTCTTCTTCATCAATAGCCAATCCGAAACGCTTTCTTCCAATTCTCTCTAAAACAGCTGACCAAATCTCTTCTTTATCCATTAATAGAGCAAATGGGAAAACGCTAATTTGCAATTCTTTCCAATATGTAACCATTGCTTCAAATATATCGGGATAATTTTGCTCTAATCGACTTGATAATTTATGTATAATGTTATTGGATTGCTCCTCATTATGACCTGTAAATGCTGGAATTACCTTAATCGTATTCCCAAACTTTTCTACCTCTATTTCCTCTTCTACCTGACTTTCTATCATTTTATACAAAATAGAAGTTTTCAAATAGGGGTGTTGCTCTTCTTCTATTAAAAATTTCTTTAAAACAGGTAATGCAAGATCTAAGTCTTTTAACGAAAGTCGCTGAATCGCTCTTAGCTTCTGTCCAAAGTTTTCTCCAAAAATTTCATTAGTAAACTCATCCAACTCAAAATTTGAATCCACTAGCGATGCGTCTCCCTCATTGAGCATACCTTCTGCAAATAAAGCAAGTTGCGCTAATTTTTCCTTTTGATCAGGCATTATATCTTTCGTTTGTAAAACCTTTTCAACAGTTTCAATAACACCTTCATAATCATTTGTTTGAACTAAAATAGTCACGTACGTTTCAAGAATATCACCAAATAAGACAACTCCTGTTTTAAGCAACTGTTCACATTTGTCTTTCGCTTCTTCCATACGTTTTAATTCGAGTAAACAAATAACTGAAGCTAATTCCGTTTGTTCCGTTTCCGCATTATACTGACGTAATATTTCAAAGCAGCGCAATGCATCTTCGAACTTCCGCTCTTTCAGCGCTAAAAAACCTTCATCAATATAGCGCTCTGATAGTTGTGGAAACAATACGACCGTATTTTCTTTTTTATCCATACGTCCGCCTCTTTTTCTTGATTTTAATTATGTTCAAAGTAAATATATCAAATGCGTAATGAGAACACAACATCCCAAAACTATTTGTTTGAAATATAAAAATATTTAATTTTTACATTCCAATACGAATAAATCTCTACTAAAAATTAAAATTGTACAAATAAAAATCCCCAGCAACAAGCGCAGAGGATTCATCATTAATGGAAAGCTTTTATAATTGTGGGGTATATTACAAGGGTAATAATTTGGAGAACAATAATTGCCATAACAATCATGCTAAAATAGAAGATTGGTTTACTTCGCTTCATTAAAAACATAATAATAAGCATCGTACAAGCAAACAAACTTAAGAAGAACAAACTTGTTGTCGAACTAAGTATACCACTTGGGACAAAGAACAATAACACTACACTACAAGTACCTATAATTCCAAATAACCATTCCATTCATTCACTCATTCCCTTTCCCTCTCATGGCTGTTTTCTCTAAGCAATCAAATGTTTCACAACATCAACTACATACGTTAATTTCTCATATGCTACAAATCCAAAAGCAACCGTTAAGCCCGTTACAACTAATCCTTTCATCATTTCTGCCTCCTCGTTTTATCGTTGTTATCTTCATTATAAAAGATTAGCAATTTGTTACCATCGAACTACCTTACAGTTACCTTACAGAATTGTAAGATTTCAAAAGAGGATAGAAAAACACCTCACATAGCTTGAGGTGCTTTCACGGAATTTCTCTATAATCACTTGCAAAATTAACTTTTTTCTCTTGGTTATTTTTCGGAGAATCCAATCTTAAACTAATAGATTTACTAAATAATTTAGGATCAAAATAATTATTCATTACTTTTCTTAACTTACCTTCAGATATTTTCGTATTACAAGAAAACAAAGGATGAAAATCATGTTAATATATTTTTATACAATTAAGAATTTAATTTACAAGGGGGATTATATATGTTTAAAAAAATGGCCGCAGATGTATTAGGACTAAGCGATGTAGGTTCTGTTATTACACCTAAAGACTATGATAAGGTCGATGCCGATGATTATGTAATGCATGAAGATGGAGAGAAAATTTACTTTCTAATTAAATCGAAATCAGATGAATATTGCTTCACAAACAAAGGGTTAATTCACTTAGACGGTACAAGCGCAACAAGTAAAAAACGTACACTACGCCGCTTTCGTTATAGTAAATATCAAATTAAAAACGTAGCACTCGAAACTGCAGGAACGATTGATTTAGATGTAGAAATTAAGTTTCAAATGGGCGATGAACATTACTCAATTGATGTTCATAAAAAACATATTGAAGAATTAAAAGATTTATATAAGGCTTTACTTAAAATCGAAGAAATTTCATACGACAACGATATTACATTACAATATGCACATAAAAGTTTAGATATGGCATCTAATGCCTTTAGCCGCATTTCAAACGCACAAGTAAATTTAGCAGAGCAATTTAAAGAAATGAACGAGATTGCCTTTAACTGGCTTGTTGATACGAAGAAACAATATAATGTGAAAGATTATGGTTTTGTATTTGAGAAGTTTATTAATAACTAAACAGAAAACCTTGTTATCAAAAGATAACAAGGTTTTTGTAGCGTACCAGGAGAAATTCGAGCTCCCGCTCCGCCCATTTCCGTACTATTTTATATATTTTGATCGCAGTCTTAATATATCTTCTCCTTCGCGAATGCCTGCCGATCCCTTCCTCACATTTTTTACGACAGTCCAATTCGGGTTAGTTTCATCACCGATGTTCTGTACTGTAAAATTGCCATCACCATATTTTCGGTGGCCTTCTGCCAATTTCTCCGTTAAATCATTCTCATTTGATCTCGCCATCTTTGCGCCATCTCCCTTTTTTATACGACCTTCTTAAACCATCTAACCAATCACAGGTCCAGTCAATTGGAGATTCTCATTTTCCGCTTCTATTAATTGTAACACACTGCCGGGGATAAGTTCCGATAACTGCTGCTCAACCGTACTAGAATGGTAAAGAATTTTATAATATTGCAAGTAAACAATTAAGAGAATCTGGATATGGATTTGAGTTCCATCATAAACCTATTAATTCTTTAAATTAAATAAGATGAATAGGGCGCATAAATGGCACTCTTTTTATTTAAGAAAAAAAGTACATATGCAACTGCTTAATATCAAAGGAAAGGTCGCAAATATTAAGCATGAACTACACTTATAACCCAAACATCAAATTTTAGACAAACAAAAAACCTTGTTATCTTTTGATAACAAGGTTTTTTTAGCGTCCCAGGAGAGATTCGAACTCCCGACCGTACGCTTAGAAGGCGTATGCTCTATCCGGCTGAGCTACTGGGACATGGAGCGGGTGAAGAGAATCGAACTCTCGACCAGAGCTTGGAAGGCTCTTGTTTTACCACTAAACTACACCCGCATATGTTATTTTCTTTTCTTCGTTAGCGCCGTTGCCCTATCGACAATATTTATTATATGTATAACCACACATAAAGTCAACACCTTTTTTAAAAGAGGATAAATTTTCTTATCCTCTTTTAAAAACTGCCTGTTCAACTAGTTGTCCGTCTAACGTTTCAAAACGAACTTCCATTTGATTTTCATCCATTTCTAATAAAGCAAATGTCTTTTCTACACGCTGACGTGGTAATAAAATACTGCCTGGATTAATAAATAAAACGCCCTCGATTAATTCCGCACCTAATACGTGAGAATGTCCGAAGCATGCAACTTGCGCTCCCACTTCTTCAGCATGGTACGCTAGCGTTTGTAATGTCATTTTTACATTATGTCGATGCCCATGTACAACTAAGAAGCGAATTCCATCTACATCAGTTACAATTTCATCTTGAAAGTTAGCATAATCACAATTTCCTTTTACAACATGGAAACCTTGCAGCTCTTCATGAGCAGGCGTTAGCTCTGAATCACCGCAATGAATCATGATATCTACTTTCCCTTCATACTTCTCTTTTAACTGCTGTAATTCCTTCACAGAGCTATGACTATCGCTTACGATTAAAGCTTTCATCAATCTCTCTCCCTTATTCTCCTAAAAACCATTCAGGGATTTTTTCTTCTAGCTTACGAAGAGCACGTCCGCGGTGACTAATAGCATTTTTTTCATCTGAACTTAATTCCGCCATTGCTTTTTTGTATTCTTCCACATAAAAGATCGGATCGTATCCAAAGCCATTTTCTCCGCGGCGTTGTTCTAAAATAAATCCTTCACATGTCCCGTTTACAATGACAGGCTTTTTATCACCTTCAGGGAAAGCTACTGCTAATGCACAGTAGAAGCGAGCTTTACGCTTATCAAACGGTATTTCATTTAATTCTTGTAAAACTTTATCAATATTCGCTTGATCATCTTTTGGCTCTCCAGCAAAACGAGCTGAATACACGCCTGGTTTCCCGTTTAACGCATCTACAATAAGACCTGAATCATCCGCAATTACAATTGCATTCAACTGTCTACTCAAACTATCCGCTTTTAAGATCGCATTTTCTTCAAATGTTTCACCAGTTTCTTCGACTTCTTCAATATGAGGAAAATCGTGTAATGATTTCACTTCTAAATCAAATCGCTCAAATAACTCAGCAAATTCACGTACTTTCCCCATATTTTTTGTCGCTACAACAACTTGTTTCATACTTTCCACCTCTACTCTATATGAGATACGATGTCACCTAACGCTTCTTTTTGCATATCAATCAGTTGGAAAATGCCTTGTTCTGCTGCATCAAGTAATTCATTTAACTGCGCTCTACTAAACGTCGCTTCTTCTCCAGTTCCTTGCACTTCAACAAACTGACCTTTTCCAGTCATAATTACATTCATATCAACGTCTGCTTTAGAATCTTCTGCATAGTTTAAATCTAAAACAACACCTTGCTCTTCAACAATCCCTACTGACGTTGCTGCTAAATAATCTTTTACTGGAATTTTAGATACTTTTTCTGCTTGTAATAACTTCTCAAACGCTAATACCATCGCTACGTATGCACCTGTAATAGAAGCTGTTCTCGTTCCACCATCTGCTTGGATGACATCACAGTCAATCCAAACTGTTCTCTCGCCAAGCGCTTCTAAATCAACTACCGCACGTAATGCTCGTCCAATTAAGCGCTGGATTTCCATTGTACGCCCTGTTACTTTCCCTTTGCTTGACTCCCTAATCGTACGTTGTTCTGTTGCACGCGGAATCATCGCGTATTCAGCTGTTACCCATCCTTTTCCTTCTCCACGCATAAACGGTGGTACACGCTCTTCAATTGTTGCTGAGCAAATCACCTTTGTATCCCCAACTTCAATTAATACAGATCCCTCTGGATGTTTTAAATAATTCGTATGAATATGTATATGGCGTAATTCTGTTTTCTCTCTACCATCTACTCGCATAAAAATAACCTCCTCTTAATTACTACTCGTTAGTATAGCCAAATTTAAATGTATGATATGTATACAATAAAAGAAGGAGAACCCAAAAAGCAATTCTCCTTTCTTACTTAAGTATATCAAATTATTCAAGATTAAAAACTACCTGTATTCACGTTTTCTGGACGATCTACAGGTTTTATTAACTTTCCGCCCTTTTCATCTATAAGATTTGCTTTTCCATTCACTTCAATAGAAATATTTTTCACACCTTTCTTTTCTGTTAAAGATAAAACTAACGACTTCAATACGTAATTTGAGATCATATTTTTATCTGGGTTTACAAATATATTTTCATTAAAGTTTAATGTAAGATTTCCGTCTTGTAATTTCGGATTCGTAATAAGCTTAACGCCTGGATTAAAATCATTCAGGAGCGATTGATGGATCGGACCTTTTACAAGTTCATCTATAATTGCTGCATAGTCATTTTCTTTACCTTCCGCAACGCGGCGTGTGACTGGTACGTAGTATTGCTGTTTATTATTATTTTGCGCCATAAAATACAGTGTGACTGGTTTTGTATTTGTTACATCTGCTACTTGTTCATCATCGAAGTTAATACCATTTGCACGGCTCACTCCTTCACCAAGCGGTGTACCACCAACCGGCATCTTTGCCAATTTCTCACCATTTATTTGGAACTGCACTTGTTTTATCTCTGTAAATTGCGTCAACGTCCAAGCTATAGATTCAACGATTTGACGCTCTTCTTCTTTCGCATAGTTTTTCATTTCTTTAGAGAAATCAATAACTGCCGTTCCGTCCTTTTTCAAATCTAAAGTCATCGTTGTATTCGCCGGAATGACTGCACGAAACCCATTCGGTAATAAATTCGTTACCGGTCCATCTTTCACAAGGTATTCTAACGTTTGCTTCACAGTCTCATTTGCTTTCGGAGTAGGTATAGCTAACGTTTGTGGTACAACATAACCATTTTTATCAACAAGGTATAGTTCTCTGTTTACCATTTGCCCTTGCTTATCTTTTTTAGCTACTTCTTTCTTCCCACCCTCTGTATACGTAACTTGTTTTGGCGGATCAATTTGTTCAGTTGCTTTCTCTTGATTTATAAAGCCACACCCTGTTAGTAAAACAGCGCTCACAGTAGCACCAACAACCCATTTAAAAGTGGATTTAGGCATGCCATTCCCCCCTAAAATCTAAGTTTGTACTATTATGTATACGAGCTGTTTCACGTTTTAGAACAAGCTGCGCCTCTTATAAATTGAAACTTTAATCAGTAGGGGTCTTACTCCCCAGCAAATAGCAAGATAAAACAAAAACTCCTGATTTCTCAGGAGCTCACTTATATAAATTCTACTATTATTCTTTTTCTAAATGAATATGCTTCACATTTTCAATCGGTTGACCGAACCATTTTGATGCAATTTCTTTAAACAAGCCTATTTTTCCTGTTGTTAAGAAGAGATGATCGCTTTGTTCTTCTCCTTCATTCAACATTTTACTATGATATAAGATTGTACTTACTTCACGTGCTGTTTCATCACCAGAACTAATTAGTTGCACTTTATCTCCCATTACTTTTTTAATAACAGGTCCTAAAATCGGATAATGTGTACACCCTAATATAAGTGTATCAATATCGGTACTTTTCAGTGGTTGCAACGTTTCTCTTACAACTTCATACGCCATTTCACTTTCGAAATTCCCACTCTCTACAAGTTCAACGAAAGGTGGACAAGCTAAACTTTCTACCATAACACGGTTATTAATAGACTTTAACGCCTCTTCGTATGCACCACTTTTCACCGTTCCAATCGTTCCAATAATCCCAACGTGATACGTGTTTGTCACTTTTAAAGCTGTACGTGATCCTGGGTGAATAACTCCTACTACTGGAATTGGTAATTGTTTTTGCATCTCTTCTAATACAACTGCAGTTGCTGTATTACACGCAATAACTAACATTTTAATATTTAAGTCTAGTAAATGCTCTGTCATTTCCCACGTAAATTGACGTACTTCTTCTCGAGAACGTGGACCATAAGGACAACGTGCTGTATCTCCTAAATATATGATACGCTCTTTTGGCAACTGACGAATTAATTCCTTCGCTACTGTTAAACCGCCAACTCCTGAATCGATAACACCGATTGCTCTATTCAACTTCATCACCCGTTTTCTCATTCATCATCTTTTATGTTTATCATTATATTTTACACACTTTAAGTTCGCTCACTTCAAATGCTTCTGTATGAAAATTTTCATTTTCCCATGTATAGACTAGGACCTTTTTTATTTTGCTCCTTTTTTTCGTAATTTGCAAGATAGAAAAATAACCGACCTTCTATAAGAAAGTCGGTTTCTTCTATATAAAGTGCATATTCATTGCTCCATCTTTTTTTGAAAAGAAGACATTCCCATCAATAAGAAGAAATGAGCAGCAATTAAAATGACGATCAAAATAAAATTCAATCGATAACTATTTGTAGATTCCATAATTTTGCTCGCTACAGCTGGTCCAAATGCCATACCGAAAAAGTTAATTAAATTATATAAACCAAGACCGACTCCAACTTTAGCTGGATTTAATGTTTTCGGGATAAATGTGTTTAATGATACTTGAATTGCCGAATAACTCATAAATGTTAAAATAACCGCAAATAAAATAAAGAGTAAGTTCCCGTCCGGAATAATCCCTAAAATTAAAAAGCCAATGATCATAACTACAGAAGCTACATACATCATCTTCACATTCCCAAACGAAGGAATAATCTTTCCGGTAATAAAACTAGATACAATACCAAAGAGAGATGCAATAAACAATACAATTCCAATAACGAATGGAGACAATCCATGTCCTCTTCCTAACAGTAATGGTAATAATAATAAACTAGCACATAACGCCACATTAATGATAAATCCGACCGCTATTAAACGAAGTAATGGTTTATTTGTAAATAACTCAATATCAATAAACGGCGACTCTGTTCTCTTCATATGAGCCTTAAATAAAAATAGAAAAACAACAGATAACACAAAAAGCCAACTATTAATATTAACTCCTAATAAAATGGTCGTAATCAATACAAATAATAAAACTGCTCCAATGAAATCAAAGCGAAACACTTCATCTGTATGTCGCGCCTCTTCTGGCATAAATTTTACGAGTAAGAAAATACCAATCATTGAAATAACCATAAATAAAAATAAATACGGCCACCCTAACGTATTTGTAATTGCCCCACCTACTAAAGGTCCAATACCAACCGCTAATGCAATAGAAGAACTAATCATTGCTAACGCACCTGGTTTTTTAGCTGGAGCAACTAATTTCGCCACCGCAATCATACTAAGCGCAATAAACGCTGCTCCCCCGCTCGCCTGCACTAACCTTGCGAAAATGATAATTTCATAAGATTGATTCACAAATCCAACAATAGAACCAGCTACAAATATGATAATAGAAATAATTAATAGTCTTTTTACACTGTAACGATCAGCCAGCTTTCCATATATTATCGAACCAATACCGACAACTAAGGAATACCCTACTACAACCCAGCTTACTTTCGATTGACTAATTGATAAATCATTGGCAATATCCTCTAGCGCTACATTAAATAACACAGCGTTCATCGGTCCTAACAAAACAATAAAACATAATGTAAAAACAAACCATTTCGAATGGTTTCTTATATCTTTCCCCATGTGTAACACTCTCCTGATTGCAATTTTAAAACTGGCAAACTATAGATAAAAAAATGAACTTATTTAAATGTTGTATCACCACTAAACAACTTCATTAAATGTGTAAAAGTTGCTAATTTATCGCGCGATAAATTGAAACTTTAATCAGTGAGGTTTGTGTTCATCCCCCACTGATTATTATCCCTCACCAATCGGGCTTTTACGGGCAGTTGATCTCCCACCTAACTTCTTTGCTTCCGCTGAATTTTGAGATGGGGGTCTTACTGCCCGTTAATGCGGGGTAAATTGAATTCGAAACGAAACACGTATGTTGTTCGATATTCATGGAACTATCATAGTTTCAGCATTACAGTTTGTCAACGAAAAATATACAAAGTAAACTAATTAAGCCTTTTTAGTTTACTTTGTTCAAAAGTTATTATACACTAATTTCGAAGCCGATATAAGGAGGACTGGCATGATTATTCAAATTTACATTTTTTAACTTAATAAAATGAAACGCATACAGAACTTTTATATAGAAGAGACATTATAGGAGGATTATGATGAAGAGAAAAATGTTAGTTGTATTAACAAGCGTAGAAAAATACCCAAATTTAAATAGGGCTACCGGACTTTGGCTTGGTGAAGCTGTACATTTCGTAAAAAAAGTTGAAGAAGCGGGTTACGAAGTTGATTACGTCAGTCCACAAGGCGGTTATACACCAATTGATCCACATAGTTTAGCAATGGCGGAGAGTATCGATTGGGAATGGTATCAAAAGAAAGAGTTTATGAATCGCCTCGGTTCTACAATGAAACCAAGTGAAGTGAATCCAGAAGACTACGCTGTTATTTATTACGCAGGTGGCCACGGGGTTATTTGGGACTTCCCAGAAAATAAAGAACTTCAAAATATTAGCCGCAATATTTATGAAAACGGCGGAATTGTTTCTTCGGTTTGTCATGGAGCTGCTGGTTTATTTCATATTACATTAAGCAATGGGGATCGTTTAATTAGCGGTAAGAAGGTAACAGGCTTTTCAAATGAAGAAGAAAAATTAGCTGAATTAGATCAATTCGTTCCATTTTTAACAGAAGATGAACTCATTAAAAATGGAGGACTTTACGAAAAAGCCGCGCAACCGTGGGAAGCTTATGCTCTAGAAGATAATCGTGTTATCACTGGTCAAAACCCAGCTTCAGGTGGTCTAGTCGCCAAATTAGTATTAAAACAGTTGCAAAAATAATATGTACTAAAAAAGCAGATTCTCCTCTATTAAGGGAGATCTGCTTTTTTTACGAAATCATTTGCAAAATAGCAATAACTTCTTTTTCAATTTCAGAATCATCAATTGCTTCTATATACTCTGGTTTAAAAAGTTGATACTTCTTTAATTGATAAAAATCAAGTATCGCTTTCTTTAACGTAATATCGTACTGAATACAAAAAGAATGATCTATAATACGTCTTAACATCACATCATCTTGTACCATAAATAATTGTGCATTCATTTTATTAAAATAACCTTGTTCCATACCCGCTTCAAAAAACATTTGCAAATTATGGTTACGATTTTGTTGGGCAGCGACTAATTGATCCGACAAATGCGGATATGCTTCTTTCAAATCTTGCAAAAAAACATCCGAAATATATGTCACACATTTTAAAGAATGGATAAACGTCTTTTGGAAACGTTCTGTAAATGACATACTTTCATCTTGATTATCCGCATCACCTTCGAGTAGATAGTTCATGAAATCCTCTACTACCGCCTCAATAATTTCATCTTTCGAAGAAAAACGTTTATATAAAGTAGCTTTACTAATATCCATATATTTCGCAATTTCATCTATTTTCAATTGGCTAAAACTTGTCTTTCTAATAATGGGCTTTATTTTATTAATATAAGTATTTGCACATGCGACTTTTCTCATTTAAAAGAACCTCCCCTTTTGTCCATACAAAATAGTATAGCAAATTCACGAATGATTATAAATGAAGTTATTATACTCACTATGCCTTTTTAGTTTATTACATTTTCATATACTATACATAAAAAACTATAATCAATTATTACCAACTGGACGGTTACAAACCAATTTCGAGGCGGGAATTTTAGAATACAGTGAAACTTTAATCAGTGGGGGGGCGTTCATCCCCACTGATTATTAGCTCTCACCAATCGGGGGTCCTACTGCCCGGCAAATAGAGGGATAAAAATACCCACTACCTTTGTTAGTAGCGGGTATTTTTTCTATAATTTATTTACAACCCTTTTTATAGCCTTACCTATTTCCACGCTAGACTGTGGATTTTGTCCTGTAATTAAATGACCATCTACTACTACATGCGGCGTAAAATTGGGGGCTACATAAAACAAAGCTCCTTCTTCTTTCAACTTACTTTCTAGCAAAAACGGAACGCGCTTTTCTAAATGTACAGCTCTTTCTTCATCGTTTGTATAACCTGTTATACGCTTACCCGCAACAAAAAACGAGCCATCCTTATTTTTCACACCGACTAAAGAGCTTACTCCGTGACAAACAGCCGCTACAATCCGGTTATTGTTATACATATTCTCAATCAAATTTGCTACATATGGATTACCTGGAAAATCTACAATCGCCCCGTGCCCACCACCAAATAAAACCGCATCATAATCCGAAAAATGAACATTTGAAATCGGCCTCGTATTTTGCAATAAAAAAGCTACATGCTTGAATTCGCGAGGTATACCATTCGGAATAGACACTCTATCTATAGGTACTCTCCCGCCTTTTATTGACACAATATCAACATCAAACTTAGCCTTTTTTAATACATGATAAGGAGCTGCGAGCTCTTCAAGCCACAAACCAGTCGGGTGTCCATTCATATCATGAGCACTTGTTGAAACTAACAGTATCCTTTTCAACATATCCCCTCCTTATTACCTATTTATGTATGAAACGTTTTTATCATTCATATAGCAAGTGAAGCAAACAAAAAAATAGCCGACTTTTATATAAAAGTCGGCTGCTTTCTTATAATTCGAGCTCTCCCATACGAAGAAGCTCCACAACTGCTTGTGAACGTCCTTTAACCCCTAGCTTTTGCATTGCGTTTGAGATGTGGTTGCGAACTGTCTTTTCACTTATAAAAAGTTCACCTGCAATTTCCTTCGTTGTTTTATCTTGAACCAGCAATTCAAATACTTCTCTCTCTCTCTTTGTGAGTAAAGGTTTAGATTGATACGCTTTTTCCTTCAACTGGTATAACCCTCCTTGCTTAAGCCAGAGCTGTGTATGTGTAAGTTGGGTGTTTATTTAGTCAAGATATTGTATGAACGAAATGTGCAGGTGGTGAATGAAAATGGGCTTTATTTCCTATGTTATTTTAGACTTTTATACAGTGCGTACACTCTTTTTATCCACTTACTTTCCAACGCGCCATATTTGTTCTAGCAATATACTTACAACCGTACCTACAAATAAGCCATTACCGAATATATATTGCATAACAGACGGCAAGGATTGGAGTGCTCCAGACGGTAAAAACATAACGCCGCTGCCAAATAATACTGCAACGCCTAAAATCGTTACATTCCTTTCACTCATCGGCACTTGTTTTATATTATTAAATCCAATTCCAATTAACTGTACGAACGAAGCCATTAAAACAGCCGATGCGACAGCTGATGGTAAAGATGCTAAGTAACGAATAATACTTGGAAAAAGAGACATTACGACTAGTAACGCACATGCCATTAAGAACGATCGGATATATTTTTGTTTTGTTAAACGTATAAATCCTGCCGTTGCTGGTAACGGAACGACACCTACAGTTGAAAATACAGAAGAGATGATATGCGAAATCCCCCCAACCCATGTTCCATCTTTCAACTGTTTTTGTTCAATAGTCGCTTTATGAATAGTTGCTTGATTAATTGCTATAATAGCTGCCACCGTATTCGAAACTAAAATACATACCATAACAAAACTTGATACAGCCATACCTGTATTCCATTTTGGAAGTCCCCAAGCAAATATATGTGGAAGTTGCACAAAATGAGTTACTTGAGATGGGATTGTCACTTTTCCTGCAATGAGAAAAATAATCCACCCACTAATTAATCCTATTAAAACTGCATAACTTTTGACAAAGCCTTTTCCAAAATTAGATAGTATAATAACGAACAGAAATATACTAAACGCGATCATTGCTGTAAATCCGTCGATTTGAGAAATAGTAGCTGTAATTCCTAACATTCCTTTTAAAAATACACCACTTAATTGTAAACATAATAAAAGTAAAAACGTCCCTGTCACAAGCGGCGTAAATAAAAATAAAATACGTCCTATAAAACCAGTTACTCCTAATCCTATTAAAATAATACCGGAGATTATCATTCCTAATTCTAAAATTTGCAGTGTACTATGTAATTGATCTTGTCCGGCCGTTGCATAAGCAAGTACGGTAAATACACCAACCCAAGATCCAGCCGGCCCATCCGCAATTGGTAGTCTATGCCCAAGCCATCCTTGTAAAAAAGAAGATATACCAACTACAAAAAACGTACGCTGCATTAAATAAAATATTTCTTCCGTCGTAAGATGAAATAATCCGCCAACGACAATTGGTAGTGCGATTGAATTTGCTAATAAAAATATAAACCATTGCAAAGTTCCCATAATATGATTTTGGTTATGTTGATTGTCCAATTTTTTCATCCCTTCTAGCTTTCCTATAAAAATATATTGTAAGAATAAAAAAGAAGAGTTCTATACTCACCATTAGAACCCTCCTCAAAATATTTAAACGATTCTTCTACACAAGATTATTTAATTCCACCTCATTTAAACTTCCAACAACAATATTTCCTTTATACACGACTAAACGTTTTTCTGTTTGACGCGCTACTGCTTCAGCAGCGCATGTCGCATTCGTCAAAACAAAGCTCGCTTCATCCCCTACATTCGGCCATACTCGCTTCCCTTCCTTATTTAACGTTTCTTTTCCTCCTGTAATAAAGCGGAGTGCTTTTCCTAAAGACCTTTCGTCACTCCACCCAAAACGCTCTGCTAATCGATTCGCCTTTTGAAGCATATCACCTGTTCCAAACGGTGACCAATGATCTGTAATGCTATCATTGCCTAATGAAACCGTAACACCTTTTTTATCTAATAACGGAATTGGGATTACTTGTTTACCAATTGGCACTGTTGAAGTAATATCAATATTTACATTTGCGAGTCTTTCTGCCACTTCTTCAGCCTCTTTATCAGTAACACCACCAAGTCCAAGTGCATGACTAATCGTTACACGGCCTTGCCATCCTGCTTCTTCTGTTAAACTTGCCAATCTCTTCATCGTAAACGTTCCAAGATTATTCGCATCGTGCAAATGAATATCAACATCCGCATTAAATTCTACTGCGATATCCATAATTGTATGTAATGACTTTTCAATGTCATTATCCACTGTAGCTGGATCTACTCCTCCGACTAGATGAGCACCCATACGCATCGCATCTTTCACGAGTTGCACAGAATTACTGCGCAATAATCCATGTTGCGGAAACGCAACAATTCTACTAGATACTCGATTTTTATATGTTTCTAATGCCGCTAACGTCGCCTCCAAATTACTAAGCCCAATAATTGGATCAACATTACAATGCGTTCTAATATTCGTTGCACCATTTTGCAGTAGTAACTCTAGCATATTTTCCGCTCTATTTTGAGCAGTCGCTAATTGCTTTGGTAAAATTTTTTCTTCTTCATTAAAACGTGTAAAAATACTTTCTGCTGGCATACAAGCTTTCCATGGACCACTATAATATGTTTTATCAATGTGAATGTGCATCTCTTTGAAAGCTGGCAACATTAATAAGTTCTTAGCATCAAAAGTTACTATATCTTCCTCTTGAACAATCCCTTTTATAATTTTTTTAATTCGACCATCTTCAATAAGTAAACTGCATAATTCTGTTTCTGTTTGTGAAATTCTCTCTTCTTCATATGTATATCCTGATTCAAGCATTACGTTAGTCAACCAATATACTGTCATCTCTATTTCCCCACCCTTTATTAAAAATCACCTCATAACTACAAGTTTAATATCCACTGAAAATTAAGACAATTAATACGATCGCTTCTCACAAAAAAATGTAATACAACCCCATAGTCTTCTCATAAATTTCCATATAGAATAAAAGTATGCAGTTTGATATAAAAAGGAGTTGATTGGAATATGTCAAAAAGGTTATGTAAATCCGAAACTGATAAAATGCTATTTGGTATATGTGGTGGTTTAGGAGAATATTTTGATATTAGCTCTACTCTTATTCGTATCATTTGGGTTATTGCTGTTTTATGTTTTGGGACAGGATTTTTAGTTTATTTCATTTGTTTATTACTTATGCCACGTTCGTACTAACGGCATTATTTCACATACTTAAGAAGAGCAAATCACCTATAGAATCCTATAGGTGATTTTTTCATGAAGAATATTTCATCGTTAAATGTAATACCGCCACTTCTTCTTCTTCATTTTTATAAATATGCTTCTTATTCGCTTCAAATTGAATGGAATCAAACTCATTTAATTCGTATACGTCGCTTTCTACTTGAATCGATACTTTCCCTTTCATTACTGTTACAAGCTCAATAGCACCTTCATGATGAGCTTCTGGCTCATATATACTATTTGATCGTAAACAAGCACGGTGCATTTCCATCCCTGTTTCTTTCGTATAACGGAACATCGTTTCTAAATGCCACACTTGTCCTTCATCTACTGCAAATCCTTCTCCACAGCGCGCAACAGCTACAGGTTCTCCAACAACCATTAATCTGGATAAAGGAATTGATAACCCTTTCGTTATTTTCCAAATGACAGCTAGTGTCGGATTTGTTTCCCCTCTTTCGATCTTTCCTAATGTTAATTTACTAACTCCTGTTTTATGGGCTAATTCTTCTAAACTTAATTTCTGTTCATTTCGAATTTGTCTCAATAACTGTCCAACTTGTTGAATGACTTCTTTCGTTTGCATATCTTCATTTTCTTTCATATATAAAACCACCTCAAAGTATAAAATAGTTTACTTTTAACAATTAAAAGTATATCATACTATACATAATTATTTATTTTCGAAAGGAGTGCTATACTTCATGCGCGCAATTTTATTAGGTCTTTTATCATCGGCCTTTTTTTCTGCAACCTTTATTATTAATAGAGCAATGAATGTATCTGGAACGAGCTGGGCTTGGACAGCTTCCTTCCGTTTTTTATTTGCTCTTCCTATTTTATTCCTTATCGTTTTATTTCGCAAAAACTTTAGGGGATTATGGGAAGAGTTAAAAAAACATCCATTGGCATGGATCGGATGGGGTTCTGTTGCCGGTATTGGTTTTTATTCTTTATTAAGTTTCTCAGCTGTCTTTTCTCCAGCTTGGCTCGTTGCTGGAACTTGGCAAGTTACGATTTTAGCTGGTTTACTACTATCACCACTATTTTTCGTGAAAATAGAAACAAAATCAGGTACGAAACTTGTACGCGGAAAAATTCCACTTCGTAGCTTATATGTTGCATTATTTATTTTACTTGGTGTAATTTGTATGCAAGCAACTGCCGCAGGCCATATTACAATGACTCAGTTCATTTCAGGTTTTTTACCTGTCGTATTAGCCGCTTTCTTATATCCGTTCGGTAACCGAAAAATGATGGAGCTTGTTGGTGGACGCCTTGATACGTTCCAACGTGTATTAGGAATGGCAATTGGAAGTCTTCCTATAACAATCTTGCTTGGTATATACGGATTTTCTACTACTGGCATTCCAACATCCAACCAAATGCTTCAAGGATTTTTGTTAGCATTATGTTCCGGCGTTATTGCAACGATGACATTTTTCTTTGCTACTGACTTAGCAAAAGATAACCTCGCTCTACTTGGAGCTGTTGAAGCAACACAAGCTGGAACGATGGTCTTTACCGTACTTGGAGAAATCATTTTCTTAAATGGTTCACTCCCTGGAGGACTTTCTCTCATCGGAATGATTATTATCATGTTAGGAATGGTTGCAAATAGTATTTTAAACCGTTCTGTTCCAGTCGTTAAACAGAAAAAATCGGCATAAAAAAAGGGTATGGTTCTATAGAGATGAACCATACTCTTTTTTATTGTCCCCCTATTTCGCCTTATCAGAATAGTATTTCATTGGCTGTTTATACTAAAACTTATGTTATAATACGTTTCATGCGCATTAATAGGAGGTAAATTATGTTAAAAAAAGCAATCGCTGAATTTATTGGTACATTTGTACTTGTATTATTCGGAACTGGAGTAGCTGTCACTGGCGGCGGAATTGAAGGAATTGGAACATTAGGAATCGCTATGGCTTTCGGCTTATCTATTGTAGCTATGGCATATAGCATCGGAACAATTTCTGGATGTCACATTAACCCAGCAGTATCAGTAGCTATGTTCATCAACAAACGAATGAACGCTATGGAACTTTGTTATTATGTATTAGCTCAAATTTTAGGTGGTTTATTAGGAACTGCAACGTTAGTAACAATTTTAAAATCTGCTAAAACACCTTTAGATAATTTAGGACAAAATGGTTTCGGAACTCTTGGTTTATCTGGAGCATTTTTAGTTGAGTTCATTTTAACTTTCGTATTTATTTTAGTTATCGTTGCTGTAACAGGTAAAAAAGGAAGTTCTTCTTTAGCTGGACTAGTAATTGGTTTCACATTAGTTTTAATTCACTTATTAGGAATTCCGTTAACTGGAACATCTGTTAACCCAGCTCGTAGTATCGCACCAGCTTTATTTGTTGGTGGAGAAGCACTTTCTCAACTATGGGTATTCATCGTAGCACCAATTCTTGGTGGTATCTTCGCAGCTATCGTAGGTAAATTCATTTTAAATACTGAAAAATAGAATTTTCAATATTTCTGAATAAAAAAATGCGAGCCCTCATTATGAGGAAGCTCGCTTTTTTTATTCTTTCATTTTAGACTTTAAATTTGTAACTAATTGATCTACCGTTACATTTGCAAGTACGTTTTCCATCGCTTCTTGCGCTTGCATTAAAATAATTTCTAATACTGATTGAATATTAGCTCCTACTGGACATTCAATGTTGGGATTTTCATGGAAGGAAAATAGTTGTCCTTCTTCTACAACTTCCACTGCTTTATATACATCAAGTAATGTAATTTCTTCTAAATCTCGAGCAAGTGTCGTACCACCTTTACCAGCTTGTACATCAACAAGTCCTGCTCTCTTCAACATTCCTGTAATGCGACGAATCACAACTGGATTTGTATTCACACTACCGGCAATCCATTCAGAGGTACAGCGAGAGTTTCGATCTATCGCAAGTAATGTCAGCATATGAACACCTACTGTAAAACGACTACTAATCCCCATCTGCACACCCTCCTTTTTATTCATTCTATTAAAAGACGACTCTTATTATTATATACTATTTTTAATTTATACATAAAGAAAAAGCATGATTTCAATAGGAAATCATGCTTTTCTCTCATTATTGACGCTTTATAAATTTCGCTAAATCTTTAAATTTCACTTTATCTGAGTAATTCATTACGCCGTTTACGTAAATGCGGCTTGTAACAGCATTTAATACTGCAATTGTCGCCAATAAGACTGCTAATGTTATCGTAATTTCTAGCATACCTGCTTCACCAGCTACAATACGTGAGAAGGTAACCATCGGTGTAAAAAATGGAACGTAAGAACTTACAACAACGATAGTACTATTCGGATCACTTAATGATTTAATACTAATAAAGAATGCAGCCATAATTAAAATCATTACCGGGAAAGATACAGCTTGTAAATCCTCCGTCTTAGATACGACAGCTCCAGCAGCAGCATACATCATCGCATAAAGTAAATATCCCGTAATGAAATAAACAAGAAACATGCTGATAACTTTTGCATCTAATTTCGTAAAGTCAATTGGAATACCAAATAGTGAGGCACTTTCTAAATCGACCCAACCTAACAAATATGGAATAAGATAACCACACGCCAATACGACAAGTTGCAATAACGCCGTTGAAACAACCGCTAAAATTTTCGCATACATCATCGTAAGAGGCTTCACTTTCGGAAGCATTACTTCCATTACACGTGACGCCTTTTCAGATGCAATATTCATTGCGATTGTATTTCCGAACGCTACAATAAACATATATAAAGCAAATGTAAAGAAATAGGCAATTCCGAAAGAAGATGTACGATCTTTTATCGCTTCTTGCTTTACTTGAATTTCTGTTTGTAATTGCTGTGCAATTTCTGGTGAAACATTATTTTTGGCAATCGTTACCATCGTATATTGTTGCTTTAAATATCCTGCCATAATTGCAGAAGTTGCTTGGCTTGGAAATCCATTATACATATATGTAATCGATGGAGCCCCACCCTTTTCCGTCACATGGAATAGACCATCTAAATCGCCTTCTTCTACTTGCTTATGCAGTTTATCAAAATCATCCTTTGAACCAATTGTTATTTTTGCTGATGGCAATAGCTTATTTAGCTCATCTTTTTGTACTTTATATGTGGAACTCTCTACTACAACTGCAATTTTATCTTTATCCTTATTTTTATCATCGCCTGAAGTAAAATGATTAAATGCAAAAATCCCAAACACAACTAAAAATAAAATCGCACTCGTAATTAATGATTTCTTAGATAAAAACGCTTCCCTAAAATAAAATGAAAATACGTGAGAAAATTTACGCATCGTTATTTCGCCCTCTCTACAAAGATTTCGTTTAACGTCGGCTCTAACATTTTGAATTGTCGTAAGCTAACACCTTGCTCTTGCAACTGTTGCAAAATCTTGAGAGCTTCCGCATCGTCTTGTACTTTCACATAAAGAAGACCTTGTTGTTTTTCATACGATACATGTATAGCTTCTAATCCCTTTTCATTCTCTACTGTATCTTCAATCGTTAAATTACGGAAACCGTATTCTTTCTTAATATCACTTAGCTGTCCTTTTACGACTGCTTCACCTTTTTTCAAAATACATACATGTTGGCAAAAAGCCTCTACTTGTTCCATACGATGACTTGATAAAATAATCGTCTTTCCGCTCTGTACTTGTTCTTCAATAATACTAGCTAACATCCCAGCATTAACTGGATCAAGGCCGCTGAATGGTTCATCTAGAATGAGAAGTTCCGGATTATGAAGAAGAGCAGCAATTAATTGGATTTTTTGCTGATTCCCTTTTGAAAGCTCTCCAGCCGTTTTAAATTTATATTCTGGTATCGCTAAACGCTCTAACCAGTGATCAATAGCGTGATCCACTTCTTTCTTCGACATTCCTTCTAATCTACCAAAATATCGCAGCTGATCTATTACTCTACTTTTTGTATATAAACCTCTTTCTTCTGGTAAATACCCAATTGTTACACCACTATTTCCAAATGCTTTTCCATCCCATGTAATCGAACCTTCATTAGGCGTTAATAATCCGAGAAGCATTTTGATTGTTGTTGTTTTCCCTGCACCATTTCGTCCAAGTAACCCTAGTACTTCACCTTTTGGTAACGAAATTTGCAAACCGTTAACTGCTTTTGATTCCCCAAATTGTTTCGTTAAGTTTTGAATTTGTAAACTCAAGTATAAAGCCTCCCCTTTAGTATCATTCGTACTCTCTTTCAAAGACTATGTTTATTCAAGACAAAATATAGCACCACGCTTCATCCTCTTATATGTAAACATCGTCATGAATCCATCATTTGTTCTATTTAGTTAAAATTGTAAATAACAAAGTTCTTTTTGTCAATTATAATTGTCATTACGACAATAAAACTTGTCAAAACAGCTATTATTATTTTGCTCATCTTTCTAATATAGGACATACTACTATATATACAAAAGACAATATGCAAATGTTCATATAAAAATATTATATTTTAATATATAATATAAAATGATTTTCTAACATCAAGGAGGATACATATGAAGATGAAGAGGGGCATTACCACTTTATTATCTGTAGCGGTTCTATCTACATCACTTGTAGCATGTTCAGGAACGCCAGAGAAAACAGTGGCGAAAGAAGAGAAAGTAAAATTAACAGAACAACAATTAATGGCTGATTTATGGTATCAAACAGCCGGTGAAACGAAAGCACTTTACTACCAAGGGTACAACATTGGTCAATTAAAGCTTGATGCAATTCTTGCAAAAGGGACAGAGAAAAAACCTGCTATCGTGCTTGATTTAGACGAAACTGTTTTAGATAACAGTCCTCATCAGGCAATGAGCGTAAAAACAGGCAAAGGCTATCCTTACAAATGGGATGATTGGATTAACAAAGCTGAGGCTGAAGCCCTTCCAGGCGCAATTGATTTCTTAAAATATACAGAGTCTAAAGGTGTAGATATTTACTACATCTCAAATCGTAAAACGAATCAACTAGATGCAACAATTAAAAATCTTGAGCGTGTAGGTGCTCCTCAAGCAACGAAAGAACATATATTACTACAAGATCCGAAAGAAAAAGGAAAAGAAAAACGCCGTGAACTCGTTTCTCAAACCCATGATATTGTCTTATTCTTCGGTGATAACTTATCTGATTTCACAGGTTTTGATGGAAAATCTGTAAAAGATCGTAACCAAACAGTAGCAGATTCAAAAGCACAATTTGGTGAGAAATTCATTATTTTCCCGAATCCAATGTATGGCGATTGGGAAGGCGCTTTATATGATTATGATTTCAAAAAATCAGATGCAGAAAAAGATAAAATCCGTCGCGACAACTTAAAATCATTTGATGTAAAATAAAAGAGGATGGCATTCGCCATCCTCTTTTATTTTACTTTCTCTGTTAAAGGCAAGATAAATACTTCCACACGTCTATTCTTTGCCTTTCCTTCTTGTGTATCGTTTGGAGCAATTGAACGGTATTCTCCGTATCCAATCGCACTAAATTTTTCTGGTTGTAATTCTTTATTTTGCAGTAATACTTGCATAAAATTAACTGCCCGCTGCGTACTTAATTCCCAATTCGACGCAAACTGCGCATTGGCAATAGGGACATTATCCGTATGACCCGATACTGTAATTTCACGAGGTGACGCTGAAACAAGTAAGCTAGACATCTCTTTTGCAATCCCTAAAGATTCTAATTTCACATCTGCTTTCCCCGAATCAAACAGTATATTTTCTAATATTGTCACCATTAATCCCTTTTCAGTTAATTTAGTTTGAAAAGAAGAAGATAATTGTTTTTCATTAATATATTGATCAATCTTTTTTTGTAATGCTTTCAATTCATCCATCTCTTTTTTTTCTTTAGCTCTAGCTTCTTCTTGTTTTTTTGCTTGTTCTGCCTCAAGGCTACTTGCTGATAATTCTTTTTCATCATTTGGCTTTTGATCACTTAAAAATTCTTTGTTACCTGTTCCCCCAGCTAATTCACTTCGAAAAGCAACTGCCATCTGTTTAAACTTCGCAGCATCTATACTACTCATTGCGAATAAAACGATAAACAATGCAAATAACAACGTTAACATATCAGAATATGGGATTAACCACGTTTCATCGATATGCTCATCATGTTTTTTCTTTTTGCCTCTTCTATTTTTCTTACTCCGCATTTTTTTCTGCTCCTTTTTCTAGCTTTTTACGCTCAGTTGCAGAAAGTGCACCTAAAATGCGGTTCTTCATAATAAACGGATATGTACCTTCTTGTAACATTAATAAACAATCAATGATTAAACGTTTTTTCTCAATTTCAGCTGAAGATTTTTGCTTTAACTTATTTGCAAATGGATGCCATAATACATAACCTGAAAAAATACCAAAAATCGTTGCAATAAACGCACCCGAAATAGCATGACCTAACTTTTCAATATCAGTTAAGTTACCAAGCGCAGCTACAAGACCGATAACAGCACCTAAAACTCCTAATGTCGGTGCATACGTACCAGCTTGCGAAAAAATAGCAGCTCCCTTTGCATGTCTTTCTTCAATTGCTTCTAATTCAGATTCCAAAATCTGCTCTAAATCTTCTGCGGATACGCCATCAATCACAAATTTCATACCGCGCAAAAGAAATTCATCTTGAATTTTGTCTAATTGTTGCTCTAAAGACAAAATACCGTATTTTCTACTTTCAGATGTCCAATGAACAAATAATTCTAGCAACTGTTCATAACTTAAATCCTTTTTATTTGAACCAAAAAGAACTTTAAATAGTTTTGGAACCCTTTTTAGTTGATTCATCGGAAATGCAATACATACTGCAGCAAATGTACCGATAAAAATAATTAATGCTGCGGCAGGATTTAATAAGGCTGTTACGTCAGCGCCCTTGACGACCATCCCTACTACCACTGCTACAAATCCTAAAATAAGTCCAATAATTGTTGCAAAATCCATTCCCATTCACTCCTAGTCTATACAAGAAGTTCTTTATTCTCGATAATCGCTACATCTTCTTATGTATATATATTACATAAAAAATGCAAATCATGAAAGATAAGAAATGAATTATATAAAAAAATACTACAAATTCACACATTTTCTGACATTTTCTTTGCATTTCTATTACGTTATGACTCTTATATTCCTTTTCCAACAAACTAGATTTATAATAAAAAAAACAATACACATTTTATGAAGAAGGGACTGTGATTACAAGGCATCATGAAAAAGATAATAATTATTTCTGCCACTACTATTGTAATCGGGATCACATCTTTCGCTTACTTTGGTTCTAAAACACCACTACATAATGAAGCAAAAGCTGTCGAAAGTCAAAAGCATAATAACCATAAAAAAGAAGAGATTCCTGCTTTTCCAAAAGCTGATCATAATGCAAAGAAAATAGACAATGACTTTTCAGTTGTAACAAATCCAAAATCTAATCTTGTCTTAATTAATAAACATCGAAAACTACCAGATGGATACATTCCTGAAGACTTAACGAGACCAAATGTACCATTTATTAGTCCAAAAGATAAAGAAAAAACATTGCTGCGCAAAGATGCTGCCGAGGCACTTGAAAACATGTTCAAAGCTGCGAAAAAAGAAGGGCTTGATCTTACAGCTGTATCTGGTTATCGTTCATACAAACGCCAAAAATCGTTGCATGATACATACGTTAGACGTCAAGGAAAAGCCGAAGCTAATTCGGTAAGCGCAATTCCTGGTACAAGTGAACACCAAACGGGTTTAGCAATGGATATTAGTTCAAAATCAGCTAAATTTCAATTAGAGCCTATCTTCGGAGAGACAGCAGAAGGAAAATGGGTCGCGGAACATGCTCATGAATTCGGCTTTGTCATTCGTTACTTAGAAGATAAAACAGATACAACAGAATATGCCTATGAACCATGGCACTTACGCTACGTTGGTAATCCATACGCTACATACCTATATAAACATCACTTAACATTAGAAGAAGCGATGGAAGACAAAAAATAAGAGAGCAAATTGCTCTCTTATTTTTCTTTCACTCTATTATTGTAGTAATTTCTTCTTCCATTCTTCAGGCCATGGTTCGCCTCTTCCTGTTTTTTTCGAAGCTTGAACCATCATTCCGCGACCTACTAAACAAACCTCTCCTGCTGCATTTTTCACCATATAATGTAAATCTAAAGAAGAATTCCCGACCGATCCTGCCTTTACATACACCTTCAGCTGTTCATCAAAATATATTTGCTTAATAAAATTACATTGTAAATCCGCAACAACGATCATCGTTTCTGATGATGCATGTGTCCACTCTTGCATAAATCCAAGTTCTTTAAACAACGCAATACGAGCTTCTTCAAAATAAGTAAAAGCAACGACATTATTTACATGTCCAAACATATCTACTTCACCAAAACGAACCTTTACAGGGTTGTAAAACGAAAAACCACTTTCCCATTGCTCAAAGTCTTCAATATAAAAAATCCTCTTCATTGTTATCTCTCCTTTTCACCTTGAAATAAACAGAATAAACAGAAAAATAAAGTTATAAATATTGCCTCTTCGATATGAAGAGGCAATATTTATTAATAGTTATTATCGCTACCAAAGAAATCTTTGAACGATTGAATTGTTGTATCACGGTTTAATGCCGCAATTGAAGTTGTTAAAGGAATACCCTTCGGACATGATTGCACACAGTTTTGAGAGTTACCACAGTTTGCTAGTCCTCCATCTCCCATAATTGCACGTAAGCGATCTGCTTTATGCATTTCACCCGTTGGATGTGAGTTGAATAAGCGAGCTTGTGATAACGGTGCTGGTCCAATAAAGTCAGACTTACTGTTTACGTTTGGACATGATTCTAAGCAAACACCACATGTCATACATTTTGAAAGCTCATAAGCCCATTGACGCTTTTTCTCAGGCATTCTTGGTCCTGGACCTAGGTCATACGTACCATCAATTGGAATCCACGCTTTAACGCGTTTTAGAGCATTAAACATGCGACTACGATCAACTTGTAAGTCACGTACAACCGGGAATGTCTTCATCGGTTTTAAGCGAATTGGTTGCTCTAATTGATCGATAAGTGCCGTACATGATTGACGTGGTTTTCCGTTAATCACCATCGAACATGCACCACATACTTCCTCTAAGCAGTTCATATCCCAGGCAATCGGAGTTGTTTGGTTCCCTTTTGAATCAACAGGATTACGACGGATTTCCATAAGTGCTGAGATAATATTCATATTCGGACGATATGGAATTTCAAACTCTTGGTCAAACGCTTGCGCATCTGGCCCGTCTTGTCTCGTAATGATGAGGCGGATTGTTTTCTCAGACATGTTGTTTATCCCCCTTCTCTTCACCCTTAGCAGCTACATCGTGTTTTGAAGAATAATCACGTTTACGCGGTTTAATTAACGAAATATCAACGTCCTCGTAATGGAATGCTGGTGCATTTCCTTCTCCCTCAAATTTTGCCATCGTAGTTTTTAAGAAGTTTGCATCATCACGATTTGGGAATTCAGGTTTGTAATGCGCCCCACGGCTCTCATTACGGTTATATGCGCCAATTGTAATAACACGTGCTAACTCAAACATATTTGCAAGTTGGCGTGTAAATGAAGCACCTTGGTTACTCCATCTTGCTGTATCGTTAATGTTAATACGTTTGTAACGAGCCATTAATTCTTCAATTTTCGCATCTGTTTCTAATAATTTTTTATTTTCACGAACTACTGTAACGTTATCTGTCATCCATTCTCCAAGCTCTTTATGAAGAACATACGCATTTTCGTTACCATCCATCGTTAAAATATTGTTAAATTTCTCTGTTTCGATTAATTCATTTTGCTCATATACAGTAGATGAAACAGCATCAGATGATTTAGAAAGACCTTTCATATACTCAATTGCGTTTGGTCCTGCTACCATACCACCATAAATTGCTGATAATAGTGAGTTCGCACCAAGACGGTTACCACCGTGCATAGAATAATCACACTCACCTGCTGCAAATAAACCTGGAATGTTTGTCATCTGTTTATAATCAACCCATAGTCCGCCCATTGAATAGTGAACAGCTGGGAAGATTTTCATCGGTAGTTTACGAGGATCATCCCCTGTAAATTTCTCATAGATTTCAATAATTCCACCTAGTTTAATATCTAGTTCTTTTGGATCTTTATGAGAAAGATCTAAGTACACCATGTTTTCACCGTTAATACCTAGTTTTTGCTCTACGCAAACATCAAAGATTTCACGCGTTGCGATGTCACGAGGTACAAGGTTTCCGTAAGCCGGATATTTTTCTTCTAAGAAGTACCATGGTTTACCATCTTTATATGTCCAAACACGTCCACCTTCACCACGTGCAGATTCACTCATAAGACGTAATTTATCGTCTCCAGGAATTGCCGTTGGGTGAATTTGAATGAACTCACCGTTTGCATAATATGCGCCTTGTTGATATACAGCAGAAGCTGCTGTACCTGTATTGATAATGGAGTTTGTTGATTTTCCGAAAATGATACCAGGGCCCCCTGTTGCCATAATCACGGCATCTGCTCCGAAACTTCTAATCTCCATAGTTTGTAAGTCTTGTGCAACGATTCCTCGGCACACACCTTCATCATCAACAACAGCTCGTAAGAAATCCCAACCTTCATATTTTGTTACAAGTCCTGCTACTTCGTGACGACGTACTTGCTCATCTAATGCGTAAAGTAATTGCTGTCCAGTTGTTGCACCAGCAAATGCTGTACGGTGATGTTGCGTTCCACCAAATCGACGGAAATCAAGAAGTCCTTCTTCCGTACGGTTGAACATAACACCCATACGGTCCATTAAATGAATGATACCAGGTGCTGCTTCACACATTGCTTTAACTGGTGGTTGGTTCGCTAAGAAGTCCCCACCATAAATTGTATCGTCAAAGTGGATCCATGGAGAATCCCCTTCACCTTTCGTATTTACGGCACCGTTAATTCCGCCCTGAGCACATACAGAATGTGAACGTTTTACTGGTACTAAAGAAAACAGTTCAACATTTACTCCTGCTTCTGCCGCTTTAATCGTTGCCATTAAGCCAGCCAAGCCACCGCCGACTACTATAAGTTTCCCTTTCATGCTCTCCCACTCCTTACTGGTTTGCTAGCTGTGGATCGATGAACGCTAATAATGCACTCACACCTACATAAGATAAACCTAAGAAAATAGCTAATGTTACATAAGTAGAGATTCTTTGTGAACGTGGAGATACTGTAATTCCCCAGCTGATGCAGAATGTCCATAGTCCATTTGCAAAGTGGAAAATTGTTGAAACAACACCAACTAAGTAGAATGCAAACATAGCTGGATTGTTTAAAATATCTGCCATCATATCATAGTTTACCTCTTTACCTAACATTGCTTGAATACGAGTTTCCCAGACGTGCCAAGAAATGAAGATCAGCGTAACGATACCTGAAATTCTTTGGAAGACGAACATCCAGTTACGGAAATAACCGTAAGAAACCGCATTGTTCTTAGCTGTAAATGCAATATATAAGCCATATATAGCATGGTACAGTATCGGTAAAAAGATGATGAAAATTTCTAGCGCATACCGGAATGGAAGGAGCTCCATAAAGCCTGCAGCTTTGTTAAAAGCCTCTGCTCCTCGTGTTGCAAAGTTGTTTACAATTAAATGTTGCGTCAAAAAGACACCAACCGGGATGACCCCCATTAATGAGTGCCACTTACGAAACGTATACTCGCGGCCTTTCATGTCCCCATTACCCCCCTTGAATGTTTGACTGCTGTTTTCAGATTAGTTTATGACAATAATGTTTTTTCACTATTGGCATAAGAAAAACTGAAAAAATTATTCGAAATATTTCAGCATAATTTGATACCAAGTTCATTTTACTCCTATTTTTGTCGAAGCGTCAAGAAAACGTATACATAATTTGCATATAATTTGCCAATTCTTTTTTTCTTCTTATATATTCAGATTTTCCTAAAGAAAAATCTGTTTTTATAAATGTGAAATGTTATATAATAATCCCTATAGAAAGAGGGGAATATTGTGAGTAAAAATACAATCGATACAACATCTTTAGAAGATGTTTCATTGAACGCCTTCGCTTATGAATTGCTACGTGAAGAATTACTACCTGATTTAATCGGCAACGATTTAGATGGTATTTTATACTGGTCTGGTAGAAACCTTGCAAGAAAATATCCGCTAGAAACAATTGAAGAAGTCATTCAGTTCTTTGAAAAGGCTGGCTGGGGCACTTTAAGCATTGTTGAACATAAGCGTCGTGAAATGCAGTTCCAACTTAAAGGCACACTCATCGCAGAACGTCAAAAACAAAAACGACATTCTTCTTATCAACTAGAAGCCGGATTCATCGCTGAACAAATCCAAAAGCAACGGAACGTCGTTGCAGAGTCATACGAAGAAAAGAAAAAACGTTCTGACTCTATTACATTTCTTGTAAAATGGGATATAAAAGATCTCATTGAAGTGTAAGCATTACCTACAGTCAACTAGACATATCAGTTTAGTTGACTTTTTTGTATTTTCATTCAGATGAGTTTATTTTAAATCTTCAGAAATTATACCAAAAAACAGAAGACGTTGTAAACTACAACGTCTTCTTATCTGTTAAATACGTATAAATCGTCTCCGCGACATTTTTCGGCATACCCGCTTCGACAAATTCCTCTATAGAAGCTTCTTTCATCTTCTTTAATGAACCAAAATGTTTTAACAATACCTTTTTCCGTTTATCACCGATTCCTGGAATATCATCCAATGCTGATTGAATGACAGATTTCCCATGTAATTGACGATGGAATGTAATCGCAAATCGATGCACCTCATCTTGAATACGCTGCAATAAATAAAATTCTTGGCTATTTCTCTCAAGCATCACAGGTTCCGGTGGATCCCCAATAATTAAATGGGAGGTTTTATGTTTATCATCTTTTACAAGACCTGCCATCGGAATATATAATCCGAGCTCATTCTCTAAAATATCACTTGCAGCCGCTAGATGGCCTTTTCCTCCATCAATAATAATCAAATCAGGTAAAGGTGAATTTTCTTTAAGCGCCCTTGTATAACGGCGCCTCACAACTTCTCTCATAGACTCATAATCATCTGGCCCTTGAACCGTTTTAATTTTATATTTTCGATACTCTTTCTTCGCCGGTTTCCCATCGATAAAAGCAATCATTGCAGAAACGGGATTTGTTCCTTGAATATTTGAGTTATCAAACGCTTCAATACGATACGGCGTTTCAATCCCAAGCTGCTTCCCTAAATGATCTACCGCTTTAATCGTTCGTTCTTCATCACGTTCAATTAAGTAAAACTTCTCTTCAAGAGCAATCTTCGCATTTTTATTTGCCAATTCTACAAGGTCTTTTTTCTTACCACGTTTCGGCTGCGTCGCTTCCACTTCTAAAAAGCGCTCTACTAATTCCGAGTCTATACTTCCTGGAACGACAATTTCCTTCGGCTTAAAATGACTACTGTTTTCATAAAATTGGCCGATAAACGTTAAAAAACCCTCTTCTGGTTCATCGTAAATTGGAAACATAGAAACATCACGTTCAATTAGCTTTCCTTTTCGAACGAAGAAAACTTGAACACACATCCATCCTTTATCCACTGCATATCCAAACACATCACGATCTACTAAGTCACTCATAATCATCTTTTGTTTTTCCATAATCGCATCAATATGAGCAATTTGATCACGCAACTCTTTTGCACGTTCAAACTCTAGTTTCTCTGAGGCCTCATACATTTTTATTTCTAGTTCTGAACGAACTTCTTTATGTCCACCATTTAAAAACTTAATAATTTCATCTACAATTTCTTTATTTTGTTCTTCCGTCACTTCTTTCACACAAGGCGCTAAACATTGACCCATATGATAATACAAACAAACTTTATCTGGCATATTCGTGCATTTCCGAAGTGGATACATACGATCTAGCAGTTTTTTCGTTTCATGAGCAGATTGTGCATTTGGATAAGGACCAAAATATTTCCCTTTATCCTTTTTTACGTTTCGAGTAATGAGTAAGCGCGGTTGCTTCTCCGCCGTAATTTTAATAAAAGGATATGTTTTATCATCTTTTAATTGAATATTATATTTCGGATCATATTTTTTAATTAGATTTAACTCTAAAATAAGTGCTTCTAAATTCGAAGAGGTTACAATATATTCAAAATCAACAATTTCTCCTACAAGCCGCAGTGTTTTCCCATCATGTGAACCAGTAAAGTACGAGCGCACACGATTTTTAAGCACTTTTGCCTTTCCGACATATATAACCGTTCCTTGCTTATCTTTCATCAAATAACAACCAGGTTGATCTGGTAAAATAGCCAACTTCTCTTTCAAATGTTCGTGCACTCGTCTCCCTCCATTTCTACATACTTAGCATTTTTATTTTCCCTTGAAAACATACTATGCCCAAACACCCAACATACGTTCTTTTATTGTAACGGAAAGACTGTAAAAAAGAAAATAAAAAAAGCTACCAAATGGTAGCTTTTTTATTTTAGAAGTGTTTAGAAACTAATTCTACTAACGCTTCTTTCGGTTTGTAACCTAACGCTTGATCAACTACTTTACCGTCTTTTAATACGAAAAGAGCTGGAATGCTCATTACTTCGAATTGACGAGCAGTTTCTTGGTTTTCATCAACGTCTACTTTTACTACTTTTACTTTTTCGCCTAGTTCTGCATCAATTTCCTCTAATACAGGAGCGATCATTTTACAAGGTCCACACCAAGGTGCCCAGAAATCTAATAATACAACACCTTCGCTAGTTTCTGCTGCGAAGCTTTGGTCATTTGCGTTTACAATTGCCATTTTATTTCCTCCTTCAAGTATATTCTACCAAGAGTATATCATTAACTTATATACGTGGCGAATAATATGTATCGTTATGTATTGTAACAAAAAAATGTTCCTTTATACTATATAAAAATACGGATTAAATACTAAAAAGATGAGAGACAGGGGATCTCTCACCTTTTTCTATATATAGGGGTACTTCACTTGGAACTCAAGGGTACTTAAATCATGAATGTACTTTTAACTTTTTAAACTCTTCTGTTAAAAGAGGTACAACTTCGAATAAGTCACCGACAATACCATAGTCAGCTACTTTAAAGATACTTGCTTCTGGATCTTTATTAATCGCAACGATTATTTTTGAGTTAGACATACCTGCTAAATGCTGAATCGCACCAGAAATACCACATGCAATGTATAAGTCTGGCGTAACAACTTTACCAGTTTGACCAATTTGTAATGAGTAATCACAGTATTCAGCGTCACAAGCACCACGAGATGCCCCAACAGCGCCGCCTAGTACGTCCGCTAACTCTTTTAATGGCTTAAAGCCTTCTTCACTCTTCACACCACGTCCGCCAGCGATAATAACTTTTGCTTCAGAAAGATCCACACCTTCTGCTGTTTTACGGACAACATCTTGAATGATTGTACGTAAATCTTTCACATCAACTGTGATAGAAGATACGTCACCGCTGCGAGACTCATCTTTTTCCAGAGTTGCAATGTTATTTGGACGCACTGTCGCAAATAAGATGCCGTCTGTTACAATCTTCTTCTCGAATGCTTTACCAGAGTAAATTGGACGAGTGAAGATAACATTTCCACCTTCAACCTCTAAAGCAGTTACGTCAGAAACTAAACCAGCTTCAAGCTTCGCTGCTAATTTTGGTGATAAATCTTTACCAAGTGCTGTATGTCCAAAAACGATACCTTCTGGATTTTCTTCAGCATGTACAGCTAAAAACGCTTGTGCATAACCATCAGATGTATATGATTTTAATTTATCATTTTCAACTGTCACAACGCGATCTGCACCGTAATGAATCAATTCATTTGCAAAAGAGGCAACGCTGTCTCCAATTAGAAGACCTACTACTTCACCGCCTTCTGCAATTGTTTTTGCTGCTGCTACCGCTTCAAAAGAAACGTTACGTAGCGATCCATCACGAACTTCACCCATTACTAATACTTTACGAGCCATAGATTTTCCCTCCTGCATATATAATTTCGTATTTTATTAGATTACTTTCGCTTCTGTATGGAGCAACGATACAAGTTCTTTTACTTGATCTTGCAGCTCGCCTTGTAACACTTTTCCTGCATCTTTCTTAGGAGGCAAATAGATTTCAATTGTTTTTGTCTTTGCTTCCACATCATCTTCTTCTAAATCTAAATCATCTAATTCTAATTCTTCTAGCGGCTTTTTCTTCGCTTTCATAATACCTGGAAGCGATGGATAACGCGGTTCATTTAAACCTTGCTGTGCTGTTACTAAAACTGGTAATGAAGTTGCAATCACTTCTGTATCACCTTCAACATCACGCTCAATCTTCACATTTGTACCGTCAATTTCAAGTTTTGTAATTGTCGTTACATACGGAATATTTAACGCTTCAGCTACGCGTGGTCCTACTTGTCCAGATGCACCATCAATTGCAACGTTTCCACCTAAAATTAAATCTGCATCTTTATCTTTTAAATATTCAGCAAGCACTTTTGCTGTCGTGAACTGGTCACCATTTTCTACATCATCTTCAATATTAATTAATACAGCTTTATCACAGCCCATTGCTAATGCAGTACGAAGTTCTTTCTCACTATCTTCGCCACCGACTGTTACAACTGTAACTTCTCCACCTTGTGCGTCTCTTACTTGAATTGCTTCTTCAATTGCATATTCATCGTAAGGGTTGATGATGAATTCCGCTTCGCCATCGTAAATTGCACCGTTTTTAATTACGATTTTTTCTTCTGTATCAAATGTTCGTTTCATGAGTACGTAGATGTTCATTCCATTTACCCCCTTGTTTTTCAGAAAGATTCTATCAATTTTAATTTTCTGTTAATTTATATTAAAAAAATAATTGAACTACCTGCCACTAAATGAAGGTTTACGCTTTTCTAAAAATGCAGCTACACCTTCTCTTCCATCTTCACTCGTAAATACTTCACCAAAAATCTGTGATTCACGTTGTACACCTTCATAGTAATGAGACGATTTTGTCGTTTGCAATAACTCTAGTACAGCACGAGTTGTTGCTGGACTTTTTCCAGCAATTTGTTTTGCAACTTTAAGCGTATCATCTAAAAGAGATTCTTCAGAGAACAATCCGTTAACAAGTCCCCACTTTAATGCTTCTGCACCAGTAATTGGTGTACTTGTTAACATCATTTCACAAGCTTTCGCTTTCCCAACATAACGTGGTAAGCGCTGTGTACCTGCAAAGCCAGGAATTAATCCAAGTGTTAATTCAGGTAAACCAAGTTTTGCACTTTCAGTTGTAAAGCGCATGTGGCAAGACATAGCAAACTCAAGGCCGCCGCCCAGTGCCGCTCCATGAATTGCCGCAATAACTGGTTTTGAACATTTTTCAACACGCTCAAACGTAACTTGTCCAAGCTGTGCTAATTCTGTTGCTTGCTTCGCTTCAGTAACAGATGTAAATTCTTTAATATCTGCTCCCGCTGAGAAGAAACGTCCTTCACCGTGAATAACAACAACGCGAATGTTATCATCCTTTTCCACTTGATCAATTAATTCAGTAACATCATGCATAACTTGTGAAGACATCGCATTCGCTGGTGCGTGATTTAATGTCGCCACCGCGATATGATCTTCAACTCTTACAGATAGGAATTTCAACATGATCCCTCCCATTATTGACGATAACCACAAGCTGCAATAAGTAGCCCGTGTACCGTTTTTGAAAGTGCGACCAGATCATACTTATGATCGCTCATTACCCAATTGGTCACAACTTCATCTACTGTTCCAAAGATCATTTGTCTTGCCACGCGAACATTTAAATCTGCTTGAAATTCACCTTGTTTTATACCAGTCTCTAAAATCTCATCCATAACTTGTAAGTAGCCTTTTAATACTTCATTTATTTTAAGGCGCAAGTCTTGATTGGACTGCCTTAGCTCTAATTGCGTAACGATAGCAAGAGGATCATTTTGCGACAACAGCAAGAAGTGCGTTTCTACCAACATGAATAACTTCGATACAGCGCTTTCAATTCCTGCTGTTTTTTGACGAATTGTTTCGACAAATTCTCCCATCTTCTCTTGGAATAAGGATATTAATATATCTTCTTTATTTTTAAAATATAAATAAATCGTGCCATCAGCTACCCCAGCTTGCTTTGCGATTTTAGAAACTTGCGCTTGGTGGTACCCATTCTCCGCAATCACAATGACTGCCGCATCAATAATTTGATTGTATTTCGGTCTATTTTTCTTCACTTTACTGTCCCCTTCAAGAAGATGACTGAATGAATAGTCATTCATATTCTTATAATACTGACTATTTAGAAAAGTGTCAATCCTATTTTTTCAAAAAGAAAGGGCCTTAGCCCGTTTGCTCATCCTCATTCTTTCTCTTCTCTTCATCTATTAGAACACGGCGTAAAATTTTCCCTACTGTCGTTTTTGGCAATTCATCTCTAAACTCATATACTTTCGGCACTTTATAAGCCGCTAAATATTTACGTGCAAACTGATTTAATTCTTCCTCAGAGCACTCCGTACCTTCTTTTAACACAACAAATGCTTTAACTGTCTCTCCTCGGTACGGATCTGGAACTCCAATTGTCACTACTTCTTGCACTTTTTCATGCTCATATAATACTTCTTCAACTTCACGAGGATACACATTAAATCCACTCGCGACAATCATATCTTTCTTGCGATCTTTTACATAGAAGAATCCATCTTCATCCATGTAGCCAACATCACCTGTATGGAGCCAGCCATCTTGCAATACAGCCGCTGTTTCCTCTGGCTTATTCCAATATCCTTTCATAATTTGAGGGCCTTTCACTACAATTTCCCCTATTTCTCCTGGCGGTAATGCCTCACCAGTTTCAAGCGACATAATGATTGCTTCTGTATCTGGCCACGGAACTCCGATGCTACCTGGCACTCGCTTTTCCCATAAAAAATTACTATGTGTAACCGGAGAGGATTCTGTTAAACCATATCCCTCTACTAGTTTACCACCTGTAACTTTTTCGAACTTTTCCTGTACTTCTACTGGCAGTGGTGCTGATCCACTAATACAAGCACGAATAGAAGAAATATCGTATTCTTTTAAAAGCGGACTATTTAAAAGAGCGATATAAATAGTTGGTGCCCCTGGAAACAATGTCACTTTATGCTTCTTAATCGCTTCAAAAACCATTTTCATATCAAACTTTGGAATAAGGACCATTTTGTATCCTTGCATAATACTTAAATTCATAACAGCTGTCATACCATAAACATGGAAAAATGGAAGAACCCCAAGAACGACTTCTTCTCCTTCTTTGCAATTATATAACCATTGAACTCCCATTAACGTGTTAGAGACGAGGTTTTTATGCGTTAACATAACTCCTTTCGGAAATCCGGTTGTTCCTCCTGTGTACTGTAAAAGAGCTAGATCATTTTCAGGATCACAAGGCACCTCAACATTCGTATTCACTTCTTTTTCTACTGAATTCCAAAGATGAATCGTTTCACTCTCTGATACTTTCACAACTAAATTCGACTGTTTTTTCTGCACAAATGGATACAATAGATTTTTAGGGAATGGTAAAAAGTCTGCAATACGAGTTACGATAATATGCTCAATTTTTGTAGCAGATTGAACATTCGTTACTCTTGGAAACACTAAATCGAGACAAAGAATTACTTTTGCTCCCGAGTCATGAAGCTGATATTCTAATTCTCTTTCTGTATACAGTGGATTTGTTTGTACTACGATACCTCCCGCAAGTAATGTGCCGTAATAACCAATTACAGCTTGCGGACAATTTGGCAACATAATAGCAACTCGATCACCCTTTTCCACACCGAGCTTTTGAAGATAATTTGCAAACCTCTTCACCTTATCATGGAAGTCCGAAAACGTAATATCCTTCCCTAAAAAGTGAAGCGCTTTCTTTTCTGGGTAGCGAGATGCCATCTGTTCTACATATCTATGAAGCGGCTGAATATCATAAGAAATCGTACTAGGAATTTCCTCTGGATAACTTTTCAACCATGGTTTTTCCACCTTCATTCCCCCTTCAAATACATAAAAAATAAATGAATGTTCATTCATGATGGTTATTTTCATTATATTATAGTCACCATAGCGTTACAATCATAATATTCTGACTTTTATATAACTATGCTTTACTTCATTAACTTCTTATTATATGTAGAAACTCTCTTAATCTTAAAAGAGTAAGAGAGTTTGTCATTAACTTAATCTTATAATTGTTAATACCGCTCCTGGGGTAGTTGTTGATAATGTCGCAACAGCTAACAAACCAAATAATTGCAAACTAATTGCACTCCCCGCCGCAAGAGTCGTAATAATTGTCGCACTAAATGATGTCGTTGCTAATGCAGGAGAATTAATAGTCCCAGCAAGCGGTGCCCCATTAATTGTAATTCGTGAACTAACTAATAATGCAGCCGTTATATTAATTGAATATGAAATATAATAATTCCCTGCATTTGCAGCCGTAAATACTGTGTTCCCCCCAGACACTGTAATACCTGGACCGATATTCTGATTGTTTGGAAGCGGGACATTTGTTCCACCTAGTAGTACCGATATTGCTGTACCCGACGTATTATTTGCAAATGCGTATGTTGCCGTTATACTTGTGCCTGTTGGACCTGTATCGCCTGTTGCTCCTGTTGGGCCTGTCGCTCCCGTTGGACCCGTCGCTCCCGTTGGACCCGTTGCTCCCGTTACTCCTGTCGCCCCCGTTGCCCCTGTTGGGCCTGTTGCTCCTGTTATTCCTGTTATTCCTGTCGCTCCTGTTGGTCCCGTTGCCCCTGTTATTCCTGTCGCTCCCGTTGGGCCTGTTGCTCCTGTTATTCCTGTCGCTCCTGTTGGACCCGTTGCCCCTGTTATTCCTGTCGCTCCCGTTGGACCTGTGTCGCCTGTTACTCCTGTCGCCCCCGTTGGGCCTGTTGCTCCTGTTGCCCCCGTCGGACCGGTTGGACCAACCTTAGGAACTGTCCCATCGCAACTAAAACCGCATGAATCAACATGTACACCATTTTGATTATTACACCCACAATATCCATTTACGTTATTGCTCCATGAAGACATGTTGATCACTTCCTTTACATTCGATCTTTTTAGCGCAATCACCGACTTAAAAAACACCCATCTAAATAACAAAGAAATACTTTGCCTAGTTGGGGATAAAACACAGATTTCCTCCATACATTCTAGTAATTATTACATGCGATTCACTCTCCTTTTGCTTGTACTTTCGCCTTATCTCCACAGACTATTAACAATACACATTACACTATCGTACACAGCCACTTTCCCATTTAAACTTTCCACATTCGCCAATATTTTTAGTAAAGAGGCTTATTCTTCATAAATAGCGACTATAATATATAAAAATCCGTATAATTCGTTATTTTCCGTCAAAATTTTAAAAATATATTGACACTTAAAATACCCTCATAGTATGATTTGGGTGTTGTAATTGATAACCATTTTCACTTATGGTACTAGTTACAAAAAACACTTAATTTGGGGGCAGAAGATGAAGAAAATTCTCAGTATTTTCATAGTAGTTCTTCTATTCGCTGTTGGATGCGGACAGCAAAAAGAGGAGAAAAAAGAAACAAAAGCGGACAATAAAAATCAAGCTATAACAATTAAACACGCTGAAGGGGAAACGAAGTTAGATAAACCAGCAAAAAAAGTAGTTGTACTTGAGTGGGTATATTCTGAAGACTTATTAGCACTTGGTGTTCAGCCAGTAGGGATGGCAGACATTAAGAATTATAATAAATGGGTAAATACAAAAACAAAACCGAGTAAAGATGTTGTAGATGTAGGGACACGTCAACAACCAAACTTAGAAGAAATTAGCCGTTTAAAACCAGACTTAATTATTACAGCTTCATTCCGTGGTAAAGCAATTAAAAATGAATTAGAGCAAATTGCACCAACAGTTATGTTTGATCCATCAACAAGCAATAACGATCACTTTGCTGAAATGACAGAAACATTTAAACAAATTGCAAAAGCAGTTGGAAAAGAAGAAGAAGGTAAAAAAGTATTAGCTGATATGGATAAAGCATTCGCTGATGCAAAAGCAAAAATTGAGAAAGCAGACTTAAAAGATAAAAACATCGCAATGGCACAAGCATTTACTGCTAAAAACGTACCAACATTCCGTATCTTAACTGACAATTCTTTAGCTTTACAAGTTACAAAAAAATTAGGTCTAACAAATACTTTTGAAGCAGGAAAATCTGAGCCAGATGGTTTTAAACAAACAACTGTAGAATCATTACAAAGTGTACAAGATTCAAACTTCATTTACATTGTAGCGGATGAAGATAACATTTTTGACACGCAACTAAAAGGCAACCCTGCTTGGGAAGAATTAAAGTTCAAAAAAGAAAACAAAATGTATAAATTAAAAGGCGACACTTGGATTTTCGGTGGTCCTGAGTCTGCAACATCTTTAGCAACACAAGTAGCAGATGTAATGACAGCGAAGAAGTGATTACACAATGAATAGCTTACAACATACACTTCGAGCAAGTCTTGTATTCGGAGGAGGAGCAGCTCTCTTGCTCCTCCTTTTCTTTATTCATATCGGACAAGGTCAAGCAAACATTTCCTATAGTATGATTATTGATGCTCTTATCTCACCGAACCAATCGCTAGAACATCAAACTTTAATCATGCTTCGATTACCTAGAGCTGTAATTGCCATTTTAGCTGGAGGCGCTCTTGCTGCATCAGGGGTTATTTTACAAACGTTAACGAAAAATCCACTTGCTGAATCCAGTACAATGGGTATTCACTCTGGCGCATATTTCTTTCTAGTAGCGGCTACAATTTTCTTACCGAAAGATTTACAAATTAATTCTCTTCTGTTCACATTTATCGGTGGTGCTATTACTGCTTTATTTGTATACCGTATTTCTGGTGGAAAAAAGGGAACCCCACTTAGAATGGCATTAGCTGGTATGGTCGTTACATTAATGCTCTCTGCCTTTACCGGAACGATGCAGCTTTTCTATGAAAATGAAACAGCTGGTTTATTTTTATGGGGAGCTGGCTCTCTTATTCAAAATAACTGGGATGGCGTTCAATTTGCTTTTCCATTTATCATTATTTCTTTCCTAGTTTTACTATTTATGTCTCGTAAACTCAACATTCTCTTACTTGGTGATGATGTTGCTATTTCTCTTGGTGAAAAAACAGCAGTAACACGTCTTATCGCCTTCATTGCTGCAATCTTTTTAACAGCAGTAATTGTTACTGTTGTTGGACCAATTGGCTTTGTCGGCTTAGTTGCACCTCATTTAATGCGCCTTATCGGATACCGTCAACACTTTACTCTTCTTCTCTCTTCTTTCTTATGGGGGGCAGTATTATTGCTTGGAGCAGATGTTGTCGGTAGATTAATAGATCCAACCGGTGCAGAACTTCCTGTTGGGGCAGTCACAGCAATGATTGGATCTCCTTGGCTTATTTACTTAGTGTATCGAATGATGAAATCGAAACAATATATGAATGATAACGGTGCGAATGCAGCTGGAGCTAGTTCCCGCTATTACTCTTATAAAAAGGTAATCATTATATCTATCACACTTTGTATTGTGACGATTGCTCTTGGTGTTACAATCGGTAGTAACGCTTATATCGAAAGCATTACTAATGTTATATCAGGTCAATTAACACAATTTGACAAAAATATGATGATGAATCTTCGTTTACCAAGAATGCTCGTTGCTGCTATTGCTGGCGCATGCCTTGCAATAAGTGGGCTTGTTTTCCAAAGTATATTACGAAACCCACTTGCCGATCCTTCTATTATTGGTATTTCATCGGGAGCTGGTGTCGGTGCTTTAACGATTATGTATGTCTTTCCTGCACTTCCTGGTTTCTTCCTACCAATTGGTGCATTTATTGGCGGACTACTTGCAGTTGGAATTGTCCTCTTCTTCTCTTGGAAATCAGGATTTAGTCCAACAGCTCTCGCTTTAATAGGGATTGGTATTTCTGCGCTTGGCTCAGCAATTATTCAAATCTTTATCGTTAGAGCCAATTTGAATGTTGCCGCTGCTTTAACATGGTTATCTGGCAGTACGTATGCAAGAGGGTGGAATCACTTAGAAAATATCATTCTATATCCATCTCTAATTCTTGTATTCATTATCTTTTTCTTAATAAAACAACTTGACGTTCTCGTACTGGGAGACGATTTAGCAACTGGACTTGGGCAACCAGTAAATAAAACACGTCTTGCTCTAATTGTGCTAGCGACACTACTTGCGTCAGTAAATATCGCTGCTGTCGGTACAATTGCCTTTTTAGGCCTTGTCGCACCTCACTTAGCAAGAATTGTTGTTGGTATGAACCATCAAAGACTATTCGTTTGCTCAGCACTGTTTGGAGCAATTCTTCTTTCCATTGCTGACTTACTCGGCCGAACAATTGCATATCCGAAAGAAATTCCTTCTGGTCTTGTCGTCGCTGTACTTGGAGCACCTTATTTCTTATGGTTGATGAGGAAGAGTGGGAAGAAAGTTAATTAAAAAGGAGGCTTCGTTTTTAATCTGTACCCTTTGTAAAGGACATTTTAAAAAAAAGTTAGGCGGCATCAAGAAGATGATTTCTGTATTCGACAGGAGTCATCTTCTTTAAATTCCACTGATATCTATGCTGATTGTAGTATTTCATATAGTCTTTAATTTCTTGTTTTAACTGTGTGAAAGATGTACAAGTTTTGATGTGAGCCTCATCTTTAAAGTGCCCGAAAAAAGATTCTTGAGGGGCATTATCCCAACAGTTTCCTCGTCTTGACATGGATTGTCCCAGCTTTAATTCTTTGACTAACTTTTGATAGGTAGGGCTTGTGTAATGAGTACCTTGATCAGAATGAATACAGGCATCTTGCGTTAATCGTACCTTCTTATTCTTCTTTAGTTTGTGAAGAGTCGTCGTTGCGATATCTAGGGTAAGTCGTTCTGACACATGGTAAGCTAAAACTTCATTCG
>NZ_JBQAHZ010000017.1:0-114341 GCF_051917185.1 Bacillus cereus group sp. MYBK108-1
AACAGGTATGGGCTATAGTGTACTAGAGATGGTTGAAGCGTTTGAAAAAGTTTCGGGTAAGAAAGTTCCTTATAAAATTACAGAGCGTCGCCCAGGTGATGTGGCAGTATGCTTTGCTGATGCATCGAAAGCAAAGCGTGAATTAGGCTGGGAGGCAACACGCGGATTAGAAGAAATGTGTGCAGATTCTTGGAGGTGGCAGTCTGAAAATAAGACTGGATATCAAAAAGTTAGTAACTAGAGAATTGGTTATAGGTTGCTAAAACTTTCATTGAGTTATCAATATAGTTTGGCTTAAAAATTGAATTACATGTATAATGTATTTTATATTTTGTAGTTATAATAATTTGATAGCGGTACCTGAAGAAAGAAGGTTAAAAGCATGAAAAAGAAAATCCTATTTTGGATATTAGGAATTATAGGAGTACTAATTATAGGTGGAGGAGCTTACGCTTATAATATATATTCTTCTGTTTCAAAAACATTAGATGAAGTTCATAAACCATTAAAACGCGATCAAGGTAATAAACCAGAAGAAAAAATCAATAAATCTGAACCTGTTTCAATTTTACTATTAGGTGCAGATGAGCGTGGTGGAGATAAAGGACGTTCAGATTCTTTAATGGTCATTACATTAAACCCTAAAAATAATTCAATGAAAACAGTAAGTATTCCGCGTGATACGTATACTGAAATCGTTGGAAAGGGTAAAAGTGATAAAATCAACCATGCGTACGCATTTGGTGGCGTAGACATGTCTGTAGCGACAGTAGAAAAATTCTTAAATGTTCCTATCAATTACTATATTGAAGTAAACATGGAAGGATTTAAAGATATTGTAGATGCAGTAGGCGGTGTCGATGTTAATAATGATTTAGAATTCTCCCTAGAAGGGAAACACTTCCAGAAAGGGAATATTCACTTAACAGGTGATCAAGCTCTAGCATATACACGTATGCGCAAAGAAGACCCACGAGGCGACTTCGGTCGTCAAATGCGTCAACGTCAAGTGATGCAAGCTGTTATTAAGAAAGGTGCAACCTTCTCTTCTTTAACAAGCTATGGAGATGTACTTACAGCAATCCAAAAGAACGTGAAAACAAACTTAACGCAAGATCAAATGTTTGATATGCAAAAGAATTATAAAGATTGTTTGAAAAATAGTGAGGATATCCAAATCCCGGGTGACGGCCACAAAGCTGCTGATGGTATTTGGTACTACTATGTTCCAGATGCTGCAAAACAAGATTTAACGAATAAATTAAGAGCACATCTTGAAGTGACTAAGTAGTATGTAATAACCCAACTCCTTTGGAAGGAGTTGGGTTTATTTTTGCGTGGATTTATATTAGTATTATATATTGTGAGATTAATAGATGAGGTGAATCGATGAATAAGAAAGCAGTACTTGTCCTTGTTATTTTTGTATTGTTTGTTGCTTCGATTGTGAGCGGTAAATTGTACTGGAATAAGAAGATTGCGAATGCAACAGGACAAACGAGTGAAGTAACGAAAACAAAGGATGAAGTGAAAGATAGCGGAGCGAAGAAAGAAGAAAAAAAGGAAGAGAAAAAACAAGATACAAAGTCATCTTTCAATGAAGCATATGCGAAGAACTTGCCAGATGCAGTGAAAGAGAAGTTAAAGAAAGCTGCTGAGGATAAAAAAGCAGTAAATCTTGTTATCGTTGGTGATGAAGGTTCTTCATCTGAAAAAGGTGCTTGGGCAGCTAAGTTAACGTCTAATTTAGAAACTGCTTACGGTAAAGGTTTATGGAATGTGACTGTAAAGGAATATAAGGGTGAAAGCACAGAAGAGTTAATTGCGAATAAGCGTGATAAAGAGATTGCGAAAGAGAATCCAGATGTAATTTTATTTGAGCCACCATTTATTACTGATAACGGTAAAACTGGTAATGGGAACTCTGTCGCAAATACACAGAAGTTCGTTCAAGCACTTTCTACTAGTGCAAAGGGTGCTACGATTATGATTCAACCATCAAATCCAGTGTATGGTGCGAAGAATTATCCGAAAGCAATTGAAGCATTAAAACAATTTGCAACTCAAAATAATTATACATATATTGATCATTGGGGAGCATGGCCGGATGCATCGACAAAGGCTATCCTACCATATTTAAAAGAAGAATTTGGTTTCCCAACTGCTAAAGGTCATGAAGTTTGGGCACAATATGTAACGGATTATTTTGTAGCTAAATAATAAAAGGGGAGAGGGTATCGTCGACAAAATATGTTCGACAATACCCTCTCTTTTTTTATAGGATTTTTGCTATACTAAACTGTACTATAATACATGATGGAAGGAGGAGAATGATGAAAATACTTGTGGTGGATGATGAATCGAGTATTCGTAATTTGATTCGGATGCAGTTGGAGATGGAAGGTTATGAAGTATTGGCAGCGGCTGATGGGAGAGAAGCTTTGGAGCGATGGAATGAAGGGCCAGATGTATTGATTTTGGATGTTATGCTTCCGGATACGGATGGGTATGAGTTGCTTCGTTTGTTCCGTGAGAGGGATAGGGATATTCCGGTGCTTATGTTAACAGCAAAGAGTCAGATGAATGATAAGTTGCTTGGCTTGCAGCTGGGTGCTGATGATTATGTGACGAAGCCGTTTAATTATGCGGAGCTTATTCTTCGGGTTAAGAATATGGCGCGGCGTGTAAAGAAGACGGAGGTCGCTGTAAGTCATGAAGTAATTGAGGCTGGAGAGATAGTGATTTGTCCTAAGGAAAGAAAGGTACATGTGAGTGGACAAGAGATTCAGTTAACGTACCGAGAGTTTAATTTATGTCAGTTGTTTGTTTCAAATCCGCAGCGTGTGTTTATGAGGGATGAGTTGCTTGAGAAAGTATGGGGATTTGAGTATATCGGAAATACGAGAGCGGTTGATATTATGGTGCAGAGACTTCGAAAGAAGCTTGGGACGAGCGGAGAATATATTAAGACAATTTATGGCGTGGGCTATAAACTGGATTGTTAAGTGGTGATGGTATGTCTTTAAAGCGAAATATGGTGTTTGGAATAGTTGGGCTGTTAATTCCGATTTTTGTTCTTTTATATGCAGTTGTTTATATTACGTTAGAAAAGAATATGTATCATAACGCAGCAGATTCTTTAGAAAAGTTAAGTGTAGAAGCGCAAATTTATACGATGAATTATTTAGAGAAGGAAGCAGAAGTGGATACGCTTGGTCCGAATTCACTTTTAATTGCGTCGTATTTAGCGAAGCGTATGGATGTCCGTGTGCAGATGATCGGGAAGAATGGCGATGTTGTTGCAGATACACAAAAAGGAGCATTGCTTCACCGTAACATCGACATTGAGAGTTCCTTGAAGGGAAAGAAGTCTTATGTTTTTGAGGAGGCGGATCCCGCTCCCATTCTTTTGTTTTCAAGCCCGGTTTATTATGGAAACGATGTCATTGGAAGTATTCGTTTTATAAATGAGTTAACGGGTGAGAAGGAAGTTTTAACAAATGTGAGCTGGACGTTCTTAATGACGTCTCTTTGCCTAGTAGCTACCGGTATTTTCTTTGCGATTCGTTTGGCGAAGTCTCTTCATAAACCAATTGATCAGTTGAGACAAATGGCACAGCGGCTCGCGAATGGTGATTATAAGAGTAAGATTGAGTTAAATGAGTACGTGGAAATCGCTCAGCTTTCCGCATCTTTTAACGCGATGGCCGATGGAATTGAACTGCATATTAAGCAATTGCAGGAGGAGAAAGAGAAGCAGAAAGATTTCCTAGACCGCATTACGCATGAGCTAAAAACACCGCTAACGGCAATTATCGGTTATGTTGATTTAATTCCGAAGTTACAATCGAAAGAAGATGTACAGGAAAGTCTTCGTTATGTGGCGGTGGAAAGTGAGCGTTTATTATCACTTGTAGAGGAACTGCTTAAGTCTTCGAAATATGGGACGAGTACGTTTGAAGTGTCACCTACAGTTGTGAATATAAAGGAATTGGCAGAAGAAGCAGTTTCAATTGTGAAACCTCGTCTAAATCAGTTTGAAATTGAAGTGATAAATGAGTTAACGGATGTACATGTTGTTGCAGATTTTGATAAGACGAAGCAAATTTTCTTAAATGTGCTTGATAATGCAATTAAGTATAGTGATGCTTCGCACATTCGTATGAATGTAATTGTAAATGAGCATGAGGCGAAGGTTTTTGTTCATGATGATGGGATCGGTATAGATGAAGTGGTGCTTGCAGAGTGGAATGAGTCTCCGAAAGGAAAGGCACTTCCTTCTAGTTACGGGAATGGTTATGGTTTGTATATTTGTCAGGAGATTATGAATAAGCAGGGCGGAAGCATGCGGATTGAGAGTAGTGAAGAAATAGGTACTACAATATTCATTACATTTTTGCTTCCGAGAAGGATGGAAGACATAAAAAACTTGAAAGCGGTTAAATGATACATTTATGAAACAATTATGCGGTATTTTCGAAACAACGTTTTTTTATCTTGGAGGTAGGCAGAAATGAAAAGGCTATCATTTCAAATTCTTATGTTTGTCATTTGTATGATTGTTTCTCTTTTTTTGTTTTATGTTATGGAGAAGCAAATCTATAATCGAATTAACATTGTAAATGATAAACAAGCCGTTTTACAAAGGGTGAATGAATCTCTTCCAATTGAAGTGAAAGTAAGACATGAAAAGTGGGGAGAAATCGTTGTAACGGATGAAGTTCGTTTGCATACGATTGTTTCATTCTTTGACCGAATTCGAATAGAGCCTGGGGACGTTAAGAGCCAAGAACAAGTATTTACTGGAGAAGTAACGTACTTGAATGGACATAAGCGTACTTTTGCAGTAGGTGACTTGTTCCAGTATGGGGAAAATGTATACGGAAAGAATGGCATGGATCCGATGATTTCAGCACTTCAAACGTATTTATTAAGCCTGTATTACACGCCAGAGCGTATTAGTGATTTCTTTGCTTCAGCAAAGGATGTCGTAGTACGTCAAGGCGATGTGGTACGTACTATCAATCTTACGCACATACTTGATTCTATTCGATACGCAAAGCAAATTACAGATTACGGAGAAATTCAGAAGTTATTACAATCGCAGAATGAACCGATTGCTTATATTACAGCTTATAAAACAGGTAAGCGTGTAAAGAATGATCGTGAAGATATTCTTACGATTTCTGTGTATCCATCGTACTTTGTTGTGCAATATCTCGGTGATAATAACGGAAATGTCATGTATATGAAAGGCTCTCTAGCAGAGTTATTCGTAAAGGAGAATGCGTCATGAGAAAGATAGCCTTTTTCTTCTTTTTGCTAGTAATTGGAGGAGCGATGTCTAGTTGCTCTCGAGATACAACCTCTATTAAATATAGTAAAAATGGTCTCCCTATTTTGGATGATCGTCATATTGTTGCGTATGTGGCGGCTCGTGAGGAAGTTGGTGAAGCGTTACTTTCATCATTTTGTAAGCCGCGCGGATGTACGTATGAATTTATTCGTCTTTCAACAGAAGAACTTCTTCGTAGAGTGGAAGAAGAAGCTGGAAATCCGAAGGCGGATATTATTATTGGCGGTACAGTAGATGCGCATCAAATGATGAAGCAAAAAAATCTTTCTATTCCTGTGATAAGCCAACATGCAAATCGTATTTCAAAAACTGTTAAAGATAAAGATGGTTATTGGTACGGTTATGAAGTAGAGAAGCTGGCAATTGCGATTAATAAAGAGCGGTGGAACGAGGAAATAGCGCCGCTCGGTCTCTCGTATCCGTTAAGATGGAAAGATTTATTGAATCCAGTATATAAGGGAAAGATTGTCATGCCCGATCCAAATGTTTCAGGTACAGCATATACGTTTTTCCAATCACTGATTGATACGTTAGGTGAAGAGGAAGCGAAGGAATATGTGAAGAATCTGGCGGAACAAGTTGGAGAAGTAACAGTGAATGGTTACATCCCAGCAGAACTTGTTGCGAGCGGTGAATATATGATAGGCATCAACTTTATGGGAGATCAGAGAATGCTTCAAAAACAAGGTTTTCCGATTTTAAGTAACGAACCTGAGCAAACAGGGTTATCTGTTAATGCGATTTCTAAACTAAAACGTGCACCGAGTGGTATTATTGCGGATTTATTTATTGATTATTGTTTATCAGAAGAAGCGGGGCATATTTTAGAAAAAGTGTCGTTTGGCGTACCAACGATGTTTGCGAAGAATGAGAAAGAAATAGAAGGACAGCCGGTTAGAAGAACAAACCAAAATATATCAAATAGCGGAATAATCGAGATATGGAATAGACAGCGTCTCTCTCTGAAGTGAGAAAAGGAGACGAAAATATATGTTTAAATGGCTCAAGCCAGCACCTGCAATTGAAAGATTGCCAGCGGATATGATCGACCGTGTATATCGATTACTACGTATTCGTGTGTTAATCGGCATTTCAGTTGGATATGCTGCTTATTATTTAGTTCGTAGTAACTTTACGTTATCAAGTACGTATTTAGTACAAGAATATGGTTTTAGTACAGCTGAAATTGGTCTACTAGGTTCAGTAATGGCAATTGTTTATGGATTTAGTAAGTTCTTTATGGGGAATTTATCAGATAAAGCTTTCGCCCAGCGCTTTATCGCAGTCGGTTTATTCTTATCAGGGCTTGTAAATATTTGTTTCGGTTTTGCCTCATCATTTGGGATGATTGTTACATTACTTGTTGTTAACGGTATTGTGCAAGGTATGGGAGCACCACCTTGTAGTATTGTTATGACGAAATGGTTCTCGAAGAAAGAACGTGGTACGAAAACAGGTCTTTGGAATATTTCACATAACGTTGGTGGAATGCTTGTGCCACCACTTGTCGGAATTGGTGTAGGTATTTTCGGTGAAAATCATTGGCAAGGCGGCGTATTTATTTTCCCAGCGATTATCGCAATGGTAATTGCAGTACTTGTTTGGATCAATGCGAAGGATACACCAGAATCTGAAGGTCTTCCTCCAATTGATGAGTATCGTAATGACTATGAAAATCTTGAAAAAGCAGATAATGCTAACAAGATGTCACCAAAAGAAATTTTAATGAAGTATGTAGTGAAAAATAAATTTGTATGGTTCTTATGTATTGCGAATGCTTTTGTTTATTTAATTCGTTTCGGTGTTATTAACTGGGTTCCACTTTATTTAACGACAGTTAAAGGATTTTCAAAAGCAGAAGCGCATGCGGCATATGCAATCTTTGAAGGTATGGCAATTCCAAGTTCATTAATCGTTGGTTTTTTAAGTGATAAATTATTTAAAGGAAAACGTATGCCATTATGTATTATTAGTATGGTTGGAGTTGTTATTGGTACGTTTATATATTGGCAAGCAACTAGCGTACTTGTTGTAAGTATTGCAGTTTCTATTATCGGTTGTTTAATTTATGTACCACAGTTCTTAATCGGTTTAAGTGCGATGGAATTAGTACCGAAATTTGCAGTAGGTACGACAGTTGGTATGTGTGGTCTATTTGGTTATGTAGGCGGAAGTCTTGTAGCTAACGCAGCAATTGGTGTTATTGTTGATAGTTCTGGCTGGGATGGTTGTTTCATCTTACTATTAACAGGAGCGGTTTTATCAACAATCTTCTTATTTATTGTTCAACGTGGACATGAGAGAAAAGATCCTAAAGCGGCGTAATATTTTGTTTGAAAAAGCTATCCAATTGTGATTGGATAGCTTTTATATTAGAAAAAACAAACAGTATGTAAAATTGCAGTTTAATATGTAAAAGACTTTTGTTACTTAATATAATTTTTTTAGATTCCATAAACCAAATAGATACATGGTTGTACCGAAAAATCCGCCGGCGCAGCCCCAAAGCATAACATCAAATAAAGAAATAGAGATTTCTTCTGAACCTACATAGGGAAGGATATAATTCATAAAAACAAACATTTGAAAGCCCCAAAGCACACCTGCTTTTAAGCCAGCTTTTCTTAATTTTTTCTTGTGTTGTAAATATTCTTCTTTTGTTGCACATTCAGTATCACTTAAACCTTTTTTCTTGAATTTAAAGACTAAATAATTAGCATAAATCATATTAGATAGAAAAATGAATATTGTTCCTATAGATATTGTGTGGTTCATAGTATCAACAAGTAACATAATAAGCATTACCAACATATTTAGCCACCATAAACCAATTCCAGCTACAGATAATTCTTTATTGATTTCTTGTTTTTGATATTCATCTCTCTCACTCAGTGTTCCAACAAAACTATTATAAACTCTTTCTTTCCATTCAATTTTCATCATTTAATCTCCCTCCCAAAATAGACTGTTTAAATCTGTTTTTAGTGCTTTTGCTAATTCGATACATAAGGCTAAAGAAGGGTTATATTTATTATTTTCAATTAAATTTATTGTCTGTCTCGCCACGTTAACTTTTTTAGCTAACTCTAGCTGCGATAGCCCTTCAGATTTTCGATATTGTTTAACGTTATTCAAATATAACCCTCCCATTGTTGGTTGTAGACCTCTTGTACCAAAATGTCATTTATATGTGACATTTTATAATTGAATAGATGAAATGTCAAATATATATGACACAATAGCGATGGTGCAATTAGGAAAATGATTTTAATGATTCATTTTGGCAAGAAGTTTGTTAATAAAGAATGGCTTCTATTCAATTAAAATTGCTCTTTTTCCTTTCCTTAAATCTATCTTAAAAGATATAATGTCATATTTCTAATCATTGGAATTTTTGTTACAATATAAATGGATGTGTAAAACTTTGTAAAAAGATTGTAATAATATGTATTTTGTTTTCAGAAAGTTTTATACAATTTTTATATTAAACTATTAAGTTATAAAAAAGGAGCGGTAATATGTTACCAAATACGGTTCGTACTCCAAACAAGAAGAAGAAATGGATTATTATTGGGGTTATTGCACTAATTGTTATTGTAGCGGCAATTAATATTTTTGTTATGCAAGGTAAGAAGAAGGGTGCATCAACAAATGCTGATGCTGTAAGTTTTGAGAAAGTGACAGAGCGTAAGCTGAATAATACGAAGTTAATTTCTGGTCAGGTAAAGCCTGGTAATATTGAAAGTTTTTATGCAGATCCGGCCAAAGGAAAAGTGAAAGATATTGAGGTAAAAGAAGGGCAAGAGGTAGAAAAAGGTACGAAGTTATTCTCTTATGACAATGAAGAGATTAATCTTCAAATGAAGCAAGCTGAGCTTGATCAGAAGATGGCGGATATGCGTTATGATCAAGGAAAAAAGAAGATTGATTCGTTAAAGAAAGAAATTAAGAAGGCGAAAGATAGCGGAGCTGGGAAAGAAGTAACAGATCCGATGGAAGAGCAAGTAAACGAGTTAGAGATAGGACAAAAAACAATTGACCTTGAGAAAGAAAAAGGAAAGTTGCAGAAAGAAGAGTTAAGTAAGAAGCAGAAAGAACTTACGATTTATAGCAATTTTGCTGGTGTTGTTCAAAAGTTAGATAAAGATGCGGCACAAAGTTCATCTCAAGCGTTAGGTGGTCAAGGAAAAGCGTTTTTACAAGTAGCTTCTAAAGATCCATTCCAAGTTCAAGGTACGTTAACTGAGCTTCAAAAGTCACAAATCCAAAAAGATCAAACATTCACTGTAACTGCAAAAGCAAATAATAAGAAGAAGTGGACAGGTAAGATTACAGAGGTAAGTGAGTTCCCAACAAGTGCAGAGATGGCGCAAGCTGGCGGCATGGGTGAAGCAACTCAAAATATGTCTCAGTATACATATAAAGCAAGTCTTGATAGTCAAGATGGTTTATCTCCAGGTTATCATGTTTCATTGCAAGTAAACTTAGAGAATAAGAAGATGATTGCTGTCCCAAGTAAGAGCATTGTAGCAAAAGGCGATGATGCATTTGTTTATGTTGAGGATAAAGGGAAGCTTCGTAAACAAAATGTGAAAAAAGGTTCTACTGATGGAGATTGGACAGAGGTTGTAGAAGGCGTAACAGTGGGGCAAAAGGTGGTTAAAAATCCTTCCGACGATGTGTATGACGGAATGGAAGTGAAAGAGAAATGATTACGTTAAATCATATTGCTAAAACGTATTATCAAGGAAAATTGGCAGTGCCGATTTTACACGGTATTAGTTTAACGATTCAGAGCGGTGAGTTCGTTTCGATTATGGGACCTTCTGGTTCTGGTAAGTCGACGCTTATGAATATTATCGGTTGTTTAGATCGTCCAACAGAAGGTGAATATATGCTGAATGACGTGAATATCTTAACAGCAGACGAGTCAAAGCTTGCTTTAATTCGTAATGAATATATCGGTTTTGTGTTTCAGCATTTTAATTTGCTGCCGCGTCTTTCCGCAGTGGAAAATGTTGAGCTTCCGCTCGTATATGGTGGCGTGAAGAAAGCGGAGCGTCGCAAGCGGGCTTTGGAGGCGTTAGGTAAAGTTGGATTGGCAGATCGCGTGCATCATTTACCAAATGAGTTATCAGGTGGACAGAAGCAGCGTGTAGCAATTGCAAGAGCGATTGCAAATAATCCAACGTTCATTATGGCCGATGAACCGACTGGTGCACTTGATACGAAGTCTGGTGAGCAAGTTATGGATATTTTCACGAAGCTTAATGCAGAAGGTACGACGATTGTTATGGTTACGCATGAAGAGGAAGTAGCAGCGTATTCTTCCCGCCGCATTGTACTGCGAGACGGGAAAGTTACAGAAGATAGAAGGTGTGCGGTATGAGTTTACTAGATAGTATAAAAATTGCCTTATCTTCTATTTTAGCTCATAAACTACGTTCTGCTCTTACGATGCTCGGTATTATTATCGGGGTAGGTTCGATTATTACTGTCGTTGCAATTGGGCAAGGCGGGGAAGCGATGTTGAAGTCGAAATTCGCAGGTTCTGGTGGTAATAACCTTATGCCAATTCAATTTAAAACAGATATTAATGATGAATTTGCTATAGGTGGATTTGAAATACCGAAGTTAACGGAAGAGGATATTTTGGAAGTAAAACAAGTGAAAGATGTTTCACACGTTATTACAACAAATTCGACGACAGAGACACTTGATGTAAATGATAAAAAAGCAAGGCTGAATGTTATTGGACTTGATAATGAATATTTTGCGGTTAATAAAGTAAAGGTTGTAAAGGGCCGCTCCTTAAATGAATCAGATATTTCTCACGCGAATAACGTTGTGATGATTAGCACAAAAACAGAGGAGACGTTATTTAAGGACGTAAACCCAGTTGGACAAATTATTGAGATGAAGGGACAGCCAATGCAAATTATTGGTGTGTATACATCTGATAATGAGTTTATGGGATTTGAAATGGAAGAAGCGTTAATCCCTCTTACATTATGGCCTGTTTTATACGGAACTGATGATATTCAAAATATCGCCATTCAAGCTAAAAATGTAGACAATTTAGAAGCAGCAGGGAAACGAGCTGTTGATGTATTAAATAGTCGTAAGCCAAGTGAAATCCCAGGTAAATATGAACTGGTGAATTTAAAAGAACTCCAAGAAAATGTTTCTAAAGTAACTAGCATCATGACGATGATTATCGGTGGTATCGCTGGTATTTCATTAGTCGTTGGTGGTATTGGTGTTATGAATATCATGCTTGTATCTGTAACGGAGCGTACGCGCGAAATTGGGATACGTAAAGCGCTTGGAGCAACGCGTAGTAAAATTTTATTACAGTTTTTAATTGAAGCAGTTATGTTGACGCTTCTAGGTGGTTTAATCGGAATTGGCCTTGGGTATGGCGGAGCATATATCGTTTCTACATTCGCAAAATGGCCACCACTCGTTTCATGGGAAGTTGTCGTTGGAGGCGTACTGTTCTCGATGACACTTGGTATTATTTTCGGATTAATTCCAGCAAATAAAGCTGCGAAATTAGATCCAATTGAAGCATTGCGTTATGAGTAATTAATAGTGTAGTAGAACTACACATTACCGTTCTAGTGGGCGGTTCGTAGCCTCTTGCGTGAGGAAGTGAACCGCCCGTTAGAACGGGTTATATAAATAGAAGGAGGCGTTATAATGGAAGCTAATTTGAATACGCAAAAAGTTGGTGGAGAAAAGCCATCATTGTTCGGAATGATCACTTCTCCTGGAGTGCAGTTCGAAAGAATGAAAACGAGTAATGCAGTTTGGGGGGCGTTTTGGCTACTTGTTTTATTAGGTGGACTTATTGGGGGATTTGCTGCTTATGTATATTCTCTAACACCTGAAGCAATTGAGCTCAATAAGGAGTTAGGTGTTACTGTTTCAGCTGGAATGACATATGGTATGGGATTCGGTGTAGGTGCTCTTGGTATGGGATTTAGTTTCTTACTAAGTGCTGTAGTGTATAAAGTATTAATGGTGTTTATGAGCAATGATACTTCTTATAAAAAATTATTGGCGATTACTGTATATTCAAGTGTTATTTCATTAATTGGTGTATTAATAAATATAATTTTAGCTTATATTTTAGGTGGATCGGGTCAAGAAATGTACACTGGCCTAGGACCAATTTTCGCCTCGAGTAGTGGTGTTGTAAAAGGTATTGTAAGTAAATTTGAAGTGTTTACAATTTGGGGATATGTAGTTACATGGCTAGGTCTTCAAATTACAGCAGGTTTGACTAAAAAGCAGGCAACAATTATTACTATTGTTTTCTTTGTTTTAACTCTTGGAATCGGAGCTTTACAAGGTATGTTCCAATAAGGAAATAAGATAGAAAAGGTGGCTCTTCCAAGAGTCACCTTTTTTATTTTTACCCCTATTTCAAATACCACCAACAAAATTTCAAATACTATCTAGTGTAATTTCAAATTCCGTCGGTAGTATTTGAAATTACTCACAGTGAAATCTTTTCTTTATTTTTATATTGTGAAGGTACCGCGGAATACTAGAAAGGTATACCTTTTAGAAACGGGTACTGTGTGAAGCCAGCGACTTTTAAAGAGGCAGTTGTTTTGTATGAAGGGATGATTGTAAATCAAATAAAGAAATTAGGTATTCGTAAAGATTATGAAGAGTATTATCAATGTGGTTTAATCGGTCTTTGGCATGCGTATGAAAGATTTGATGAAAAGAAGGGGTATTTCCCTGCATATGCAGTTGTCACGGTGCGAGGTTATATATTAGAGAGATTGAAGAAAGAGTTCGCAGTGCAGGAGAGATGTGTATGTGTAGGAGAGTATGAGGATATCTTTCATTTTGAGGATGTTGAAATAAGAGTGAAGGATTTTATGAGCGTGTTAGATGAGAAGGAGAAGTATATTATTTTTGAACGTTTTTTTGTAGGGAAGACGATGGGAGAAATCGCTTTAGAGACGGAAATGACATATTATCAAGTAAGATGGATGTATCGGCAAGCACTTGAGAAAATGCGAGATAGTGTAAAAGGATAAAAATAGAAAATAGAATGGAAGGTAAGGAAATACTACCTTCCATTCCATTTGTTATTAAGGTGATGAATCTTGCATGTTCATTTGGGATAATACATATCCAGCTTTCCATAATTGCTGGCTTAACTTATGGGGACTAATTTGTATCGTTACGGTAGCTCCATTTGAAAAATGAATTTTAGCTTGTTTAGCTTTTTTGAAAAACTCTATTGTATGAACATGTTTGAAGAAAAGCCAAATGCAATTTGGAGAAGCAGGAGATTCTGTTGGGAAAGCACAAATATATTCTCTATGATTGATCGGAATTGGAACGTTTTGTTTGAATTTAAATTTTGTTTTTACGGCATTACGTCTCCCTTGATAAGTAGAATGAATATTTGTTAGACAAGATTTCTGTATAAGTTGGAGAGCAGTTTGACAGGAGTAAAGATGGTTCCCGCTACTGTCGATAATTTTTGTGCGGTAATAAGGGTGTTTACATGGTTCAAGCATCATTGTAGAACTAGAAATAAAAATGTTGTTTTCATTATCCATAATTCTATATCCTCCCTTATAATTTTCATTCCGAATATAATTATATATAAATTAAGTAAATTTACTGTTAATATTCTATTTCATATTGTAAATTTTGGCTATTCGTTTACAATCAATAGGTGATAGTCTTTCTAATTTGCATCGCTTGTACATATATATGAAAATAGAAAAGAGTAGGCGGTGATATAGTATGAAGAAAAAGTATATTATTATGGCTTTAGTTGTCGTTCTCCTAGTATATTTAGCAAACAGTAATCCGAGTAAGGGCGAATATACAGAATGGGCAGCGAAGCAGTTTATGAAGCGTAATGATGTGAGTAAGAAGCTAGATGAAGTTCAAAAAGAGAATGAAGAGGGTCTCCTTGGCGACTTGGCATCGGCCGGTAAAAAGTTAGCGAAAAAGTATGTTGAGCCACAAGTTGGGTTATTAATTGATCATTATACGAAGCGAAATGATTATATATTCTTCTCAACATATACGACTGAGTTTGATATAGGTGAAGAACATTATAAGTATGTATGCGTCGGTTTTTCAAAGATTTTTATCCCGATTGAAATGCCGAAGAAAAAAGACGAATCTGCAAAATGATGCAGATTCGTCTTTTTCATTTTATAGAGTAATTGGAACTTCAGATACATTTTTTTCTACAAGGCGAGCTCCCTTTTTTCGTGTATTTTCATCAATGGATGAAAATACAGATGAGGCGAGGATTGTATCCATTACTTGATTTACGACTTGTGCATCGATTGGTGTGATGGGCGTATCGATAGAAAAAACGACTGTTTTTCCATCTTCTTTTGCGAAAATCAACTCTAGTACTTGCATGTGTTATTTCCCCCTTTGTATTTATCAAGCTATTTATGGGATTCGGGTCTGCCGGTTAAATTGCGGTCTAATAATCAGCGGGGATGAATAAAATCCCCACTGATCCGAGTTTTACTTTATAGTTTAGAAAGATCTGATGTGCTTACAAGTTGTACAGCGTGAAGTGGTGATGCTTGTAAGGAAGCTAGAGCATGAGCTACATTGTGTACTTGATCTAAGCTCGCATTTGTTTTAACACGTTTAAATTGTTTGCTCTTGAAAACTGTTTTGCCGTTCTTATCTAATCCGTTGTTTAAGACAAGACGTAAAGTTAAATCCATTACGATTGTTTCAATTGCCATGTGTATCACCTCCTTTCACTTTATAAATAGGGTACAAATGTCATGTTTTGGCGTGAAATTTTTTCTTTTTTTTGGTACCCTTAAAAGATTAAGAGAGGAGAATTTTGGATAATGAATCGTAAATGGTTATTTTGGATTCCTGTATTACTATGGATGGGGCTGATTTTCTATTCTTCGGCACAACCATATAAAAAGCAGGATATGCGTTCAGATATTGAACAATATGTAAATGTTGAATTTGTGAAAGAGCATTTTTCATGGGTATCTATCGATTATGGTGGAGGAACCCCTGTTAGTATTGCGAATAAAGGTGTAGGCGGATTTATTGAGTTTTTCCTTCGTAAAGGTGCTCATTTTATGGTGTTCTTTATGCTAGGTTCATTGATTTATTACGCTTTTCATCGATCAGGTCATTCGAGGAAAAGATGTTTTATATATGCCCTTCTTTTCGTTGCGGGTTATGCAACATTTGATGAAATTCACCAATGGTATACGGGAGACCGCACACCAATGTGGCAAGATTCATTGCTTGATACGTGCGGCGGATTAACGGGAATTATAATAAGTAATTGGTTTTGGAATAGAAAAAAGCGCTAATCTCATTTGAGATTAGCGCCTTTTTTTGCGAGTAGTAAAACTCCACTTAACTGGCTTGATTCAAGTTTCACTTTATACACCAAGTAATTCTTTTAGTTCGTCTGTTGATAGTTCAGTCATCCAGCTATCGCTTGTGATGACCGCATTGTTTAGAGATTGTTTTCTTTCTAGCATTTCATCAATTTTTTCTTCTAATGTTCCTGTTGTAATAAGTTTGTGAACATGAACAAATCGTTTTTGACCAATGCGATATGCGCGGTCTGTTGCTTGATTTTCCACAGCTGGATTCCACCAACGATCGTAGTGAATGACATGGTTGGCAGCGGTTAAGTTTAATCCTGTTCCGCCAGCTTTTAAGGATAAGATGAAAATGTCATACGTTCCGTTTTGGAACTCCTCAATCATCTTGTCGCGATCTTTTTTCGGCACACTACCGTTTAAGAAGAGGACACGCTGGCCGAATTTTTCTTCTAGCACACGTTTTAGCATGTTCCCCATGCCGATGTATTGAGTGAAGATGAGGCAACTTTCATTTTGATCTTTTATATTTTCGATGAGCTCCATTAACGTTTTTGTTTTCATAGAACGTTCAACGACATTTTGTGGCTCTTCTTCTTTTAAATAAAGAGCTGGATGATTACAAATTTGTTTTAGCTTGTTCAGCATAAGTAATATAAAGCCGCGTCTTTCAATTCCACTTAATCCCTCAACATTTTGCAGTGTATCTTGAACAAGTTGTTCATATAAGGAAGCTTGTTCACCAGTAAGGGGACAGTAAGCTTTTTGTTCTTGTTTATCTGGTAAATTTAATGCGACCGTTTGATCTTTCTTCGTTCGGCGCAGTAAAAATGGTGAGATAAACCGTTGAACTTGCTGGATTTTTCCTTCATCACGATCCTTTTCAATTGGTGTGACGAAGCGGCGTTGGAATTGCCCTAAGCTTCCGAGATATCCATGATTAATAAAGTCGAAAATGGACCAAAGTTCAGCGAGGCGATTTTCCATCGGCGTACCAGTTAAAGCGATTTTGTGATTTGCTTGTAAGTTTCGTACTGCTTTCGACTGTTTCGTATGTGGGTTCTTAATATTTTGTGCTTCATCCAAAATAACAGCATCCCAGCATAATGAAGTTAGTTCTTCCTCATCGAGTTGGGCCAATGCATAAGATGTTAATACAACATCTGCTGATTGAAGGAAATCTTCAAAAGAATTGCCCTTATCTCTATTACTTCCGTAATGTAATTGAACACGTAAATTCGGTGCGAAACGCTCAAATTCTTTTTGCCAATTTCCAAGAACAGATGTCGGCGCTACGATTAATGCAGGGCCTGTTTTGAGATTATTTTCTTTTATATATAGTAAGTAAGAGATTGTTTGAATACTTTTCCCGAGTCCCATATCGTCAGCTAGCAATGCTCCAAATCCAAGCTTTCGTAAATATAACAACCATTCAATGCCGTGTTGTTGATACGGACGAAGTGTTGCGTTTAGTGAAGCAGGGACATCTACTTTTGGAATATCTCCAATATGAAGTAGCTTTTGGAATAGTTCCTCATAATATCCATCTAGTTCGATTTCAATATCAGTAAACGGACTATCATCTTCTACAATTTCTGTTTCAGCCGTATTTGATAAATGTTGCTGCAGGACATCTTTCATCTCTAGTCCGTATTTATCGGCACGGTTCATGAGTTTCCTTACTTCTTCGATAAAGGCTGGATCTAGTCGCATCCATTGACCGTTTATATTAAATAGACGTTTGTTTTGTTCAACGAGTTCGAAAAATTCGCTTTCTGATAAGTCAATGCCATTCGTAGAAATGCGCCAGTCAAAATTAACGAGCGTATTCATACCGAAGAACGATTGTGTTTGTACTGTATTTTGCTTCAGTTGAACACGTAATTTCGGTTTTGTTGCTTTTAAATTTTGCCACCATGATGGTAGTAAAATTGTAATGCCGGCTGCAAGTAATTCATTGCTTGCTTCTGTTAAGAAGTTCCAAGCTTCTGTTTCAAAGAGCTCATTTCGGAATGTATCTCCTTCTTTTAACCACGGTATGAGCTTACTAAAACCTTCTTGTGTTTCTGTAATCCGTTCTTCGTAATCGTGCCATCTTTTCGGTAAGGAATCGATGTTTTCATATATATATATGCGATGCGCCCCGCGCTTTGGTGTCACGATTGTTTCAAGTTTCCACATTTCAAATTCTTCTTGTGGTTCTTGCAGTCTTAGTCCGATTGTAAACGGAAGATCATCTTCAATATAACCAATTTTTCGAAGCCAATCTTCTTCATGTAGTGCTGTTTCCAATTGTCTTTTCGTAAAGTCGTAATGTTCATATAGTCTTTTAGCATCTTCCCAGCCGTCATTTGAACGATTATCTTGTAATATGCTTTCATTAACTGCTGCTGAGAAAAGAGATGCTAATGTGTCATCTTCAATTGGCGTATTTTGAACTTTCCAAGATGGTTGTTTGGGCCAGTGCTCCATATCTGGTACGAAGCTACCGCTCGTAAAGGCATCCCATAATTCATTTGCATCTTTTGTAAGTGCTGTAATAGGGCCGTTCAGTTGAATATGTGCAAAGGAATTCATCGGTTTGTTTGCAATGTATTCAAAGGCTTGTGCATTTGTTAGCAGCACACCTTGTTTTCCTTCGAAGGTTGCTTCTTTTAGAAACGTACCGTAGAAAGAAGTAGAGTGCCATGTGAATGCATTTCGTTTCCAACTTGTTACGGATAATGGAGTACCGCTTTCATCTTCTCCCCAAAGGAACCAACCTTGACTAACATGCTGGAGCCTAATTGTTACTTCAGTTTGATTGATCATCGATTAATTTTCCTTTCCGTAATTCCTCTTGTAGTGCACGCAGACGTGAATGGAGATTGGCGATGTGAATAATGAAAGCATCCCATTCATCGGTGCGTTTTAATCGTTTATATAATGTACGTAATTTCTTTAAGTAACGAACTGCGCGTCTATATGATTTACGATTTCGTTCTTCAATTGCTTCTACAGCAGCAAGATGATAAAGAGGAAGTGCTGCTTCTGGCGCTTCTTTCTCAATATCTTTCAGTGGTTCTTTTAACAGTTCAATTGCTTCAAACCCATATAAGAGATGAAGCTCTGCCCATGTACGATACTGTTTTTTCGCGAGTACGTACTGTTCATAGTTTGTGAAACTATACGGTAATAGTTCCTGCAAGATCATTTCAAAACCAGCTTGTTCATTTGTATGTGTTGCATATGTTTCATACATGATTACAAATAGCCGAACGATATCTTTTATAAAAATCGTATTTTCATGATCTTGGATCGTTTTCTTTACTTGTTTATACGTAAAGGAAAGCCAGTTTTTCGCACGATCCCATTGCATGGCACTTAATAGTTCTTCTAACCAATAGAAGTATAGACTCACAACAGAAGCAGGTTGTTTCTTTAGTAAGTCCATCGCTAGTAGATCTTCTTCATTTAAAAAGAGAAGGTGAGAAGACGCTAACGCTTTAGATAGTGGATTAATTTTCGTATCGATTCGTTTTTCTTCCTCTTGTATTTTCTCTTTATTGTTTAAAAGTTCACTCCATATGTGGCGATAAATGAAAAATCGCTCTTGTGTATAAGCGTCGGTAGAGAAGAATACTTCATGAACAAGACGAGCTGTTTCTTGCAAAATTATTTCAGACTCTGAAGGAATCGCTTCTGATTGTAAGTCCCGAACGATGGATTCCACTTTGTCTACAAATAGGCGAACGACATTAACAGGTTGGTGATAAGAATACGTTTTGTTTGCTTCGAATGTCTGTATTTCTTCTAATAATTTTTGAAAGCAGTAAAGTGCTGCATGTAACCTGAATAATTCATGTATGGCGATTACGCGCGGAGCTTTCCGCTCAAGTTTCGTATAGAAATCTGTAAAGATACTCATAAGAAAATACATTTGTTTATAAGTAAGGCGAGCTTGTTCTTTTTTAAATGATTCATATTCTTTTTCAAAATATGATTCCCAACTTTTATAATCCGTTTCTTCAAAAGCTGATGATTGCAATACTTGTCTTGCAGTTCGAATAGGAGGAAGGGAAGGTTTCGTATTATTTTTAAATAAAGTTAATACATCTCCTACTTGCCCGAAACTAGACGCTGCAGATAGTAATACAGCGAGCATATGCTCACATTGTGTTGGTGCGAAGCAATCACAATAACTTTCAGCTACATTACGAATCGGAATATGAACGCTATATACGTTGCCTTCCGCATCTACAGTTCCTGATAGTGTATAACCATCAAAGTCAACGTTATAGACAACACCACTACGATATAGGTGCCGAGCTGTAGCGACATGTTCCTGATCAGCTGTTTGCTGTGGATCTAGTCCTTGAACGAACTCATTCGCAATCATCATAATTTCATCTTTCGTAATTGAGTGTTGCAGCATAATATTCCTCCGTACACATATTTCTTTCCTTTACCATTATAAACAAAAAATGCTCAAAACAGAAAAAATGAAATTTGGATTACATAACTTGAAAATCATGGTAATATATAAAATGTTAATTTCGTATATAAATATATATGTATAGGAGGAGAAATGATTTGTCAGATTTACAGACGAAGTTAGGTAGTGGAATGAATAAGTTACAAGAAGGAATAGAACAAGGGAAAATGAAGTTGCAAGTTGCACAAGAAATTGCTCAATTGAAAAAGGGAATGCAAGTGCAAATGCAGAAAAAAGCAGAGGTTCTATTAGAGGTTGGACAGCAAGTGTATGTTCAATTAAGAGGAAGTGGAGTAAATGAAGCGAGCTTAAAAGAAATGATTGCTCCAGTTCAAGAATTTGATGTAGCTATTTATCAAGCAAGAAAGCGCATTGTTGAATTGCAAAAACAACAAGGTGAAAAAGCTACATGTGAATGTGGTGGACCCTTATCAATAAATGATAAGTTTTGTGGTTCGTGTGGAAAGCCTAACCCGATGTTAACAGTAGAAAATGAAGGTGAAACGGTAAATTGTATTTCATGTAATGAGCATATCGATAAAAACTCTACTTACTGTCCAGTTTGTGGAATTAAGCAAAGTGGGGAGTGAATTAAATGTATTGTCGCACATGTGGAAAACAACATGGTGAAGAAGTAAATTATTGCCCAAATGAAGGGAGTATGGAGATTGCAGGAGCTATAGATGCAGTAACATTAGAAAAAGATACTGCAAAATACTGCAGAGGTTGTGGCAGTGAAAATGCTCAAAAAAATTTATATTGTCAAAAGTGTGGGTATTCTTTATCTGTTGTGAAGAAAAAAGAACAAACTGTAAAATTGCCTACAATGGATGGTGCTCCTAAAGTTGAATTTAAAGCAGATAAAGCCGTTTTACAAAAAGGTTTTATTGGTGGGGCTGTTGCAAGTATTCTCATGTTAATTGCTGGTTGGATTGGTAGTTTATTATTTGCCTCTATGTTAAGTGAGATGTTTAGCAAATTTGCGAAAGAATTAGAAATGTTGCCAAGTTTTTATTCGAGTGCAACTTCTACGATGTTAAGTTACCATTTACTTGGTTTTACAGCTAACGATGATAGTGGATTGATATTTTCTTTATCTTGGCATACTCCATTTACATTATTATTAATCATTCCATTTATTATTTTCGCTGGTACAGGAATTTGGTTAGGGAAACAGCATGTTGCGAAAACGATTAAAGATCAAATCTTTATGGCAGCAACAGTTGGTATTATTTATGGAGTCTTTTTATTCATTATAAGTTTTATAGCATCACAATCTTTTGCAATCCCATTCTCAGAAGCAGGTAAGATTACGGTTGGCTATTCAGCGATGAAGAGTTTATTGAGTGGTTTTGTATGTGGGACATTATTTACCTTATTAGGATTTATTGCTCATACAAGCAAAAACAATATGGCAGCAGCATTTCAAGAGTTAATGCCATATGGAGCGTCTGTTTATTACGGTGTTTCGGCTATGATAAAAGGACTTTTAGTAACAGCAGTAGCGGTTTGTATTATGGCGTTAGTAAGTAAGGAAGACGGTATTGAACCATTAAAAGAAATAACAACTTTAAAATCTGAAAGTACATTATTAGCATTAGAGTTAACACCTCAATTATGGAGTATGGCTCATTTTGCGCCGTTAGAAGTATCAAGTCCAGCACTTAGTAAGGAATTTACTAGAATTGGTAAGAAATCAAATGCATATGAGAGCACACTATCGTTTTCATTTATATCAGGCGTCTCTGTAAATGGCGTAGAGCTTAGAGAGATATTGATTTCAAAAGGAGCAAATGAGGAAAGCCTTGCAGAATTTGATAGAGTGAATAACGTATTCTATTATGGTTTATTACTGCTTATTATTCCATTGTTCTTTATGTTTAGAGCGGGAAGAAAGTTAGCTAAATTACCGACTGCCAATATATATATTACATTAGCGGTATGTAGTGGTTCTTACACAATTATGATGATTGTAATGAATATGATTTCTAAGTTCCAAATTAATGTTTCAGGAACGGTAACAAGTTTATTTGGAACAAGTGGAACGGTATTATCTATGCAAAATTCATTTATATATTTAACTTTGTTTAGCTTGATTGTGACATATGTAGCAGCATTTGCTGGAATGAAATTAGCTAAAAAATAGGAGGAGAGCACGTTGAAGTTTTGTGGAACATGTAAAAAGAATGTTGCAGACCATTTGAACTTTTGTCCTGAGTGTGGGAGTAAAGTAGAAGTAATCGTTGATAACACTGCTGCTTCATATACAGAATTACAAAGCGAGACAAAACCAGTGAAAAGTAAGAAAAATTTATTTTTAATCATTGGTTTTGCCATTATTGCTGCATTATTATTTGGGGCATATAAATTTGGAGCATATAAGTTTTCAAAAGAAAAGCAAGTAAATGTAATGATTGAAGCATTCCAAAAGAAAGATATTAATGCAATTGATGAGTTTGTAAAAGCAAATGATTCAAGCTTAAAGATTAAGACAGAGGATCTTAAAGCGTACATGCGTTATTTAAAAGAGAATCCTTCTTACAACAAACAATTACTGTCTTATTTACAGAAAGAGACAGTAGATCAAAAGTTAACAAAAGATAAATCTTCATTTAAGGACGGGGAAATAGTAGAAGAAGGAAAAGAGTGGTTCTTATATCCAAAGTATAAGTTCAGCATGAAATCTTATTATATGAGCGTTAGTACAACTGCAAAAAATGCAGAAATATATGTGAATGACAAAAAAGAAGCAGAGCTTTCTAGTGATAAAACTTCGAAAGAGTTGGGGCCATACTTCCCAGGTACATATGTTGTAAAGGCAACAGCGAAGACAGAACTTACTGAATTAGAAACAGAGAAAGAAGTAGATTTAGCGGATGAACAGAGCGAGAAGGTGAAAGTGGATTTATCGCTTGAAGGCAAGTATGTAAGCATTTCTTCTGATGAAAGTGATGCAACTGTATTTGTGAATGGGAAAAAACGTGGAAAATTAAATTATGGAAGTTATAAGCTTGGCCCTGTATCCACAGATGAAACAGTAGAAGTACATTTAGAGAAAACTACTGATTTTGGTGTGATGAAATCTGAAAGTGTTAAAATTGGAGACCAAAGCACATATTACTTAAAATTCCCGAAAGAAACATCAAGTTCAGCAGTGGGCGAATTTGTAAGAAATCATATTTATGATAACGTACGTGCAATTTCATTAAATGATTTTAGTTTAATTGAAAATAATTATGATAAGAGCGGGAAATCGTATAAGGAAGACCGTGATTATATACAGTATTTACACAAAAAAGGAATTACAGAAGACTTATTAACGATGGAAGTTCGTAATGTAGAGCGTCAAAGTGCTACGAAATATAAAGTAACGACATATGAAGAGTATCATATTCGTTACGGTGATGGATCTGTGAAGTTCAAAAGTTTTAATAACGAACATATTGTAACTGTGAATGGAAATGGAAAGATGTTGTATCATTCTCTTGGTGCAAATAATACGTTGAAATCAGAAGATGTATCTGGTCCAACTCGTTAATATGAGAGAAGCTGTTCAATATTTGAACAGCTTCTTTTTTGTAGCTAAATCGATATTTCGTGTCGAACCGTTGATATATCGTAAGTTATGATAGATATAATCGAAAAATCGTTGATATATTGCGATTTATGATAGATATAATTGAAAAATCGTTGATATATTTTTTTACAATTATGAGTGTGTTTCCTTTAGTATCGCTTGTACATATGGATCATGTAATATTTGCTCTATAATTGGTAACATGTTTTGTTCAAATGGAATGTCGATAGGAAATGGCTTTTGAGAGCCTGGTTTTATTCCATATTGCACAATTTTGTAATGTGTATTGTTTTCAGACTTGAGCACAATTAACTTATAGCGGTTATCATCGCCAGCGAGTGAAAAATCAATAGAAGTAGCGTTATATGTCACTTCATCTTTATATATGTACGGTTTTGGCGTACCAATCCAGTCTACTTTTGCTTGTACATTCATGGGCGTAGCCTCCTTATATGTATTATAAATAAATAAAAGCCAGCTCTCAATAAAGAGAACCGGCTTGTAATTTAGCAGTCATTGGTTATTTTAAAATTTTCACTTTAACAGTTTTGCGTCCCCATTTTTGAGCAGCGCTATCTGATCCAAGTAAGATATCAATACGGTTACCTTTAATTGCACCACCAGTATCTCCAGCGATAGCTTCTCCGTAACCTTCTACCCATACTTTAGATCCTAATGGGATTACTTTCGGGTCAACAGCGATCATTTTCATGTTTGGATTCGCAGTTAAATCATGACCCATTGCAGTTAATACACGGCCGCCATATGTGCCACCGTTTTCGCTCGGGTGAGCTGTATATGCTGTAGCTACAACTGTTAACTCACGACCACCAGATGGTGTGTTAGTTTCAGCAGCTTTCACAGCAGGCTTAGCAGCTGGTTTTGCTTGTGCTACAGGTGCTTGAGCCTTAGCTGGTGCTGCAGCTTTAGCAGGAGCAGTTGTTTCTTGTTTCTCAATTACAGGTGCTGTACCTGTTAAAAAAGGAACATGAACATAAGCTGTTTTCCCGTTATATTCAAATTGTAACCACTCATTTTGTACTTGGTTCGTTGTTTCGATTACATCGTCTTTCTTCAACTTTCCAAGAACCTCTGAGTTTGTGTTCGCTTCAGCACGTACGTTTAATACGTTAGCTGTTACGTAGTAGATGCTTTTTGTGAACTCTGCACTTACGAATGCGTCTTTACCGTCTAAAGTAATTTTTGACCATCCGTTCTCTGTATTTTGAACATCTATTTTATTACCGTTTAGTAATTTACCGACAACTTTTGATTCAGTAGTAGGGTTTTCGCGTACGTTTAGTACGTCTGTTGTTACAACAGTTTCTGCATTAGCAGATGATGTGAAAATCCCAAGACCAAAAACTGCTGCTGTTGCTATACCAATTAATTTTTTCATGATAGCCTCCATTGCGTTTGTTTTCGTGTCCTCATTATAGCAACAGATTTTTTCGGATTTGGGGAAAACACACAATTACAAACCATTCGTAATAAGTCGTTAACATCCTGTAATATAACAAAAAATATAGGAAAGCGTTTTTCATTCTATATGACTCATAGGTTTCTAGTTATATTCAAAATATTTAATACAACATGTTTTTTTCGACGTAAATAAAAATGTTACAGTAATGTTACATGATGTTTACTAAACGATTACATTCCTTGAGTATTTTACCGTTTTATGGGTAATATAGTTATATAAACATAAACATTTTGTTTGTGAAGCTATAAACACGTGCTATATACTAGCAAAAAAACCGCATAATTGTTACAAAAAGAAAGGGTTGCAAGGAAGAACTTTGCCCTTTTTTGCATATGTAACACATCCTTTTTTAGGAAAATACATTCCTATCCGCGTTTTTCTCACACAATTTGACAGCAGTATTTCTAACTTGTAGCTCTTGCAGAGTGAAAAAGTTATACGAAAGGTAAGGCTGTCCATATGAATTCGAATTGGTGAAGGTGAAAGTAAGAAAATCACCGCAAAATTATAGTTTTCTATCCGATTTTACATATCGGAATTTATGTTATTTACAAAAGCGAAACCTACGAAGGGGGATTTGATGAGGAAACTGACAAAAACATTCATCGTTTCATTAACATTATGTATTGCATTTACAATTTGGGGGATTATTCCCGAATCTATTATTGGAAAAGGTAGCTTAGGAAATGTAACAACCGCAATTCAAACTGCATTAGTTAGTAAGTTCGGGTGGTTTTATATTATTTCCGTGTCTATTATTTTAGGTGTTTCTATCTTTTTAATTGTTTCGAAATACGGTTCTATTCGTTTAGGTAAAGATGATGATGAACCTGATTATAGTTATATGACATGGTTTGCTATGTTATTTAGTGCTGGTATGGGTATTGGCTTAGTTTTCTGGGGCGTTGCCGAACCATTAAACCATTTATACGCACCTCCGTTTGGAGATAGTGCAACTGAGGAAAGTGCGCGCCTTGCACTGCGTTTTTCATTTTTCCATTGGGGATTACATCCTTGGGGACTATATGCGTTTGTAGCGTTATGTATTGCTTACTTTACCTTTAGAAAAGGAAAAGCAAGTACGATTAGTGCGACAGTAGGTCCGTTATTTAAGGGCGGGGAACACGGGCGTATTGCTCATTCATTTGATGTGTTAGCTGTTTTCGCAACTGTGTTTGGTGTTGCAACGTCATTAGGTCTTGGTGCGAAACAAATTGCAGGTGGTGTTAGTTATTTAACATCTATCCCGAACTCATTAACGACTCAGTTAGTTATTATTGCAATCGTAACAGTATTATTTATGTTATCTGCGCAAACAGGTCTTGATAAAGGAATTAAATATTTAAGTAATACGAATATTATTTTTGCATTTGCACTTATGATCATTGTATTATTTGCAGGTCCAACAAACTTTATTATGAATTACTTCACTTCAACAATCGGTTCTTATATTCAGGAATTGCCAAGTATGAGTTTCCGTTTAAGTCCATTAGACGAAGGTGGGAATCAATGGATTCAGTCATGGACAATTTTCTATTGGGCATGGTGGATTGCGTGGTCACCGTTCGTAGGTACGTTTATTGCTCGTGTTTCACGAGGTCGTACGATTCGTGAGTTTGTTATCGGTGTGTTACTTGTGCCGACCGTAATTGGTGCACTTTGGTTCTCTGTGTTCGGCGGTACTGGTATTCATATGGAGCTGTTTGGTGATGCACATATCTTCGACAAAGTGAAAGAAATGGGAACAGAAGTAGGATTATTCGCTATGTTCGATCAGATGGGCAGCTTTGGATCAGCTTTATCAGTTTTAGGTATTTTACTTATTGCAACATTCTTTATTACATCGGCAGACTCTGCAACATTTGTTTTAGGAATGTTAACGACACATGGTAGTTTAAACCCACCAAATCGTATTAAAATGATTTGGGGTATCGTTCTAGCCGCGATAGCTTCTACGCTATTATATATTGGCGGATTAGAAGCCTTACAAACGGCAGCTATCATTGCGGCATTCCCGTTCGTCTTCGTTATTTTCTTTATGATGGCAGCATTATTTAAAGAGTTACAAAAAGAAGGGCGTATGAAGCGTCATTAATAATAGAAGGAAAAGAGCTGATTTCATATCAGCTCTTTTTTATTTCTCTATTTGCCTGTAAAAGTACAATTGGTGATGGCTAATGAAAGTTTCACTTTATATAGAAGGAATTTGAAATGCGGGTAGGGGAAATAAAATACTTTACCATATAAGTAGTATGCCTTTTATACGAAGAAAAAACGATAGGTTTCGACAATATTCGATACCTTACGAATTCTATTCGTATTTTTGTCAAAAATATGTCGGAAATGTGTTGTCACGTTTATATATATGTGCTATATTATTTCCTGTAAGCGATTTCAAATAGTTTTAAAGCGCATTCAAGGGGGACATCTAGAATAATGAAACGTTACGAAAGAAAGTGGAAGCATATTTGTTTGAAACGTGTGGCACATCGTAGTGTCCAAGAAAGCACGGAACCTAAGACTGAAACGCGCAAAGAACAGCAAGAGAAGCAATTGGTTCTACAAAAATAGCAATCACTTTTTCGTATATAAATGAAGGTCGATCGTTCGTTGGGGGATGGACGTGAAATTACTTTCAGCTAAGGGGTATTGTCTGATATATAATTTATACGGCAATAAATAAGCACAGAGCATACGGCGCTCTGTGCTTATTGTTATTATTTATCTTTTTTGAATCGAACTGTCTTATCCCAGCCAATGACTTGTTTCTTGCTCTTTGCACGTAAGTATAAGATTAAGCTACGAATAAATAAGTACGTAAAGAGCTGTGCGTACGTAAAGTACATAATAACGCTAATAAAAATATTAGTCGGTGTAAAGGTTCGTTCGACACTCTGGGCACTAAATAATTGAGAAACATATGTAATATATGCGACATACCACATAAATAGTAGCGGGATGCTATATTGAATTTGGAATATCCCGAGTAGCCCAATTACAAACCAAACGTTTGAAATGATTAGGAATAGCCAAAATACAACATACACTAGAACTTGTTGTAAGGAATGGACGAGAAGTTTTCCTTTAAAGAAACTTAATGACGAGAACATTTTTTCTAAAATGTATAAATTCCCTTGGAGCCAACGTGTACGTTGTTTAATAAGAATTTTTAAATGCTCTGGTTCTTGTTCCCAAGTAACTGATTCTGGGACGATTGGTAAGAGATAACCTTTTTGTGTAATTCTTAATGTTAATTCAGCATCTTCTGCAATTGCATAAGGGTCATAGCCACCAAGCTCTTCTAGTGCGGAGCGACGAAGAAGCATATTTGTTCCTGTCAGTGAGCCTGTTTGGAATAGTAACCAGCGTCCAGATTGCATAAGGAGCTGGAAGATTTGAAATTCCAGTGAAATCATTCGCGTCAGCCAGTTTCGCTTTTCGTTTACTGTACGAACATGTCCAACAGCTCCAACAGCATCTTCAGTTGTTTCAGCGTGCTCTACAAGCATTCGCAGTGCGTGTGGTTCAGGTTGGTTATCTGCATCGTACACACAGAAGTATTCACCATCTGAAATACTAAGCCCATAGTTTAGTACACGTGATTTACCCTTCGGTTCACCGGGGGGAACACGAATATGGCGAATATGAGCATAAGCTTTGTCGAAATCATCGCCGATTTCAGGTGTTTCATCTTGAGAGTTATCATTTAATAAATAAATAGTTAGCTTTCCAGGATATTCAATCTTCGCCATCGCCTCTAAAGTATCTTTAATAACGACGCCTTCATTATGGGCAGGTATGAAAATATCGACACTCGGATAATGTTCTAGCGTACGATCTTTTCGTTTGCTATTTCGATGAATTAAGCCCGCAATTGTTAAGAAAGAGTAGTAAACGAGTAAACCAGAGAATAGAAAGGCCGTAAAAATAAGTACATATTTAATTGAAAATGTGATACTAATCCAAAAAACGAGTACGCAAAACAGAAGGAATAAAAGAAGTATAACGAGAGTCATCATAACAGTGTCTGTCCTTTGTTTCCAATGTGCTCGCGTGAAATTTTTATATCTCGGATTGCTTCAGCAGCAAGCCATTGCTCCATTTTTGGCTTTAGGCGGTTCATTACAATGTCAGCACCAGCTTCATTTGTGTTTTGTAATAAAATAACTAGCGTATTATTATCATATTCAGCAGCAAGGTCAAAATCATTCCTTACCGTTTCAACTAATAAGGAAGCTACACGGTCCATAACACTTTCCTTCGTATATTTACTAAAGGAAGTGAAATCAAAGTAAATGATAACGCCTGTTTCATTACGACGATTCATTGCAGTCGTTAATAACGCTTGGCGTCGCTCGAATTCTTGTCTTGTTAGTAATTTTGATTCTCCAATATATTGTTCCAATGTTCTCACACGCTCAGTTAAAGTTTTATTTTCATGAATCACTTTTTTCAATAGGTGAGTTGTTATATATACAATGAAGAAGTTAGCTGCCATCAGGAAGTGGATAATCATATATTGCCATTGATCTGATGTACTCCATAAATGAAGCCATGCTTGATAGAACAAATAAAATACGGAAATAATGGTTCCTAGTATGAAGAAAACAAATGCTGTTTTGTCAGCTAAAAATAAGAATAGTACATTTACGATTACGTATATTATTGTAAAAATAAGAGCATGCTCATATTTCGTCACATGTACAGTAGTAAAATAAAATACAATTTGTAAAATCCACATAGAGAGGATTTTATAGAACTTATCTTTCACAAAACTTTCCTCCTTAAAGCTATTTCATCAATAGATACTTGTAGTATGCGCAATTATTAAGAAATTGACCATGTCGTTACATTCTTTTGAAGGGCAACAACAAGTAGTATCTCTATTTTCATTAGAAAAATAAAAAGACTTAAACATTATTGTATCATAATGTTCTTATATTTGGCATAAAGTGATTAATAGATGCACAAAAGACATTTGGATTGCATGAAAAAAGTCTCCTCTTGTAGAAAGAGAAGACTCTATATAAGTTTATAGGAACATCATACCTGCAACTGCTGCATTTAAGAAGTTCGCTAATGTACCAGCGATAACTGCTTTAATCCCTAATTGTGCAATTTGTTTACGGCGAGTAGGAGCTAACGTTCCTGTTACACCTAATTGAATTGCGATAGAAGAGAAGTTTGCGAATCCACAGATTGCGAATGTTAAAATTAGATTTGTTTTGTCAGAGAACTCTGCCATGTGTGGTCCTAAGTTTGCGTATGCAACGAATTCGTTGATTGCAAGTTTTTGACCAATAAAGCTTGCTGCTTGTACAGCTTCACCAGGAGAAACCCCGATTAAGATTGCAAATGGTGATAATAAGTAACCGAAGATTAAATCAAGGCTAAGTTTAATATCGAACAGAGAACCAATCAATCCTAATAATCCATTTAATAAAGCGATTAATGCGATGAAAGCCATTAACATTGCTGCTACGTTAATAACAAGTTGCATACCTTCAGATGCACCGCGTGCAGCTGCGTCGATAACGTTTGCGTCTTCACGTTCTGTAGAAAGTTCAACGTTATTATCTACTTTTTCTGTCTCAGGCATAATCAGTTTCGCAATTAATAAGCTTGATGGAGCTGCCATTATTGCAGCCGCTAATAAGTGCTCTAACGGAATACCCATTGCTGCATAACCGACGAGAACAGATCCAGCAACAGCTGTCATACCGCTTACCATAATAGCGAAGAATTCACTATTTGTTAAACGTGCTAAGTAAGGTTTAATTAAAATTGGAGCTTCAGTTTGTCCTAAAAATACAGTCGTTACTGAGTTTAAGCTTTCTGCTTTAGAAGTTCCAAGAAGTTTACTTAATGCGCCACCAACGACGCTAACAAATTTCTGCATAATACCAAAATGATATAAGATTGCTACTAATGAACTAATAAATACGATTGGAAGTAGTGCTTGAATAAAGAATACAAATCCCCAAGGTCCTTTTGCGTTGACTAAATCCCCAGCAACGAACTTAATTCCCTCGTAAGAAAAATTAATTAATCCTTGAACACCGTCAGCAGCGTGTTTTAAACCTGCTTTACCAGCATCCCATCGTAATACGATAAATGAAAATGACATTTGTAATGCTAGCGCGATTAAAATTGTGCGCCAATTAATAGCTTTGCGGTTGGAAGATAGTAAGAATGCAATTGCTAATACTCCAATCACGCCGCCAATTCCCCATAAAAGATTCATGCAGTGTATGCTCCTTCCTCATAGTAAAAACAGTGTATAAACCAGTTGTCTATACGTTTACGAATATAACATCTTAAGTAACTTATCATAATGGACATCGGAGGTCAAACGTCTAATGAAAAGTTTAAATAAAAAGAAAATTCTTCAAAAAAACACATATGAAATAAATAGACATGAAATAGGTTATGTTTTTTATGGGAATATATACATTATGATAACGTTATGGATTGTTTTTGCAGAATAAAGTGTATGAAATGGAAGAATAGATACATTATTTTTGTAGAGGGAAGCTAGGGGAAAGGGAGTAATATGTTGAACTCATAGCAAAAAGCCTTCTAGTAAACTAGAAGGCTTTGAAACTATTAATTAAGGTGCTTTCGTGTATCCTAAGAAGTGGCTCTTCCAATAAGAGTTACTTAATGAAGCGATTGCTACACCTTTATCTCCAGCTTGGATAAATGATCCGCCCCCAAGGTAAATACCCATGTGAGAAGGGCCAGATTTATAAGTGTTTTGGAAATAAATTAAGTCACCAGGTTGTGGACTTGAAGTTTTTGGTAGGCTACTCCAATATCCTGCAACACTTTGGCGGCTAATGTTATGACCAAATTTCTTAAATACGTGGTAGATGTAACCACTGCAGTCAACACCGTTAGCAGAAGTTCCGCCCCAAACGTATGGTACACCTTGCATTGATTTTGCGTATGCAAGTACGGAAGAACTGTCGCCGCTATTATTACCTGTATTATTATTGTTGTTATTGTTTTGATTGTTATTTTGGTTATTGTTAGGCTTATTATCTACTGCGCCTCCAACTGGTGTTTTAGATAGGTAACGTGTTCCGATATAACCAGTTTGACCGTTGTAGTTAATTTTGCTCCATCCAGAGTTTTCAGAGATTACTTGAACCTTCTGACCTTGTGGAAGTGCGCCTATGATTCTATAATTTGTACCTTCGCCGCTACGTACATTTAGTGCAGAAGCATTAATGTAGTAGTCACCAATTGTACCTTGGTTAGGTTTTTCAGGTTGTTTTGGTTGCTCAGGAGTAGTAGTGCCACCTTTAACGAATTTTACAAATTCGCTGCTAACAAAGCCTGTTTTTCCTTGGTAATTTACTTTAAACCAACCGTTTTCAGATCCAACTACGTTTAATGTTGTACCGTTTAAAACGCCACCAATTACACTATGATAAGCAGCAGGGCCTGTACGAACACGTAAAGATGTAGCGTTAACTACATAAGAACCGCCAGTTTGAATAGTTCCATTATTGTTTTGCTCTTGTTTGTTGCCTTCTGTAACGTTTTCGTTAGAACCGCCTTTTGTTACGTAGTCTTTGCTTATATAAGCAGTTTGTCCTGCGTAATTGATTTTGAACCAATCTTGAACTTCGCCAACAACTTGTACTACTTGTCCTTTTTTGACAGAACCTACAGTTGTGTGAGAAGTGCTAGGACCTGTACGAACGCGAAGGGAAGATACATTTACTGTATAGTTTCCGCTTGCTGGTTTTACTTTTTGGTTGTTATTATTCGTATTGTTGTTTGAAGAACCCCCAGTAGAAGAAACGCCAGATACGAATTCGCCACTTACATAACCTACTTGTCCATTATGGTTAATTTTCACCCAACCATTTTCTTGTCCAATTACGTTTAATGTTTGTCCTGCATATACACGTCCAGAAACAGAACTAGAAGTGTTAGGAGCTGTACGTACACGTAATACATCAGCGGTAACTTTATTGTTTCCACCTGTGCTTACATTGTTGTTTGCTGCTCCACTTTTTGATACAAATTCGCCACTAACAAAGCCTGTTTTTCCGTTAATGTTAATTTTGAACCAACCATTTTCTTCGCCAATCACGTTTAGTGATTGACCGTTATAAACGCGTGAGATGATGTCGTGAGAAGTGCTTGATCCCGCACGAACATGTAAGACGCTCGCGTTTACCGTATAAGATGAGTTGTTTGACGCAGAAGCTTGGACAGTTGTAGCAGCTTTTTGTGTATTTTGTTCAGGTGCAGCTTGAACACTATCAAGTGTAGGTGCTGCTCCTCCTGCTACAGACACTGCCGCAAGACCGGCAAGATACTTTTTCATAATTTGTCGATTCCTTTCTGTCTGTAATGTAGTGAAGAAATATTTACCAACTGTTAAAAATTCTAAAGAGCATGTCGATTACTGTCAAGGCTTATGTGGGAATCTGAATATGACAAAAAGATTACAAGAAAAAATCAAGGCATAAATTTACACCTTGATTTCCATTTAAATGCATATATTGAATGTGAAAGGACAGAAATTATTCGTGTTTAAGAAGATGACATATTGGATTGTAACAAGATTTTATTAAAAGATTTTTGCAGTTTTTTGGTGATAGGTCCAACTTGCCCATCTTGAATCGCGGTTCCATCAAGGTGGGTCATTGGTAAAATTTCAATTGTTGTGCCTGTAAAAAAGCATTCATCTGCTTGATAAACGTCACGAACGCTGAAAAGTTCTTCCTGTACAGGAATGTGAAGAGTATTCGCTAAAGAAAGGACATATTGACGAATAATGCCATTTAAAATAAGGTGATTGGCTGGATGTGTGTAAAGAGTTCCATTTTTAATTAAAAAGAAGTTGGAATGGCTTCCTTCCGTTACAATACCATTCCTTACGAGAAGTGCCTCTTTACAGCCTTTTCGTTCAGCTTTCGTAGCAGCTAGTACGTTTGGTAATAAATTTAATGATTTAATGTCACAGCGTAGCCATCGAGTATCGGGTTCTGATATAGCGCGTATACCATATTCAATCCATAAGGCTGGTCTTTCTTTTTTTGTAATATAGGCATAAATTGTCGGAGGGGTGTCATATGAAAATACATGTGTGCGAGCTTGTACACCACGAGATACTTGCAAATAAATTGTGCCATCTTCGTGGAAATGGTTTCGTTCAATTAATTTGTAAAGTAAAGTGATGAGCTCAGCTTTTGAGAAAGGGAGCGATAATTCTACTTCTTCCATGGATCGATATAATCTCGTTATGTGCGGATCTAATAAGTGAAAGTTCCCTTTATATAGGCGAATAACCTCGTAGACACCATCTCCGAACTGCGAACCTCTCTCTTCAAGTTCTATGTACGTTTGTTGTTTTGTTGTATCAATAACTTCATCATTCCAAAGTACAAATTTTTCGTATGCCAATTTCCGTCCCATCCTTTCGTAAGTACGTAAGTAACGTGAAACTTTCATTCATGCGAGATAAAAATCACTATAGTAATTTTTATGTAAGCAATTCTCTACATATGACCGTATATGTATTTGTAAATCATAGAGAAGTAAGGATGGTTTACCCCGCATTAACGGGCAGTAAAACTCCTACTTAAAAATTCGGGTGGAGCAAAGAAGTGAATTGGGCGAATAACTGCCCATAGCTGCCCGATTGGTGAGGGCTGATTAAAGTTTCACTTTACAGCATTTTGTATATACAAATTCGAAAATAAGAATGAGAATCCTGCTTTTAAATAAAAAAAAGCAACATTCTTATGGAATGCTGCACAAGGAGGGTAGCTATCTTTCATAGGGACATTGTCTCGTTGAATGTTTTGTGTATGGAAACAAAACATGTTGAAAGACAATTATAAGAAAGTAGAAACAAAAGATTTACACACTTCTTTAAGGGATCTTACGAAAGATGAGAGATAAGAAATATGTAGAACCTCGTTTACATATTTTATTATAGAGATTTTTCATTAACACTATGTGAATATTTGGTAAAGGTTATGTAATTTTAAAGTTAATGAATATAAGTAGTTGTATGGAAGAAAATAAAAAAAGAGGCTAAGATTACTCAGCACTCTTCTTTTCTTCTTTAATAACTGTTTTTACTTCACCAGTTTTGATCTTATTACTTTCAGAGAAGCGAAGTAAGTCACCTTCAATGATTTTATCAGACATGTTCAATTCATTTTGGGCGCGATCAATTAGTGGTTGAGATTCTTCTTTCGGTAATTGTACAACTTCGCCAGTAGCACGGTCATAGAATGTACTGTTTGTGTACATGTATTTATCTGTAACGAAGCTACCGTCACGAAGAACAACGAATCCTTTATTATCAGGTGAGAATACATCATGACCGAATCGAACGTCATTTGTAGAATCTACACCAAGTAAGTTTAGAATAGTTGGTTTAATGTCAATTTCACCAGTTGGTTTCGAAATTGTTTTACCTTCTTTTTGACCTGGAACGTGAATAAACATCGGTGTTTTTTGTAAGTTCATATGGTCAAATGCAGTGATTTCTTCTTTTCCTAAGAACTGTGCCATTGCACGGTTATGGTTTTCAGAAATACCGTAGTGGTCACCGTAGAATACGATTACTGAGTTGTCGTAAATACCTTCTGCTTTTAGACGCTCAATAAAGTGTTTCATTGCTTCGTCTAAGTAACGAGCAGTTACCATGTAACGGTCAAATACTCCATCACCAGAATTGTATTCGTCGATTAATTTTGTACTGTCATCGTAAGTGAATGGGTAGTGATTCGTTAAAGTAAGGAAGCGAGTATAGAATGGTTGCTTCACTTGTTTTAACATATCAATAGATTGATCGAAGTACTCGATATCTTTTAATCCCCAGTTTAATTTTGTTTCTGGCGTAATCTTGTAGTCAAGCTCGTTGTAGTAACGATCATAACCAAGTGCTGGATACATAATGTTACGGTTCCAGAATGTTGCGTTGTTTGCGTGGAATACCGACGTGTGATACCCTTGCTGACGTAAAATTTCTGGAGTTGCTGTATATTCATTGTTACCGTGTGTGAAGAATACAGCACCGCGGTCTAGTGGATATAACGAAGTATCTACTAGGAATTCAGCATCAGATGTTTTACCTTGACCAGTTTGATGGAAGAAGTTATCAAAGTAATAACTTTCTTTCGTAAATTGGTTTAAGAATGGTGTAACTTCTTGTCCGTTAACTGTTGCACCAATTAAGAATGTTTGTAATGACTCAAGAGAGACAACAATTACGTTTTTCCCTTTTGCAGTACCGAACATATTTGGATCTGGTTTACTTTGTGTTGTTTTTACGTAGTTTTCTGTTTCTTGTAATTTACTACCGTCAGCGAACGCTTTTTGTGAACTTGATTTTGCTTGTAAGCCAAGATCGTATACTTGGTGTACATATAATCCTAAGTTTTTAACAAGCATAACGCGGTCGAATGAACGTGTTAATAGTTCTGGGCGTTCAGCTTCTGCAAGTCCTAAGTTTGCGAAGAAAATAGCAACTGTTGATACGAAGTATAGAGAACGCATCGGGCGTGCTACACGCTCTGTAGGTGCAAAGTTCTTCATTTTCTTTAATAGAACGAAGAAAACGATAATGTCTGCAAATGCAAGGATAATTTTGTAGTTAAATAATTCTTTCACACTAGAACCTAAACTTCCGAAGTTAGATGTTTGTCCTAGCACCGGTAATGTAACGAAGTCATTGTAGAATCCGTAGAACATTACGTTACCAACAAGAACGATTGTTAAGACAAAATTAATTCCAAGTGCTATATAGTTACGTTTTTTCCCTTTTGCAAATAATGCAAGACCAACAAGCAGTAATGATGCTGCTAATGGGCTAAGGAATAAAATGAATTCTTGCATGAAAGATTCAAGTTTTAAGTCAAAGCTTGTGCGTGTAATAAGGTAAGTTTTCAGCCATAAGGCTAAAGCTACGAATACAGTGAAACGCACATTTTGAAATTGTGATTTCAAGGTTTCTTTCATTCATTTCCACCCTTTCTCTATCAGGCTTGGTCGATTTTGGAGCGAAAAATGCTAAAATAAAAAATACATAGTTTTCTTGGCCATAATTAAAGGTTCTATATTCACCCATATACGACTATAACTATGCATACCCTTTTGGTTTCTTTTGTTGCTCATAAGCATAACGTCATTTCTGTATTATACAACAAAATTCATTTCTGAGAAACACTATAACATTTTACATTTTTTGTATAAGATTTGTCACTACCAGAGAAAACTTTAACATTCGTTTATATGTCCGTCAACTAGAAAATATAACAAAGGTAGAGCAGAATGTTAAGTAGAAGTGAAAATTTTCTTTGTTGAGAAATAAGAAACGAAGATGGGTAAGGGTTATCTAGAAATCTATTATATGAAGGAAATTGTGTAAAAATTAACGAACACTTGTTCTTTTTTAGTTTGTTTGTTACAATAAAAGTTCATTGATAGGTTTTGTGTAATTTCCATGAACTTTTACTGATAACATATTGTAGCTTATTTCTTTTTAAAAATAGGGAGGCTTTTTACATGAAACAAAAATTTTCAGTTGAAGCGTTTTGGAAGAAAGTAAAACATGTTGCAAAGCAAGCTGGGCAGTCGGTCATTTATGCAAGTTTATTACTGTTTTACGTTTTGCAAAGACCCGATGTTCCAAAACGAGTGAAAATTATTGTAATTGGAGCACTTGCTTATTTTATTGCACCGATTGATGCGATTCCAGATTTCATTGCTGGAATTGGCTATACGGATGATTTAGGGGCGTTAACGGCCGCACTAATACAGGTGTCGTTATACGTCAATGAAGATGTGAAAGATAAGGCACGAGTGAAGTTGGCAGAATGGTTTGGTTCGGATATAGACACAACATTTATCGATCAGAAATTAGGTCAATAGGTGAAACCTGTCATAAGGTGACAGGACGAACGTAAGCGAGGAAGTGCATTATGCCATCAGGAAGAACGCATACGAAAATAAACTTAATATCCCTTCCGGTTGTTTTGTTTTTTCTCTTTTCGTATGGATTAACAAATTTTGATTTTTTATTAACTTTTGCAATTGGTTTTTTAGTAGGTACTTCATTTTTAACACCAGATTTAGATACGTACAGTAATGCTTATAACAAATGGGGTTTCTTACGTATATTTTGGTATCCTTATAAAAAAGTAATGCCGCATCGATCTTTCTTTACGCATACGATTATACTTGGTGATGTGATTCGTATTGCGTACATGTTAATCGTCTTTTCTCCATTTTTATTTCTATTAAATGTAATCGCACTGGATGGTAATTTAATAGAAATTGCGAAGAAACATGAGGTTGAAATTGTAACGTTCTTAATGGGAATTGTTGTGGCAAGTACGCTTCACATTATAGCGGATAAAGTGAATACGCGCCGAAAGAAAATGATGAGAAAAAAGAAGAAACGCAGAAGATAAAGTGAACGAATTAGGAAAAGGACCCTTGCAATTTGCAAGGGTCCTTTTTTAAACAAACGTTTGTTTAAAATTAAGCTTTCAGTACTTTAATTCCTTTTACAATGTTCCAGATGAAGTAGTATAAGCTGATGATTCCGCAAATAGCTAAGACAATCATTGATCCAATTCCAAGTGTTACATCTGCTTGGTCAGATCCCATGCCCATAATTCCTAAAATGGCTACGCCGATAAATGTAGCAATACTTGGAATGATGTGTGTCCATAGAGCACGTTTTGCATGTGGTTTTGTTTCAGCGTCTCCTACAATCCAAACGATAATAGGGAATAAGATAGGGGCAAATAGTACACTAAAGTATGATAACGCAGCTAATATTTTATTTCCGTTCATATATATCACCTCATAAATAATTTCTGTTGTTATACTATTATTATGCAATAATTTTGGCAAACTTCCTATCGATGAACATTACAAGAACGTGACGATTTTGTAAGATTTTCTGTTAAATGATAAAATTTTCAAAAAAATCTTTTTTAATGGAAATTGTTATGGTACAGTATAAATGAAAGTTTTTGAAAACGTTTTCTTAAACGTTTTTTTATTTTAGACTTAAAGGTATGATGACCTGATAGTCTATTGATGAGGTTATTCCATTTAAAAGGGGATTCTTTAGGGGGAGAGAACAATGAACACATGGACACAAGTTTATGATCCATTCGGAAACATTTGGATTTCGGCAGCGGTCGCACTTATTCCGATTATCTTTTTTTTCTTAGCTTTAGCAGTTTTCCGCATGAAAGGGTATGTGGCAGGATTTATTACAGTTGTACTTACAGTTTTAGTAGCGTTATTCGCTTATAAAATGCCGTTCACGATGGCAATGGCAGCGACCGGATATGGTTTCTTATACGGATTATGGCCGATTGCTTGGATTATCATTATGTCGGTATTTTTATATAAAATTTCTGTAAAAACAGGTCAATTCGATGTGATTCGTGCATCGGTATTATCGATTACGAACGATCATCGTCTACTCGTTATTTTAATTGGATTTTCATTTGGAGCATTTTTAGAAGGAGCGGCAGGATTTGGGGCACCAGTAGCGATTACAGCAGCGCTTCTTGCGGGTCTTGGGTTAAATCCTTTATACGCAGCAGGTCTTTGTTTGATTGCAAATACTGCACCAGTGGCGTTCGGAGCGATGGGAATTCCGATTACAGTTGCTGGACAAGTAACAGGTATTGATCCACATAAAATTGGACAAATGGCTGGGCATCAATTACCGTTCCTATCATTATTTGTGCCATTCTTTATCGTATTTTTAATGGATGGATTTAAGGGGATACGACAAACGTGGCCTGCGTTATTTGTAGCGGGTAGTTCATTTGCGATTACGCAGTTCATTACAGCGACATTTTTAGGACCAGAACTTCCGGATATTACATCGGCACTTGTAAGTTTAATTAGTTTAGCGCTGTTCTTAAAAGTTTGGCAGCCGAAAGAAATTTATCAATCTGGGCAAGCCAATAGTGAAGTAGCAGCAACAACGACAGCGGCATCGATGCCGAAATTAACGTTTGGAAAAGTAGTGAAGGCATGGTCCCCATTTATCGTATTAACGGTTATGGTAGTCATTTGGAGCCAAAGTTTCTTTAAGGCATTATTCACTCCAGGAGGGGCTTTAGAAAGTCTTGTATTTAAGTTTGAAATTCCAGGTCTGCATAATCTAGTAATGAAAGCAGAGCCAATTGTAAATAAACCAACGCCTTACGAGGCAATTTTGAAGTTTGATGTATTATCGGCAACCGGAACAGCGATTTTAATTGCGTGTATCATTTCCATGTTTATTTTGAAAATGAATGTAAAAGATGCAGTAGTGACATTTAAAGAAACGTTAAGCGAATTAAAAATGCCAATTCTATCTATCGGATTCGTACTAGGGTTTGCATTTATCGCAAACTATTCTGGTCTATCTTCTACGTTAGCGTTAGCATTAGCCGGAACTGGCGGACTATTCCCGTTCTTCTCACCATTCTTAGGCTGGATTGGCGTATTCCTAACAGGGTCTGATACGTCTGCGAATGCACTGTTCTCAAATTTACAAGCCATTACAGCGCAGCAAGTCGGCGTATCTGAAGTGCTTCTCGTTGCAGCAAATACAACAGGCGGTGTAACAGGTAAAATGATTTCCCCGCAGTCGATTGCGATTGCTTGTGCAGCGGTTGGTCTTGCTGGAAAAGAATCGGATTTGTTCCGTTTTACAGTGAAGCATAGCTTATTCTTCGTAATTATTGTTGGTATTATGACGTATGTGCAGGCGTATTATTTAACGTGGATGATTCCGTAAAGAGCAAAAGAAATAAGCTTTGAATTTTTCAGATTATGGTGTATGATGGGAAAGTATTGAAAATTAAATCAGTGATAAACTAGGGGTGCCTAACGTATGCGTAGGCTGAGAGAGAAGCGCGTGAACTTCTTAACCCTTTGGACCTGATCTGGCTCGTACCAGCGTAGGGAAGTTAACGGCTTTACATAATGATGTCTTTTATGAGCCAGGTCCTTATTTTTTTATGGACCTGGCTCTTTTTATTTTGGCATACGCTGGCCATATCTCGTCCTTGTCACGTACAGGGGGGCAACAAAAATTATGAAACAATCTGTTTCAGCTGAGCAAATTGAATTGAAATCGAGTTTACCAGGGAGTAAGAAAGTATATGTGGATGGGCCACGAGAAGGCATGAAAGTACCGATGCGTGAGATTGAACAAAGCGAAACGAATGGCGTTCCAAATCCGCCAATTCGTGTGTATGATACGAGCGGCCCTTATACGGATCCTGAGTATAAAGTGGAGTTAGAAAAGGGGATTCCAACGCCGCGCCACTCTTGGATTATGGGGCGTGGTGATGTAGAAGCATACGAAGGGCGTGAAGTGAAACCAGAGGATGACGGTGTGAAAGTGGCTTCGAAACATACACCTGTTTTCCCGCAGATGGATCGCAAGCCACTTAGAGCAAAGCAAGGTGCAAACGTTACGCAAATGCACTATGCACGTAATGGCATTATTACGTCTGAGATGGAGTATGTTGCGATTCGTGAAGGGGTAGAGCCGGAGTTTGTTCGTAAGGAAATCGCAGAAGGCCGCGCTATTTTACCAGCGAATATTAATCATCCAGAAGCTGAACCGATGATCATCGGGCGTAACTTCCATGTGAAGGTAAACGCGAATATCGGAAACTCAGCTGTATCTTCTTCGATTGCAGAAGAAGTAGAGAAGATGACGTGGGCTACTCGCTGGGGTGCAGATACGATTATGGATTTATCTACAGGTAAAAATATTCATACGACGCGTGAGTGGATTATTCGTAACGCGCCTGTACCAGTTGGAACTGTACCGATCTATCAAGCGCTGGAAAAAGTAAACGGAATTGCAGAAGATTTAACGTGGGAAGTATATCGTGATACGTTAATTGAGCAGGCGGAGCAAGGCGTTGATTACTTTACGATTCACGCTGGTGTATTGCTTCGTTACATTCCAATCACGGCAAAGCGTACGACAGGTATCGTTTCGCGCGGTGGTTCGATTATGGCGCAGTGGTGTCTATTCCATCATAAAGAAAATTTCCTATATACTCACTTTGAAGAGATTTGTGAAATTATGAAACAGTACGATGTTTCGTTCTCTCTTGGAGATGGATTACGTCCAGGTTCGATTGCAGATGCAAATGACGAAGCACAGTTTTCTGAGCTTGAAACACTTGGTGAATTAACGAAGATTGCTTGGAAACATGATGTGCAAGTTATGATTGAAGGGCCTGGGCATGTACCGATGCATTTAATTAAAGAAAATATGGAGAAAGAGCTTGATATTTGTCAGGGCGCGCCGTTTTACACACTTGGGCCGCTAACGACAGATATTGCACCAGGTTATGATCATATTACATCTGCAATTGGAGCTGCTATGATTGGCTGGTTTGGAACAGCGATGCTTTGTTATGTAACGCCGAAAGAACATTTAGGTTTGCCAAACAAAGATGATGTACGCACGGGTGTTATTACGTACAAAATTGCAGCGCATGCGGCTGATCTTGCGAAAGGACATAAAACGGCTCATCAGCGTGATGATGCACTTTCAAAAGCACGCTTCGAATTCCGTTGGCGCGATCAATTTAATTTATCTTTAGATCCTGAACGTGCGATGGAATATCATGATGAAACGTTGCCTGCAGAAGGGGCAAAGACAGCTCACTTCTGTTCAATGTGTGGACCGAAGTTTTGTAGTATGAGAATTTCGCATGATATTCGTGAGTATGCAAAAGAAAATGATTTAGAAACGACAGAAGCAATTGAAAAAGGAATGAAAGAGAAAGCAGAAGAATTTAAAGAAGCTGGTAGTCATTTATATCAATAATATGTTACGCCTCTTTACTTGATTGATCACACTGTAGTACCTAACTTTATTATAGAAGAAGCCCCATTTGCTAAGACGGTAGCAAATGGGGCTTCTGTTGTTTATAAGGCAAAGAAGAGATGTACCCAGTAGAATAAGAGGAATAGTGTGACGACTGTTGTGAGCGGGATAACGATAAGGGATACACTTAAATAGTCTTTCCATTTTACTTTAATTTTGTTTTGTTTCAGAATATACATCCAAATGAGTGAAGCTAGTGTACCAATTGGTAGTAATAGTGAACCGATGTCACTACCAATGATGTTTGCAAGATAGATTGTTTTTAATGTGACTGGATCTAGTCCCATTTCTGTTAATGTAATTGTACCAATCATAAGGGCAGGATGGTTATTGAAGACGTTAGAGAGGATGGATACAAGTCCGCCCATTGCAAAGCTAGCATAGAGTAGATGCTGATTCACAATTGGCTCGAGCCATTGTACAAGTGCAGCTGTTAATCCTGCGTTGTGGAGTCCGTAAATAATGACGTACATAGAGAAGGCGAAAATTAAAATGTGCCACGGTGTCTTTTTCAAAATGTCGACAGGATTTGTTCGTAAGTAGTACCATCTCCAAATGAGAAGAACGAGTGAACCAAGTACTGCAACGATTTCAATTGGGATGGATAAGAAGGATGCAACGAATAGAAGACAGCGCATCAGGAAGACGAAACCTAATACTTTTAACATGAATCTTGTCCGTTTTTGTTTCGTATCAACAGAATTATTTCCTTTTAGTGGATGGAAGTTTTTCGTGAAGAAAATTTCTTCAATATCATATGAAGAAACAGGTAATTTTTTCGGAAGTTTTTTCTTCAAAACTGTATACATGAGCCATGACATAAATAATAAGCCTAATGTTGCAGGTACAAACATCATAGCAGTATGCATATAAAGAGTCATATTAACGATATTTAATGCAATTAAGTTTACGATATTACTTACACCAATTGGTGCACTAGACGCAGTAGCGATTAAAGCGCCACTTAATAAATAAGGAATTTGTTGATGTGGTTTTAATCGAAGGTTTTTTAGAAGAAGAATTAAAATTGGAGTTGTAATTAAAATACTGCCGTCGTTATTAAATAAAAGAGTCATAAGAAAACATAGTAATTGAATATACCAGTATAAACGGTGACCGGACCCTTTTGCTAAATTTGCTAGTTTTGCTGCGGACCAATGGAAGAAGCCGAAGCTTTCTAATATAACTGCCATAACAATGGTCGCTAATATTGTTATGGAGGCTCCTCCTATTTTACTAACAATATCTATGACGTCTGGTTTTGATACGATTCCTGTAAAGAGGATAATACCAGCGCCGACCGCTGCTGGCCACGCCTCATTTAAACCTCGAGGCCGCCAAAAGATAACAATCATTGTTAAGAAGAATACAATAATAGTAATCCATATTTCAATGCTCATATTTTGCCTACCTTTCTATTTTCCCTTAAACAGATGTAGCTTGTCTCAAGTTTATATTGGTAGTATATTCAGCAAAAAATGAGAAGAACTAGACGTATAACGAGATGAAGCGAATATGTGTTTTTCATGCTAAAGGACAAGTGTCATTAGTAGTGAAATAACTATTGTGATAGGAGTCTATAAATTGATTGGGTAGTAAGGTAGTAAATGAGATTTATATCGGAAATTTTTAAAATATATCGACTTAACTACAAAATATAACAAGAGGAGTCTATCCCAAAATACCTTTTGGAACAGACTCCAAGGTTATATTATTTTTCCTTCAAAAAAGTACGATCCTTCAAGAATAAATTCCAGAAGAAAATAAATCCTGGTAATAAAATTGCAATCCCAATTGCGTATAGAATGAGCAGTGCATAGAACGTTTCTTTCGTTGTAAAGCTTGTAAATACAGTTACGTCAGGATAAATAATATACGGTAAATGCGCGACCCCGTAAGCATAGCTTGCAAATGCATATTGAGCGACGACAGCTAAAACAGCAATGCGAGGGAATCCTAGTGTGTTATACTTCTTGTTTGTCCACCAAAGGGACGAGTATCCGATAACGAATAGAACAATAGAAACTGTAAACCATGGGAATTGCTTTATTAATCCTTGCATAAGCCAATGTGTTTCTGGATCCATTACAACGAGAGCGATAATCGCCGTAACAAGTGTTGCAGGGCCAAGTATGATGGCATTCCTTCTATAAAGTTTGTATGCATCTTCTGAACCTTGCTCTCTCGCAAAATCAGCAAGAAAGAGAGAGGAGAGAAATAGTTCAGACGTTAGTCCGAAGAGCATATAACAATAGATAACCGGGCTAGAAAGAAGTTTTTCATACAGGAGTACTTCTCTTCCTTCAGACATTGTAATATACGCTCCCTCTGTAACGGGTAAAACGGTAATTAATAGTGCTGGAATTAAGAGACCAGTAATACCTGAAATAACCCGAAGAAGGTACTGATATTTTGGCAAGGAGTAAGCAAATACCATAAATGTACTACGTACTGCAACGAGTACTAAAATTAACATAACTGGTACGAACATAACGGTTGCAAGAGTAAAGGCCGCTTTCGGAAAGAAGCCGAGAAATGCGACAACTACGAAAACGAGAAACGTATTTGTTACTTCCCACGTTGGTGATAAGTACCGATTCGCAAGTTTGGCAGCGAGCGTTGGATGTTTTGCGTATACCATGCCCCAAAAACCAGCTCCAAAATCGATGGACCCTAATATACTGTATACGAAAATAAGGGCCCATAAGATGATGATTGCAATACTTTCCTCATGCACGAGAATCGCCTCCTTGGTGTTGTAAATCATTCTTTAATGGATGTCTTCTAAAGAATGTCCGTAGAACAAAGACTGTTAAAATAGCGAGTCCAATATATAAAATGATGAATAAAACAAATAAAGGACCGACGAAATCAGCGCGAGTAGAAGCATCGACTGTACGTTGCATACCATAAATTGTCCATGGCTGACGACCGCTACAACTGAAAATCCATCCGAATTCAATACCGAGCATCATAATTGGTCCGCATGCGGCAGCCCCCCAAAGTAACCACTTCGGTAGTTCTGTCCCCTTTTTTCGGTAAACGAAGTACCAATATAAGAGAGCAATTGCTGCAACTGCAAAGGTAAACGCAGCAGTGCCGACCATTAAGTTGAACAGTGTATGTGTATAAAATGGTGGCCATGTTTCTTGTGGGAATTCATTTAGACCTTTTACGACAGTGCTAGGGTCTAGTCCCACTAATAAGCTAAGCATGTTTGGGATTTCAAGTGCATAGTTTAGTTCAAGTGTATTAGGATCCACAACCCCGCCAATGGATAGCGGTGCGTGTGATGTCGTTTCAAATAAAGCTTCAGCAGATGCAAGTTTTTCAGGTGAGTGTTTATGTAGGGCGATTGCCGATTCGTGCCCTGAAAGCCACATCGTAGCGCCTGTAATAAATGTCACGACAAGCCCTAATAGTAGCCCCTTTTTATGATAAGCAATTTCACGTGTACTTAAATTTTTCTTCAATAATTTAAATCCAGCGATAGAAGCAATGACAGCCGCACCAGTTGCATAAGCCGTAATAACGACATGGAATGCACTTGTGCCAAAACTCGGATTAAAGAAAGCTTTCCAAGGATCAACGTTAAAAACAGATCCATCTGGATTCATTGAAAATCCTGCTGGTGTATTCATCCATGTATTTGCTGATGTAATAAGAACGGCGGATGCCGTGGCACCAAGCATGACGAAAAATAGCGAGATTAATCTCATAAATGGAGGAAGTTTATCGGCTGCATATACGTAAATCGACATGAATAAAGCCTCCAAAAAGAAGGCGAAAATCTCAATTTGGAAGGGAACAGAAATAACTTGCCCAACAATTTTGGCAAAACCAGGCCAAAGAAGTGAGATTTGCACACCGACAATTGTTCCAGTTGGAATTGCTACACCGAGAAGAATAGCAAACGCCTTTGTCCATCTTTTCGCCATAATGGCATAGTCGGAGTCTTTCTTCCAGTGATAGAGTATTTCGCTTATAAAAATCATTAATGAAAGTCCAACGCCAAGTGTTGCAAAGATAATGTGGAATGCTAATGAAGAACCAAAAAATGCTCTTGCTAATGTTACCGTATCCATATGTAAACTCCTCTTCTTTTTTGCCATTATTTTCTGATTGAATTGGAAGATTTATTCAAAAAAACTACCAAAAATATATATGTATTTAAAAAGTGAATATGATAATATGATGTTGTAATATTTTGAATAGAAAGAAATAAGTAGTTGCTTATATTTTGTTTGTTTTTTGCGCAGGAATCTTTTATAATCTTTTATGCGAACATAAGTTCTGCTTTTGGAAAGAAGTTTATGTGAAATGGAGAGGGTGTTTTATGTATCCTGAAGTCATTAAAAAGATGGCATTTTCAAAAGAGCATAGAGATTTATTATTGAAGCTATATAATAAAGAAATTACACGTCGTGAATATGATCGACTTGTACAATCGCTATATAAACCTTCTAAAGAGGTTTGTGGGGGATAGAAATGGGGGAGACAATCTAATAGATTGTCTTTTTTAAATTTATGTATGTTCTGATAAAATTAAGGTTAGCCTTACTAGGGAGGTGAAAAGATTGCGGAAACGTTTATATATAGGGATTGGAGTTATCTTCTTAATCGCTTTAGGTGGAATTGTATTTTGGTCAGCTTTACAAGGAAACCGTACAGAAAATTTTATTTTAAGACATATGGTGAATGAAAATGGAACGCTGGCCACGTATCGTTTAGTAGATACTAAGGCAGGTACGGGTGAAGCAAAGGGACGTGAAGCTTTATCAGAATCGGCGGGATTATGGTTACAATATACACTTGATAAAGATGACCAGGCGTTATTTGATGAGCAAGTAAAGGTTATTCAAGATAATTTCATATATAAGAATCATATCGTTTTATGGAAACTCTCTGAAAAGGGAGAGAGGCAGTCAGCTGCAAATGCACTTATAGATGATCTTCGTATTATAGAACAATTATATCGTGCTTATGAAATGTATAAGGAAGAGCGTTATAAAAATCTTGCCGATCAATTAAGTGATGCTGTACTTCGTTATAATAAAAAAGATAATTATTATGTTGATTATTATGATGCAGATGCAGGGAAACAAAATAATTTTGTAACAACATCATACATAAATCCGCGTGCATTCTCCTATATGAAGAAGTACGGAAAAATTTCTGCTCAGCAATATCAGGAAGTTGTTCAATTTTTAGCAGATTATCCAAGGCATGGCTGGGCATTCCCAAAAGAGTATAAAGAAGATGGTACATTTACGTACGATAAAGAAGTGAATCTTATTGACCAATCATACGTTGCATATCATCGGAGTTTAGGAGGTCTTTCATCAGCTGCTTATTTGGAATTTATAAAGAAGAAGTTCCAAGAGGATGGAAAGCTATACGGTCGTTACAATTTAGAAACGGGAAAACAAACTGTGAATTATGAATCGCCAGCCGCTTACGGACTAACGATTTTGTACGTACTACAAACAGGTGATACAAAGTTTGCGAAGGAATTGTATGATCATATGTCCACATTCCGAAATGACAACGTATTTAGTAGATATTACGGTGGATATGTAACAGGTGAAAATAATAATACACATATTTTTGATAATGTACTACCACTTTTAGCTGAAATGGAATTAAAAAAGAGTGAACAATAAAAGGTGCCACCATATGAGGGTGGCAACTTTTATTTGTTCATATAATTTTGCGTCCTAATATTAGAGAAGTAGTCAATCACGAATTCACGGAATTGCTGAGCTGTTTTTGATAAGTAGCGTTTTTTTGACCAACTTAATCCGATAGTTCGCTGACAAGTGGGTTCAATAATACGCAACTTGCTCGATGCTAAAGTAGAGTTTTTTAATAAAGTTAAACTTGGAACAAAAGCGATGCCGAGACCTTGCTTAATGAGGTCGCTAATCACGGTCGGTTCATCTACTTCAAAAGCAATATGCGGAGTGAAACCAGCTTCTTTACAAAATTCATCCGTTAAGTGCCGAAATCCATAGCCAGTATTCATACTAATAAACGGTTCGTCTTTTACTTCATGCAGGTGGATATTTGCTCGGCCGGATAAACGGTGACCTGAAGGGACAACTAAGAAAATTTCTTCTGTAATAAGTGGTTCCCAAACAACCTCCTCACCTTCAATTGGCACAGAGGAGATACAAAAGTCAATTTCTATATTATCTAGTTGTCGTTTCATAGAAGGAGTGGATGCAAGAAATTGTTGGAACCGAACGTTAGGATGTTCTATTAAAAAAGAGCCAAGTAGTTCTGGTAATATTCTCGGAATAGAAACGGCCAGTGTAATAGAGCTTTGTTGTAATTCGGCTAAATCTTTAATTTCTCGTTCTCCTTCGCTTAATTCATGAAAAATACGCTCTACTCGTTTCAAAAATACTTTTCCGAAAGAATTTAAAGTAATCTGTCGACCTTGGCGATCAAATAAAGGGACGCCTAAATCCTTTTCGAGTCTAGCTATTGTTTTGCTGAGTGAAGGTTGTGCGATATGCAATTCTTCAGCTGCCTTTGTCATATGTTCTAGTCGTGCCACTGTCTGAAAGTATTTTAACTGGAGCAGTTCCATTTCGAGTCTCCTTTCTATAGACCAAAAGGAATGAATTAATAATTAAAGATGTATTATACAGTATGGAAAGTGACGTGTATAGTAAATCTGTTAAACCATTCTAATGGTGTTAAATTCGGAGAAGGAGTATGTTTCATGAAGGGAATTCAACTTGTATTTAAAGATTGGAAAGCGATGTGGCACCATAAACATGGACGTATCGCTTTAATTTTTTTATTAATCGTTCCGTTAATTTATTCAGGATTCTTTTTAGCCGGATATTGGGATCCGTACGGAAAATTAGATAAATTACCTGTTGCGGTTGTGAATTTAGATAAAGGTGCTGCGATGGATGAGAAAACAATTCATGCTGGAGACGATTTTGTAAAAAATTTAAAGGAGAATAAAGAACTGGCTTTTCATTTCGTATCAGAAAAAAATGCTGATGAAGGGCTAAAAGAAGATAAGTACTATATGGTTGTTACGATTCCAGCTGATTTCTCTAAAAAGGTAAGTACACTTATGGATGAGAAACCAGAACCAGCACAATTGCAGTACAAAGTAAATCCGGGTAAAAACTTTGTAGCAGCGCAAATTGGAACGACAGCTGTTGAAAATATGAAAACAAAAATTTCAAATAGTATTACGAAATCTTATACAGAAGGTGTGTTTTCAAAGTTTCAAGACTTAGCACAAGGGTTGAGTGATGCAAGTAATGGTGCTGGGAAGTTACATGAAGGAACGACAGATGCAAGAAATGGGGCAAATCAGCTTGCAGATGGTATTCATCGTTTAAGTGACGGGACATCAAAAGTGAAAGAGGGAAGTGAAAAACTTGCTTCTAGCAAATCAGCCTTAACTGACGGAGCGAATGAGCTAAGTCAAGGAGCAACTTCACTTCATAGTGGTATGGAATTACTAGCACAAGGTGAAAAAACGTTACAATCAGGGGTTAGTGAATTAAGTGCTGGTACAAATGAATGGGTGAGCGGAAGTGAGAAGCTTGCTGAAGGCCAAGTAAAAGCGGATGGTGCAGCTAATAGTATAAAACAACAATTAGAAGAGTACGTGAAAAATCATCCAGAAGTGCAGCAAGATCCCGCTTTTCAAAAAATTGTTGCTACGTCTGATGGACTAGCTAAAGCAACAAATACTTTAAATAATAGCCAACAACAATTGACACAAGGTGCGAAGAAGATTGCTGACGGTCAACATAAGATTGAAGAAGGCATGAATACATTCGGAGTTAAGTTAAATGAAGCTACTGCTGGAACGAAAAAGATAGCAGATGGTGCATCGAATTTGGCTGATGGATTTACGAAGTGGGGAAATGGATTTACATCATTACAAGAAGGTGTAAATCAACTTGCGAGTGGTGGAACGGAGCTGAATAACGGTGCTGGTAAATTAACAAATGGACTTGTTAAACTTGATGATGGTGCGAAAGAACTTTCTACGAAATTGGGAGAGGGCGCAGAGAAGATAGCGGATGTTCGTAATGATGATGCACGTAATACGATGTTCTCAGAGCCAGTTCAGTTAGTGAAGTCAACAGTTTCTGACGTTCCTAACTACGGTTCAGGCATTGCACCATATTTCCTATCGCTTGCATTTTATGTTGGCGGAATTATGGCATCGAATATTTTACCGCTTGGCCGCAGACAAAATATGAAGGTAAGCGGAACGGTACATTTTATTAATAAACTAGGATTGGTATATTTAATTGGACTTATTCAAGCGCTACTCGTAGATGTAGTTGTGCTAGGTGTTATGAAATTAGAAGTCGCAAGTGTGCCACTCTTTGTTTTATCAAGTATTGTGATTTCCTTTACGTTCATGACATTTATTCTTATGCTAGTAACAGTATTTGGTCTTGTTGGAAAGTTCTTAGCGGTAACGCTTCTTGTCCTGCAATTAGCGACGAGCGGAGGTACTTTCCCAGGAGAATTAAATATAGCTGTTCTTAGTAAAATTGGACAGTTTCTCCCAATGTCTCATTCTCTTAGAGGATTACAAGATGTTATCTCTTTAGGAGATTGGTCGCAATTACAAATGCAAATTTTAATATTGTTATGTTATCTCGTTGTTGCCGGTGGAATTGCTTGGATCACGAGCCATATACAGCATAGAGAAACGAATGTAGAACAAGTTTCTTAAAATGAAAGAAGCTATCCAATTTTTTCGGATAGCTTCTTTTTTATTTACGTTCCATTACTGCAAAGTAATTATTTTCATTATCAGCAAAGTTGAATGCTCTACCAGTAGGTAAATCTACAACCTGTCCAACTGTGACATTTTTCTCAGAAAGATCTTTATATAGACGGTCTAAGTCATTTGAGAAGAACATAAGTGAAGGTGTATTTAGGTTTAGTTCAGGTTGCATCTTCGCGATTAACGCTTTATCGTGAAGGACGATGCTTGTTCCTGCTTCTTTCGCCGGTGCAATTTCAATCCAGCGGAAGCCATTTCCGTTATTTTCTTCCGCAATGATTTGGAACCCTACTTTTTCTGTCCAAAATTGTACTGTTTCGTCTTGGTTATTTACATATAGCATAATTTGTCCAACTTGATTAATCATAGGTGTCTCTCGCTTTCTCTTTATATGCGTATCATTATATCAAATATATGGCTTGAATAGTTTTTTATGATTTTTTCGGAATACAACCTTCGTCCATTTCATCTTTGTTGTAGGAGAAGGACCTGTAATCCAAGTATGAAATGGTATTGTGCTACAAATGACCATTGTTGAAATAGAGATAATAGCCGTTAACACAAATAGTAATAGGCTATATAATATAGTATTTTCTTGCAGTGTGAATAAAGAAAGAAACTTTGTACATAGTTGCAAGAAGAATAAATGAGCTAAATAAGCACCATACGTGTAATTTCCAATGAAACGTAACGTTTTATATAAGAAACCACGACGCTGTACTATCATAATAGATAACACATACAGTATGATAATTTCGCATACGATATATAAAAACATAGATGGTTTTAAATAGGTAGAAACAGTTAAATGAATAGAGTTTGCTCCGTAAAAACTAAACAACTCATAATTGATGAATAAAAATAAGATGAAAAATAATATTGTTATAAGCGGGATATGTTTCATGACGAATAGACGCCAAGTTTTTAGTGCTACAGCGGCAATGCCGCCCATAACGAAATAGAATGAGTAGAATAGAAATGATCGATCTGTATAATGTAAAATTGTTGAACTTGTTAATTTTTCTCCATTAAAAATATAGTGAGAAGAGAACCACATTAATAGAAAATATAGGCAAGCGAAAAAGGTCATATATTTATATATGTCTTTTTTATTTTCTGTTCGTTTTTGAAACCAATAAAAAAGTGTGCATAGTAAAGGGAACAATAAGTGAATTTGGAACATCATAATAACGTACCAAAGATGGGGCGCGGCTGTTCCGAGTAATAAACTTTTTATTCCGCCTTGTAATGTAATAAGATCATTTGTTGTTAATAAGTAAAGAATAGACCAAAAGAAATAAGGAATGAGTAAGTGTGTCGCTTTTTCAGAAATATATTCTTTATATACTAATTGCTTCGTATAGTGACGAATTAAGTGAAATCCAACGATAAATATGAATGCTGGTGCTGAGAATTTTGCAAGATTAAATAGCATGCCCATAATGAGGGATTGCTCAAGTAAGACATTTCCTTGATTCATTGTATATAATTAAGGAACTTTGCAAAACAACAGCGAGAAATGCAATGCTTTGCAAAACTTTAAATTCTGGTGCGCTTTGAGTCATTATTTCCATCTCCTTTTCCATACATGATTATAGTACGGAGAATGGATAATGGATGTGGAATATTTGTGAAGATTGTAACAAATTTGTGGCGAGAGGAGATATCAACTTATCAACAAATAACGACAAAAAGAGGATGCTCTAAACGAGCATCCTCTTTCTATCTATTAAGCAAATTTGTTTTTGATCCAATTCTTACCTTCTACAAGGCGAGCTGTCATTACCGCACAAGCGTTATCTGCTGTTACGTTTAACATCGTTGCAGGTGGATCAATGATTGTACTAATTGCTGCGATAATTGGCAGTGCTTCTGGCGGGAAACCGTATAGAGATACGATTAACATTTCACCGATCATACCGCCGCCTGGAATAGCACCCATTACTGTTCCTACTAATAGAGAAACAACAAGTGCGATTGCTAATGTTTTCGGTCCTTCGAATTCCATGTTGAAAATACCGAATAAGAAAGCAATTTTTAATACGCCACCTAAAACAGAGCCGTCTTTATGAAGTGTAGAACCAAGAAGGACAACTGTTTCACGAACGTCTGAAGAAATACCCATTTTCTTCGTTGCTTCTAAGTTCGCTGGAATACTTGCGGCACTACTACAAGTTGCAAGTGATGTAACTGTAGGAGAGACCATGTTCTTCCAAAATACTTGTACACCTTGTTTGCGACCTGCAAGGTATGCATAGAACGTGAAGAATACAAAGAAATAAATTAGAGAAGCTGGATAGTATACCATTGCCGCTCGGAAGTAAGTTCCAAGAAGTTGTGGTCCGAATTCACCAACTAATGCTGCGAAGTAAGCAGCAAGTCCGATTGGGGCGTAGTACATAATGAAAGATACAACCTTCATTGAAATCTCTGCACCAGCTTGTAGGAATGTAGCGAATGGTTTTCCTTTTTCGCCAACTGCTGAAGTTGCAATCCCCATTAAGATAGAGAAGAAAATAAGAGCTAACATATTTTCACGAGATAGTAACTTCGAGAAGTCAGATACTGTTAAAATACCGACGATTTGATCTGCAACACTAACAGCTTTGCCGGCTTTGTCAGGTTGTGTTAGTTCTAGTACAACACCTTGTGCTGGCGGGAATACTTTCACGACAATAATCATAAAAATAGCAGCTAAAATACTTGTAAATAAGAAAGTCCCAGCCATACTAGACATAATTTTACCGAAACGTTTTAATCCATCCATATTGGCAATAGACGATGCGATGCTAAAGAACACTAGAGGTACAACAATCGTAAACATTAAGTTTAAGAAAATGTCACCAAGCGGCTTTAAAGCAACTGCATCGGCACCCATGAAATAACCAATGAAACCACCAATTAGGATAGAAGATAATAAAATAAGTGGAAAGCGATATGCCTTCATAAATATATCCTCCTATCAATAAAAAAATTCATACTGAATCATTATAGCGAGTTAGAGTCCTCTTTACTAGGAGAATACGGATAAATGGAATAGCGTGAAAACCAAGAAATTTTTGTTTTTAAGCTCGGCATACAGCAGGAAATCTAGACATATATATTTGTAACCTAGTGGTGGCAAGGAGTGCACCATAATTTAGGTAGAGAAAAAAGGGGAGGGAAGCGGGATGAATATTTTACTTTGCTGTGCAGCGGGAATGTCTTCCAGTTTGATTGTTACAAAGATGGAGAAAGCAGCAGAGGCAAGAGGGATAGAAGTGAAAATCTGGGCAGTATCAGGTTCTGAAGTGAATAGTCATATTGATAAAGCTGATGTCCTTTTACTTGGACCGCAAGTACGTTATTTATTACCGAAAATGAAAGAATTATGTAAAGATAAAGGGATACCTGTTGATGTCATTCAATCCGTTCATTACGGACTTTGTAATGGAGAAGCTATCTTGCAAGCAGCTTTGTCAATGAAACCATGAGGAGAGTGGGATAGATGATACGGTTTTTAGAGAAGTACGTAATGCCGGTAGCAGGGAAGGTTGCAGAGCAGAGGCATTTGCAAGCAATTCGAGATGGAATTATTTTAACGATGCCTTTCTTAATTATTGGATCGTTTTTCCTTATTATTAGTGCACTGCCGATACCCGGATATAACGAGTTTATGGCAGGTTTGTTTGGTGAGAATTGGCAGAGAGCTTTAGGGTATCCAGTTAGTGCAACTTTTAATATAATGGCTTTAATAGCTGTTTTTGGAATCGCTTACAGGCTTGGAGAGTATTATAAAGTGGATGCTTTAGCATCCGGGGCATTGTCGCTTGTGACGTTTTTACTTGCGACTCCATTTCAAGTTGCATATATTATACCAAGTACAAAAGAGAGTGTACTTGTAGAGGGCGCTATCCCAGCAGCATTAATGGGAAGCCAAGGGTTATTTGTAGCAATGATTATTGCACTTATATCTACTGAACTTTATCGATTTATTGTACAAAAAAAGATAATTATAAAGATGCCAGAGACAGTTCCACCAGCTGTCACGCGTTCATTTGCCGCACTTGTTCCAGGATTTATTGTTGTAACAGTTATTTGGATTTTACGCTTAATTATAGAAAATACTTCTTTTGGCAGTATCCATAATATCGTAGGACAAATTTTACAGGAACCACTTAGTGTACTTGGTGCTAGTCTTTGGGGCGCAATAATAGCAGTTATTCTCGTTCATGTTCTTTGGTCGTGTGGAATTCATGGTGCTACTATTGTTGGTGGTGTAATGAGCCCCGTTTGGTTATCGTTAATGGATCAAAACCGAGTTGCTTTTCAAGCTGGGCAAGATGTACCAAATACGATTACGGCACAGTTTTTTGATTTATGGATTTATATGGGCGGTTCTGGTGCAACGCTTGCTCTAGTTGTTGGAATGTTACTATTTGCACGAAGTCAACAATTAAAAAGTTTAGGGAGATTGTCAATTGCGCCTGGTATATTTAATATTAATGAGATGGTAACTTTTGGTATGCCGATTGTGATGAATCCACTTTTACTAATTCCATTTATATTAGTTCCAGTTGTGTTAACAATTGTTTCTTACTTTGCAATGGAATGGGGATGGGTCGCACGTCCGAGTGGGGCCGCTGTACCTTGGACGACACCTATTCTTTTTAGTGGATATTTAGGATCGGGCGGGAAAATTTCAGGTGTTATTTTACAACTTGTTAACTTTGCGCTAGCATTCTTCATTTATTTACCGTTCTTAAAAATATGGGATAAACAAAAACTGGCGGAAGAAAAGGGGGAGTAAAGAACTACAATGGATACGATAGAGACGAAAGCTTTTCATTTAATCTTGCATGGGGGAAACGCGAGAAGTTGTTCAATGGAAGCAATTGATTGTGCGAAGCGTGGGGAGTTTACAGAAGCTGAAGCTAAATTACAAGAAGCACTAGAGGAATTAAAAGAGGCGCACCGTGTACAAACGGAGCTTATCCAGAAAGAAGCTGGTGGTGAAAAGACCGAAGTTACTCTTTTAATGGTACACGCGCAAGACCATTTAATGAATGCAATTACGGTGAAAGAATTAGCGAGTGAGTTTGTAGAGTTATATAGGAAGATGTCGGTGGATGAATGAACCTTGCTTATGCAAGGTTTTTTTATGTATATGCCTGTACCATCAGTGGAATGTTCATCCCACTGATGGTATTTACAATCCTCCTTTTCTCGGATGAGTAAGAGTTATAATTAATCGACAGTAACAATTTCTCCTATACCACGAATTAATTTTTTTATATGCATCTCATTTGGTTTTAATATACTTACGATATAATCAATCGCTATTTGCGGTTCAACGGTCGTACCGCAAGTATAACAGTCGATGGCTGCAAAGTTTTTTTCTGGATAAGTGTGAATAGAAAGGTGACTTTCTGATAGTAAAACTAAAACAGTAACACCATGCGGATCAAATTCTTTTGTACTTACGTTTAAAACGTGGGCACCAGATTGATCAGCAGCGTTAACTAAATGATGTTCTAAAAAGTACATATCATCTAATAGGGAAAAATCCACTCCCCATAAATCCACTATTATATGCTTGCCAAAGGTAGAGTATTCCATAGGGCAGCACTCCTTACTATTAATATCGTCAAAACTTCATTTCCTGTTTGTAGCATTGATGTAAGATAAGATTTGATTCTGAATTTAAAAGAGCGAGGTTACGTTGTTCTAGATGTTCTTCTTTAAATTGAAATAAAGGAAAAAGAATAGCAGGTAATGTTCGAGGAGTTGGTACTACATATAATTGTTCAATTTGATCGAGTACATGTGCAGAATTAGCAGCGATATGAAATCCCCAATCAGTTCCGAAAGAAGGGACTATTGTATGATAACTCTTCACAGTTAATCCAGCGTGTTCAATTGTATTACCGATACTCCAATATACTAGAGGTGCATCAGCAGGTGAATTAGATTGACAGACAAAAGCACCATCTTTTGTTAAGAATGTAGCTATACGAGCAAATAGTTCGCTTGTATATAAAGTACTTAACAACTCTGTCGCTGGATCTGGAAAATCAATAATGATTACATCGTATAAAGATGAAGGTGAATTTAGAAATTCTTTTGCATCGCATACGTGTGTATTTACACGATTATCAAAAAATGCACTTTTGTTTAAAGAAACTAATTCTGGAACATTACGAGCCATATCAATCATCGATCCATCTAAGTCAACAAGGTCTACATGTAGTACAGTTTCATATTTTAAAACTTCTCGCAGGGCAAGACCATCGCCACCGCCTAATATGAGAACACGTTTTGGATCAATTACTTTTGACATAATTGGATGTACAAGTGCTTCATGATAAATTTGCTCATCGACGGAGCTGAATTGTAGTTGCTTGTCCAAGTATAAGCGAACATCGTTTACTTGGACTAAATTAATATTTTGGTAATTACTCTTTTCTTTAAATAAATTTGTATGTTCACCAGCTTGTATTTCTTTTAAAGAAATTTCATCCCATACATCTAAGTTGTGTGAACTTGTTTCTATTATGGGTTCCAACTGTTCTTGTTTATTTTGTTTTTCCTGTTTACCATGTTTGTCTTGCTTATTTTCTGTTTCCTGCTGTTCTAGTTTAATTTTGTCAGAGTCTAATTCAGAATGCTTACCTTTTTTATAGCTTGTTATTCTATAAATCTTTATTTTGCTTTGTTTTCTATGTTTTGGCATAGGAATCCCCTTTCGAATTGTGTTATTTTATTCTATTTTATGTAATTTAGTAGAGTTTGCTTGGACAATAGAATAGATAGAAGACTGAGCTCAAGAAAATGTTGTTTTTTACTAGATTTCTACGATAAAAAAATTTTTTAGTGTTTTTTCATATTAAACATAACTAGACAACTAAACACTAATCTATTTTCATACAGTTATGTGTTAAAAGCGTGTTGTTTTATAACACACTGTGTGTTTTTTGGACGACACACTAATTGAAAGCGTTAACACACAAAGAAAAAGCTCGAAAAAGCACTGATTTTAGTGGTTTTAAAAAGTTGGCACGCTAATTGCATTAATAAATAACGTAAAGAAAAATAAATAAAACATAAATTTTTTATACTACACAAGGGGGATTTTCAAATGAATATTTTATTATGTTGCTCAGCAGGGATGTCTACAAGTTTACTAGTTACAAAAATGGAAGCGGCTGCAAAAGCTCGCGGTCTAGAAGGAAAGATTTGGGCTGTATCTGGGGATGCAGTAAAAACAAATATCGATCAAGCAGATGTATTATTATTAGGACCACAAGTTCGTTACATGCTTTCTTCAATGAAAACGCTTGCTGATGAGAAAAACGTTGGAATCGACGTTATCAATCCAATGCACTACGGCATGATGAATGGAGAAGCAGTTTTAGATCATGCATTAACACTTAAAAAATAATTAGGGGGGAAGCGAAATGCAAAAATTTATTGCATTTATGGAGAAGTACATGGTTCCGATTGCTGGTAAAATCGGGTCGCAACGTCACTTAGCTGCGATCCGTGACGGATTTATTGCAGTTATGCCACTTATTTTAGTGGGTTCTATGGCAGTACTAGTTAATGGTTTACCAATTCCAGCATTCCAAGATTTTATGAAAGATTTATTCGGTGAAACTTGGACACAAATTGGTGGTGGCATGTGGACAGGATCCTTTGGGGTATTAGCTCTGATGGTTGCGGTTACCACAAGTTATAACTTAGCAAAATCTTACGGTGTTGATGGATTGTCAGCTGGTATTATTTCATTTGGTGCTTTAGTTATTCTTACACCAACAACACCAAAAGAGGGCGGTTTAAACTTAGCTTGGACTGGTGCACAAGGTTTATTCGTATCATTAATTGTTGCAATCTTAGTTACAGAGGTATTTAGATTCTTCGTACAAAGAAACATTACAATTAAAATGCCTGACGGTGTACCACCAGCAGTAATGAAATCTTTCGCTGCGTTAGTTCCAGCATTTGTGATTTTAACAGGTGTTGCAAGTATTCAATTAGCAGTAAAACTAGCAGGTACAAGTGTTCATGAGTATATCTTTAATACGTTACAAGTCCCATTACAAGGTTTAGCGGGTACGTTACCAAGTGCAATTGTTATTGCATTATTAGTACATGTACTTTGGTTCTTTGGTTTACATGGTCCAAATATTGTTGGGGGTATTATTGAGCCACTTTACTTACCGGCATTAGAGAAAAATATTAAGTTATTCCAAGATGGTACATCTGCATTTGATGTTCCAAATATTGTTACAAAACCATTCTTTGATACTTTCGTATATCTTGGTGGTTCTGGTGCAACATTAGCATTCTTAGTTGTTGTATTAATTGTAGCGAAAAGTGCACAATTACGTGGTGTATCTCGCCTATCGATTGGGCCAGGTGCATTCAACATTAATGAACCAGTAATCTTTGGTACACCAATTGTTTTAAATCCAATTTTATTCATCCCATTCGTATTAACACCTGTTGTGTTAGTTATTACATCTTATACAGCAATTTACTTAGGATGGGTACCAAAAACAGTAGCGATGGTTCCATGGAACGTTCCACCAATTATTAGTGGATATCTTGTAACAGGTTTACATCCTTCTGGTGCGATTTTACAATTATTCAACTTTGTTATTGCAATGGCGATTTACTTCCCATTCGTTGTCGCATGCGATCGCTCAGTTATTCGTACTGAAAAAGCAGCACAAGGAAATAACAACTCTGTACCTATGTAACATAATAATTGTTCTCACAGACAACATGATCTGTGAGAACAATTACCTTTATATCATGTTCAAAAAGATGAAACTCATCTACAAGAACACCAAACTATCATTCATAAAATAATAATGTAATAGAAATGTTCAAACTGAAGGGGTATTTAAATCGGTTGAACCTTATAGAGAGGGCGGTAATTATGATGACTACAGCAGAACAAATTCCATTCCAATTGATTTTAAATAGTGGTAACGCACGAAGCTTTGCGATGGAGGCACTTCAATTTGCCAAACAGGGGAAAATGGTAGAAGCAGATGAAGCGATGGTAAAGGCAAAAGAAGCGATTAATGAAGCGCATCATTTCCAAACAGAGCTCATACAATCAGAAGCAAGAGGAGAAAAAACAGAGGTTAGTGTTCTTTTAATTCACGCACAAGATCATTTAATGAATGCGATTACAGTGAAAGAATTAGCAGCAGAGTTTATCGATCTTTATAAAAAGCTTGAAGCGAAAGGGGAATAAAGCATGACTGGAATTAAAATTGCTACAATCGGCGGTGGATCTAGTTATACACCAGAGTTAATTGAAGGATTTATTAAGCGTTATGATGAACTGCCTGTTCGTGAAATTTGGTTAGTAGATATTGAGGCAGGAAAAGAAAAGTTAGAAATCGTTGGTAACTTAGCGAAACGTATGGTGAAAAAATCAGGTTTACCAATCGAGGTACATTTAACACTTGATCGTCGCGAGGCATTAAAAGATGCTGACTTCGTAACAACACAACTTCGCGTTGGTTTATTAGAAGCACGTGCAAAAGATGAAGCAATCCCATTAAAATATGATGTAATCGGTCAGGAAACGAATGGTCCTGGTGGTTTATTCAAAGCGTTGAGAACGATTCCTGTTATTTTAGATATTTGTAAAGATATGGAGGAGCTCTGTCCGAATGCATGGTTAATTAACTTTGCAAATCCAGCTGGTATGGTAACAGAAGCTGTTCTTCGTTATACAAATATTCAAAGAGTAGTTGGTCTATGTAACGTTCCAATCGGAATTCGTATGGGTCTTGCAAAATTACTTGAAGTAGATGCGAGTCGTGTTCACGTTGATTTCGCAGGTTTAAATCATATGGTATATGGATTAGACGTATATTTAGATGGCGTGAGTGTAATGGACCGTGTGTTAGAGCTTGTGACAGATCCAGAAAAGCAAATTACGATGGAAAATATCGCAGCGCTTAACTGGGAACCAGACTTTATTCGAGGACTTCGTGCAATTCCATGTCCATACCACCGTTACTACTACAAAACACGTGAAATGTTAGAAGAAGAGAAAGAAGCTTCTGTTGAAAAAGGTACACGTGCAGAAGTAGTAAAACAATTAGAAAATGATTTATTTGAGTTATATAAAGACCCGAACTTAGATATTAAACCACCACAATTAGAAAAACGTGGCGGAGCTTATTATAGTGATGCAGCATGTAGCTTAATTACGTCTATTTACAATAATAAAGGTGATATCCAGCCTGTTAATACACGAAACAACGGAACAATTGCAAGCTTACCACATGATTCAGCTGTTGAAGTGAACTGTATTATTACGAAAGAAGGCCCAAAACCAATTGCAGTTGGAGACCTTCCAGTACCAGTTCGCGGTTTAGTACAACAAATTAAATCATTCGAGCGCACAACAATTGAAGCTGCTGTTACAGGGGATTATCATAAGGCGCTGCTTGCTATGACAATCAATCCACTTGTACCATCAGATAAAGTTGCAAAACAAATTTTAGATGAAATGTTGGAAGCACATAAAGAGTATCTTCCGCAGTTCTTCAAAAAGGTAGAGAAGTAAAAGCGGCGCTATTTAGCCCGCTTTTTTTATTCTATTAGGAGGTATTATGATGATTAAGTTAATTGTAAATGCAGATGATTTCGGTCTTACAGAAGGTACAAATTACGGCATTATTGATGGGCATATAAATGGACTTGTAAATTCAACGACGATGATGATGAATATGCCAGGAACAGAGCATGCGGTACGCTTAGCGAAAGAGTACAACCTACTCGGAGTAGGCGTACATCTCGTATTAACAGCAGGGGAACCACTTCTTGGAGACGTACCATCACTTGTAGGTAGCGACGGATCGTTTCATAAACAAAGTGTTGTAAGGGAAGGGAATATAAATCCAGAAGAAGTTGAGAGAGAATGGATTGCTCAAATTGAGAAGTTTTTATCTTACGGATTAACACCAACTCATTTAGATAGTCATCATCATGTGCATGGTTTACCGATTTTACATGATGTTCTTGAGAGATTAGCGGCTAAATATAATGTTCCGATTCGTCGTTGTGAGGAAGATAGAGCGGTGCATCCATTTTCTGATGTGTTTTACAGTGACTTTTATGCGGATGGTGTGACGGAAGATTACTTTGTGAAGTTAAAAGAAAGAGTACAAGGTGAACAAACGGTAGAAATTATGGTTCATCCAGCTTATATTGATCCAGAGCTTGTGAAGCGTTCTTCTTACGTAATGGATCGTGTGAAGGAATTGCGTATTTTAACAGAGAGTGAGTTGCCAGAAGGAATAGAGCTTGTGAAGTTCTAATAGAAAAAACGACGGCTACATCATGCCGTCGTTTTTTTATTTATAAAATGGACAGAACATATCCACCAAAGGCTCCTAGTATAACGATAACCCAAGGTGGTGTTTTCCAAAAAGCTAGTAAGCAAAAAAGAAGCGAAGCGAAAACGAAATCTGAAGCATTTATAACTGTACTCGTCCAAATAGGATCGTAAAAAGCGGCAATTAAAATACCAACAACTGCGGCGTTAACACCAAGTAGTGCACCTTGTATGAATGATATTTTTCTCACACTGTTCCAAAATGGTAAAACACCAATAACGAGTAAGAAAGCAGGGAGGAAAATCGCAATTGTTGCGAGTGTTGCCCCAAGCGTCCCGTTTAATACTGCTCCTATATAAGAGGCGAATGTAAATAGTGGTCCTGGTACTGCTTGTGTTAATCCGTATCCAGCTAGGAACTGTTCTTTCGTCATCATTCCGTTTTGTACGAACTCACCTTCAAGAAGGGGCAGCACGACGTGTCCTCCTCCAAATACAAGTGCGCCAGAGCGATAGAAACTATCAAATAAAGCGATGTAATAAGAAAACGGTCTTAATATCGGTAGCAGCAGTAATAGTCCAAAGAATAAGACGAGACAAGAAACTGCTATCTTTTTTGAAATAGGTACTTTTATATTTTGAGATTGGCTAATGGGGTGGTTGCGATATAAAAACCAGCCGATAAAGCCACATAGTATAATAAGGATGACTTGTGTCCAACTACTTGGCCATAATAAGGCAATTGCGGCAGTTACAATCGCAATCGTCGCACGGTTGCGATCTGGAGTTAACTTTCGCGCCATTCCCCATATGGCATGAGCGACAATAGCTACTGCTACAAGTTTTAGTCCATGAATCCAGCCAGCACTTCCAAGATCGAACTGATTAAGGAATGAGGCGAAGAAAACCAAAACAAGTACAGACGGTAAAGTGAATCCAATCCATGAAATAATAGCTCCTAATAGTCCGCCTCTTAATAATCCAACCCCCATACCGACTTGACTGCTGGCAGGACCAGGAAGGAATTGACATAGCGCTACTAAATCTCCATAGCTTCGTTCATCCATCCATTTTCTTTTTTGCACGTATTCGTGGTGAAAATAGCCGAGATGAGCGACAGGACCGCCGAATGAAGTAAGTCCTAATTTAAATGAGACGAGAAAAATCTCTAATAATGTGTGAAAGATGTGTTTGTTTTTTTTCAAAATAACCTCCTATAATGTTTTTCTATGTGCATTATACAAGAGACTTTCAATCTACAGGAACGATTTTAATGTAAAGATTTTGTGAATCTTTTCTTTGTAATTAAAATTGAAAAAGTCATAAATGATTATGTCTAAACCATAAAGTAGTAGAAGTAGTGCTGGGAAATTTATATAAGGAGAATGCCTTATGACAACACATTTCTTTGCCAGGTTAACAGGTAAGAGGGAAGTGCCTCCTGTAAATACAGAAGCTTTTGGGGTAGCAGAGTTTATTTTTAGTGATGATTTAACGAAATTGCATTACAGAGTAATACTAAAAAATATAGAAAAGGTTACATCGTGTCAAATTCATTTAGGGAAGTCTACTCAAATTGGTCCTGTTGTTTTATATTTGTATGGTCCACTGGAGCAAGGGATTAGTTTGAACGAGGGAAGTATTACTGGTGTAGTGAATGTAGAGGATTTTGAGGGACCTTTACAAGGGAAATCATTTGTACATTTACTTCAAGAAATTATTCAAGCAAATGTATATGTTAATGTTCATACGAAATCACAAAAAAGAGGAGAAATAAGAGGGCGAGTTAGAAAAGTAAAGAAGTAGAGGAAAAGGCTGTCCATATGTTGGAACAGCCTTTTCTCATTATATAAGGTGCTAGTTTTAGCGATTATTGTCGGTAAATCGATATGTTTTGAAAATCGCCGATATAACTCACGTTACGGTCGATATTTTTAAAAACGGCCTCAATTAATTTTTAACAGGCTGATTTTTAATAAAGAAGTCCATAACGTAAAATACTTCGTCATCAGGTATTTGTATTTCAAATGTATTTTCAATCGGTTGCAATGCTTTTTTTACTTTCATATACATCCAGTATTCATCTTGTCTTCTTTTCTCTTTATCAGGGTGAGGAAGAAGGCTTTCTCCTTTTTGAAGACGGTCAACCATACAGCTCATATGCAGAATAACCCCCATTAAGCTATCAGGAGTTAGCTGTAAGGAAATTAATTCTTGAATTGTATTTAATGCGTAACGAATTGTTTTAATAAGTAATGCCCCATCGTTACGCTGCATTTGTTGTTCAAGAATATCCGCCATTTTTGCATATGTTTCTTCATACGTAATTAATTCTTGAATGGGCTGAATCGCTGTGTAGTTTACGATGTCTTGGAAATGATATGTTAAGCACGGCACTTGCACATCGAAATTCGTGACGATACAAATGATATTACGCTCTTTTTTTATGTTCTCGATCATTTTCGTTAAATCTTTTTCATGGACGATACTAATCGGAATAATTTCAATTAAGTCTTTATCAAATCGTAAATAGTTCTCTAACATTTTTTGAATAGCTAAAGCACTTCCTTCACCAGTTAAACAAGCTGTTAAAATAACAGATTTCATTGGAGAGAGAGGTTTTTTCTTTTCTTCTTGTACGTTTAAGTAAAATGGTGTTAAATTTTTTACTGTTTCATACAGCGCATCTAATGAATAACCGAGCTGAGCTTTTCGAGCTGCTTCTAGTGCATGTGGTGTGCTCGTCATCGAGAGAACACGTACAGGGATTTTGAACTCCGTTTCTAATATGTCACCGATATAAGCAAGTGACCCCATATCGACAAGTAAGAGAAGCCCATTTACATTTTGTAGTGTTTTCATATACACTTTCACACGTTCCAAGAAATCTTTCGGTGATTCGTGTAACGGCATATCAATACCGGTTACTTCCTCAATACCGAGAAGTTCGTTTGCAACGTTTGCCATTTCAGTTGCGATGCCATTACCGTGTGCTAATATTAATACTTTTACTTCTGTTTGTGAGGCAGGAATTGGATCAACAACGAAGAACATTGTTAAAAAGCCAGCTTCATCAATAGGCATTGTTATTTGTAATTCTTCCTCCAGTAGTTGAATGCATTGCATAGCTACGGAAAAAGCTTCTTTATATTTCGTACGAATTTGATTTAATTGTGGGTGATGTATTTGTTTTCCGCTTTGTAAACGTTGTAGAGTTGTCTGTACATGTAAACTTAAAGCAAGAAATACTTTTTCATCAAACGTCTTAGATAAATGCTTTTCAGCAAGTTCCGCTATTTTTTCACATACGGAAACGATATTACGATCCACAATTTTAAAAACATTTTCATGGCTTGTTTTTTTTGATATTTGGTTAAAATATTGTACGAAAAAGCTTTGAACATCATTTTCTATTAGTAATTCTAATTCTTCCTCTTCAATACCACGTGCTTGAAGTTCTTCGTATTTATAATCAATATAATCGTAAATAGAAGAGCGTTTTTCATCTTCTGTTTTATGATTACTCCAACCTTCCTCACCTGTAAATACAAATGTTTCATTTGGTATTTGGTATAAGTGACGGCTCTTTCTTTCAATGAACAACCCTTCTTTCATATACCAAGGTAAATCTGTACTTGAAACATAGACAGAATCACGTTTCTTTGTGACCAAATCAGAATAGGCTTTCGCACATGCAATTTGAACATCTGTTTTTAATTGACCGATGTTATTGGGACAATTGTAAAAGACGAAAGCACGCATTGCATTTGGGCTAACGTGAATGTCTTTTCGCAGACGAATTGCTTCATTTGTGAAAAATAGCTGTAGTAAAGCAAAGCGCTCTTTATGTGTACGCTCACGAAGTGGTGGCAGCGTAACAGTCATCGGTATACGTCTTGTAAATGTTTTTAATAAAAATGAATTTGGTTCTTCTGTTGTTGCAGTAATGATTAATACTTGTGCTTTACGTTCGTTCTCTGTTTCTCCAAGGCGGCGGTATACTCCGCGGTCAATAAAGGTGAAAAGCATTTCTTGTCCCTCTGGAGGCAGGCGATGTACTTCATCTAAGAAAAGAATTCCTTCATGTGCTTTTTCAATTAACCCTTTTTGATCACTTGCTCCTGTATAAGCTCCTTTTTTAATCCCAAATAATTGCCCGAGTAGTAACTGGGGATTATTTGCATAATCAGCACAGTTAAAGACGATAAATGGTGCATCTTTGGGAAGCTGTTCAACTTCAATTGCATATTCGTGCATTAAAGAAGCAAACATAGACTTTCCGACCCCTGTTTCTCCCAGTAGTAAAGTATGCATACCGTTTGGAGGATAGAGAATAGAAGCTTTCGCTTTTTCAATTGCAATTTTAAGGCTCGTATTTTCAATTGCAAATGTATCTAATGAAGTTATGCCTTTTGAATGCGTTTCCAACGAAGTGTTCGTTTCTATGTAAAAACGAACAGGTCGCGTATTTGTTTTTAATAAACGTTTATCTTTTACAAGTTTGTTTAAATCGCTACTTACATTGGCGCGATCTAGTTGCAGAAATGTAGCGAGTTCTGATGCGGTTACACCTTCTGTATAATTGCCTTTTTGTATTGCGTTAAAAATGAGATCTATTCGTTTCATTTCTATTCACCTCGAAACTTCATCACTATTTAAAATTTTACACAAAAATGGGAAGGGTGGGAAGAGAAAAATAAAACAGCTTTAGCACATAGGCACTAAAGCTGTTACAATCTTGTGTCTTTCCAAAAATTTACCTTGAGATGAGAAGAAGGATTATAGGGAAGAAGTTTGTATCCTTGTGACTGTAAGTAATCAATTACTTTTGGCAGTATTTGTACGGTTACACTCGAATCATGCATTAAAATGACTTCGACTTGTTCATCACTTTGATTACGTACTCTTTCGAGTATGGCAGAAGGATTGTCATAGCTTTTCCAGTCGTATGTATCGATCGTCCAATCCCACATTTTATACTGGGCCGATACAAGTGCGTCACGGTAATTCTTCTTTAAATAAGGCATACTACCATATGGAACGCGAACGAGATGTGTATTTAATTTCGTAACTTGCTGGACAATGCTTTGTGTTTGCTCCATTTCTGCAATTAAAGTGGAAGGGTCACCAGTGTAAAGGCGTTTTACATCATGTGACATACTGTGAAGTCCGATATAATGTCCGTCTTTAATTAATCGTTGCATTGTCTTTTTATAATGTGGTACTTTTCCACCAATAACAAAGAAAGTTGCTTTTCCGTTCTTTTCTTTTAAGATGTTTAAAATTTGTGTAGTATATTTGTTTGGTCCGTCATCAAATGTTAAGTACGCAATTTTTTGTGTAGGAGAAGTTGTTTCAGTATTTGGATGATATTCAGCAGGAATAACAGTTGTTGCTTCAGTATTAGATGATACGTACATAGTAATCGTTAAAAATAAAATAATACATTGAAATACTCGCTTGATCATAACATTCACCCTCAGTTTGACAATCAAGATGTAAAAAAGAAAACTTGATACTTTTCTTATTATGTATATCTTTCTCCAATAGAGGAACTCTCAAACAATCTATATTTTGGAAATATAAAATGAGAATAAAAAATAGCATCCTCTTATAAGAAAGAGGATACTATTTGAATATTTCATAATTGAAAAGGCTATACTACAATTAGTCTTCGCGTTTTTTCACTTTTTTATAAAAGGAAATGATTGGTTTGTAGCGTTCATGTACAAGCCCGATTATTTCAGCGATGATTTCTGTGAAGAAAATCAAAGCGAAAAGAAGAATAATGGATAACCATAACGTTGCAGTAGTAAAAATAATGGCATTTACACTAAAGAAAATACCGAATGCGTATATAATTAGTACCGTTTTGCGATGAGAGAATCCCATTGCAAGTAAGCGGTGATGTAAATGCGATTTATCTGGTGCTGAAATAGGTTTTTTATTTACGATACGACGGATGATTGCAAATATCGTATCAAATATAGGTACACCTAAAATGATAATTGGAACGATAAAACTGAATAACGTTACACTTTTGTATAATCCAAGTAACGATATAACAGAAATACAGTATCCTAAAAATAGTGCTCCTGTATCTCCCATGAAAATTTTTGCTGGATGGAAGTTGTAGAATAAAAATCCAATTGTACTTGCTAATATAATTAATGCAAGTGGCAAGATAATAGCTGTTCCAGTACCCCATGGGCTAGTGAAGGCCATATATGCTAGCGTTGCAAGTACTATAGATGAAATCCCAGCAGATAATCCATCTAAGCCGTCAATTAAGTTGATTGCATTCGTAATACCTACAAGCCAAAATACTGTAATTGGATAAGCAAGCCATCCAAGTTCAGTATCCCCAATGAATGGGATATATAATACTTGCACTAATAATCCACTTTTTACAATCATAATGGCAACTAACAGTTGTCCACCGAATTTTACTCTCGCAGATAACTCGTACATATCATCTAAAATTCCGATGATTACAATGATAATTGCACCTAGCGTTATCGATAACATTCTTTGCTCATATAAGCCACCGACAACAAATCCTACAGCTACACCAATAAATATTGCTAACCCGCCAAGACGTGGCATAATCTTTTGGTGCACTTTACGTGCGTTTGGCTTATCTGTCGCTCCTATTTTAAAAGCTAATTTAATAACTAAAGGAGTAACGACAAGTACAGTGATGAAAGATGCCAAAATGGCATAAATCACTTGTGAGTCCATTAATACCCCACCCTTTATAGTCTAACGTAATTTTTTTTTTGAAAATATATTTATCTGAAAATTATGATGTTTGTTTACAGGCTCATAACATATGGTATCACAAAAAGATTAGAATTCAATCTTTTTTTCGTTTTACGGTTAATGGAAGCGAATAAAATATATGACAATTGTATATAGAATGTTGAATCATATAAGAAGGTTAATCGTACTGGACTTCGGAATGTGACATTTTCTCTTTTTCTTCGATAGTGAATACTTTTATTTCAGTATTATAAGTGTTGCACGTAGAAATGAGTAAGTCTCGTGTTAAAATGTGGGAATTTATTACGCGTGAACTGGCAGCCTCATTTTTACTGATTAAGTTTTACTTTATAGTGCATTTAATTTTACAAAAACTTTAAAAAAAATAAGAGAAGTAATTCATATAATGAAAAAGGAAAAGGGTTTTCTCATTTTTAACGTGAGAGGGGGAAGCGCAGGGAGAGTTCTATATTTCATATCTTTTCTATTGTAAATTCCTGTGCGAAAAGGAAATGAAAATTACGATAGTAGGTACTGGATATGTTGGGTTGATTACAGGAGTAGGATTGGCAAAATTAGGGCATTCAGTTACATGTTTTGATATGGATAATGAAAAAATTGAACGGATAAAACAAGGGGATTTACCTATTTATGAGGTTAGATTACATGAATTAATAAATTATGCATATGAGAATAATGCTTTAACTTTTACATCAAATAAAGAAGAGGCATTTGATGATGTAGAGTTTATATTTATTGCAGTTGGAACACCACCTTTATTAGATGGGACGGCAGATTTAACGTATATTCAGAGTGCTTGTAACGATATTGGATTATATGCGACGAACGATATTATTGTTGTTACGAAAAGTACAGTTCCAGTAGGTACAAATGATGTAATGAAGGGATGGATTGAGGAGAAGTTAAAAGGGAGGCATACAGTACATATCGTATCGAATCCAGAGTTTTTGCGTGAAGGTTCAGGTATTTATGATTTCTTTCATGGAGATCGTATTGTAATTGGAGCGGATAGCGAGGAAGTAGCAAGAAGAGTAGAGAGTTTGTATAGTGAATTATGTTTAGAAACGTATGTTACAGATATTAAAAGTGCAGAGATGATTAAATACGCGTCGAATGCCTTTTTAGCTACAAAGATTAGTTTCATTAATGAAATTTCAAATATATGTGAGAAGGTAGGCGCGAATGTATTGGATGTTGCCAAAGGGATGGGAATGGATAAGAGAATTGGTGCATCTTTTTTAAATGCGGGCATTGGCTACGGAGGGTCGTGTTTTCCGAAAGATACGAAAGCGCTGGTGCAAATTGCGGGAAATGTTGCTCATGATTTTCGTTTGTTAAAAGCGGTTATTGAAGTAAATAATAAGCAACAGCTGCTATTGATTGAAAAAGCGAAAAAAGTTATGAACATGAGTAAAAAGCGGATTGCAGTTCTTGGCGCATCTTTTAAACCGAATACGGATGATATTAGAGAGGCATCATCTCTTATTATAATAGAAGCATTACTTAATATAGGTGCAGAAATTGTTCTTTACGACCCAAAAGCAATTCAATATGTAAAAAATATATTTGGAGATGCTATACAATATAGTAGATGTATAGATGAATCGATTAGAGATGCGAGTGCGGTTTTTATCGTAACAGAATGGGAAGATATTCAAACTTATCCGTTAGAAAAGTACGTACAACTTATGAGGGAGCCTATTTTATTTGATGGGAGAAATTGTTATACTGATGAAGATGTTAAGAAACAAAAGATAGATTATTACTCGGTGGGAAGAAAAAGTATTTGTAATAGACATGTTTCTATTATGCGTTAAAAAGGGATGTACTCATGCATATTTTTATATGTCATAATAGAAGCTGTAATTAGTGAAAGAAAAGAGGCAATCACATGACTGAACGTTTAAAAGTAATGACAATTTTCGGGACACGTCCAGAAGCAATTAAAATGGCACCTCTTGTATTAGAGTTGCAAAAACACCCAGAAAAAATTGAATCGATTGTGACTGTAACAGCACAGCATCGCCAAATGTTAGATCAAGTATTAAGTATCTTTGGAATTACGCCAGATTTCGATTTAAATATCATGAAAGACCGCCAAACTTTAATTGATGTTACAACGCGTGGTTTAGAAGGTTTGGATAAAGTAATGAAAGAAGCGAAGCCGGATATTGTACTTGTACATGGTGATACAACAACAACATTTATTGCAAGCTTAGCTGCTTTTTATAATCAAATTCCAGTAGGTCATGTTGAGGCGGGCCTTCGTACGTGGGATAAGTATTCTCCATATCCAGAAGAGATGAATCGTCAATTAACAGGTGTAATGGCGGATCTTCATTTCTCACCAACAGCAAAATCAGCAACGAACTTACAGAAGGAAAATAAAGATGAGTCACGTATTTTCATTACAGGAAATACAGCGATTGACGCGCTACAAACGACTGTAAAAGAAACATATAGTCATCCTGTACTAGAGAAACTTGGAAATGATCGTCTTGTACTTATGACAGCTCACCGTCGTGAAAACTTAGGTGAACCGATGCGTAATATGTTCCGTGCAATTAAGCGTCTTGTAGATAAGCATGAAGATGTACAAGTTGTGTACCCTGTTCATATGAACCCTGTTGTTCGTGAAATAGCAAATGAAATTTTAGGTGAACATAACCGTATTCATTTAATTGAGCCGCTAGATGTAATTGATTTCCACAATGTTGCAGCTCGTTCATACTTAATGTTAACGGATTCTGGTGGTGTACAAGAAGAAGCTCCATCACTTGGGGTACCAGTTCTTGTTCTTCGTGATACAACAGAGCGCCCTGAAGGTATTGAAGCAGGTACGCTGAAATTAGCAGGAACAGACGAAGAGACAATCTTTGGTCTTGCTGATGAGTTGTTATCAGATAAAGAAGCTCATGATAAGATGGCGAAAGCATCTAACCCTTACGGTGATGGTCGTGCATCAGAGCGTATTGTAGAAGCAATTTTACAACACTTTAATAAGTAAATAAAAAGGGCCCAATCGGATAGATTGGGCCTTTTTTTACGGCTGATTGCGCATAATCCACTCTGCATGAGCATTTGTAGAAGGTGGCGAATCAGTTGGTGTTTTATTTTGGTTTGTTTCTTTTTTTGTTTGTTCGTTAGAGTTAGAACTTGAATTTGAATCAGGATTTGAGTTGTTTTTTGTAGCTGGATTTTTTGTTTTTTCTCCTAATTCTTTTTCAATTTCGTTACGCACCGTTTCTACACTGATTGGATCTGGAAGGAAGTAATAAATACCGCCTATTTTTTTGTCTTCGCCCTCAAGCTTTAACGTTTGCATTGTAGAAGGATCAAATCCAGAAATTTTATTGTAAAGAGCGAGTCCGTCTGAAATAGGAATGTCGGTTTTTATATATTTTCCAACGACAGCTGTTAAATCTTTAATTTTAAATACAGTAGAGGTGGAGTTTAGTTTATGAGCAACAGCGGCTAGTAATTGTCTTTGTCTAGCAGCTCGACCATAATCGCCATTTGGATCTTGCTTTCGCATACGGACGTAGGCAAGTGCTTCTTCACCGTTTAAATTTTGCTGTCCTTGCTTAAATTGAATTTTTTTGTAGTAATCCACGTCAGAGCGCTCCCAGAAATCGAAGGGTACGTCAACGGTAACGCCGCCAACAGCATCAACGATACCTTTAAAGCCTTGGAAATCAATTTTAAGATAATGGTCTACAGGAACTTTTAGAAAGCCTTCGACAGTTTTGATTGCCATTTCTTCTCCGCCGTAAGCATGGGCAGCGTTAATTTTGTCTTCCTTATTTTTGCCAAAAATTTTAACTCGAGAATCACGAGGAATACTCATAAGTGAAATCTTTTGCGTTTTTGGATTGACTGTTGCAAACATTAATGAGTCTGTACGACCATTTTGACCGTCTGTCGCATAATCTTCTATACCCATAATGAGAATTGTAAAAGGTTCTTTTGTAATTTCTACATCTTTGTCTCTTAAATCTGATTTTTCACGAGTAAAACCACTATATATCCCCATAAGAGAAGAGTAAGAATTTAACACATAAACTCCTATGCTGCCAAATAAAAATGCGAAAATAAGGAAGAAGAAAAGTTTCCTTCTTCGCTTCTTTTTTATTCTGCTATTTTGGAGATGATAATAACGTTCTTCCATATATAATCTCCTTAGTTCGTTAGTTCATTTGTAGGGAAGTAATTCACTACATTAATCTTTGAAGGTGATAAATGGGTTATGCTTAGATAACATCTTGTTCTAAGTACAACATATCTCCTTCTGTAATTGTACATTTCCCGTTTGTTAATTCAATCATCCAATCTGTAAATGCTTGTTTGCCGTCTTCTTCTACATACGTATCAAATGTGACATTTTCTAGATAATGAATATCTTTAATGGCATATTTTGAATTGCGTAATTCATTTTCCACTTTGCCAAGTAATGTGTAATCAATCTCGGTTTGCATCACACGCATTAGTTTTCGCTGGACAACACCGACATGATTAATGCCTTCGCTTGTACACTTTCCATATGCACGAATTAATCCACCTGCACCAAGTTTAATGCCACCAAAATAGCGTGTTACAACAACAACGGTATCTTTTAGTCCACGTTTTTTAAGTACTTCCAGCATTGGTACGCCAGCTGTACCGCTAGGCTCGCCGTCATCATTTGCTTTTTGAATATGATCTTGTTCGCCAATTAAATAAGCGGAACAATTATGTGTTGCATTCCAATGTTGTTTTTTTATTTTTTGTATAAATTCTTGAGCCTCTTCCTCAGTCGTTGCTCGGCTAATATAACAAATAAATCTTGATTTTTGAATGACGATTTCGTGTTCGCCGTAGTCTTTTATTGTTAAATATTGTAATAGCACTTGTGTACGCCCCTATCTATCAAAATGACTAGTACTTTCCATTTTAAAAGCGAGCCTTTTTATATTCAAACATTTTTTCTAAATATGCTGAAGTTTTTGGTGAGTATTTTATCTTTTTGTTGTAATTTGTCGAGATGGTAGGTATAATTTCAACCGGCATTTTCATGTATGGATGCACCATTTGTAGTTTTCGTGTAAAATTAGGAAATAAAACTTTTTATAAGGCAGGTACGAAAATGAAAATAGCTATTGTTACTGATAGTACGGCATATATACCGAAGCAAATTCGTGATGAACTCAATATATATATGATTCCATTAAACGTTGTGTTTGGAACAGAATCTTATCAAGAAGAAGCTGAAATTTCAGCAGATGATTTTTATGTGAAAGTACGTGAACAAGAGGAACTTCCAAAAACTTCTCAACCAGCAATCGGAAAGTTTGTTGAGCTATATGAAGAACTAGCTAAAGATTATGATGCAGTTATTAGTATTCACCTATCAAGTGGAATTAGTGGTACATATCAAACATCAACGACAGCTGGACAGATGGTAGAGGGTATTGATGTATACACGTATGACTCTGAAATTAGTTGTGAAGTACAAGGATTTTATGTGCGTGAAGGTGCAAAGTTAGTAAGTGAAGGAAAGAACCCAAAAGAGATTATCGCTCGTTTTGATGAAATGAAGAAAACGATGGACGCCTATTTTGTAGTTGATGATTTACATCATTTACAGCGTGGTGGTCGATTGAATAGCGCGCAAGCTTTCATCGGCAGTCTGTTACAAGTGAAGCCAGTTTTATATTTTAGAGATAAAATCATTATTCCGTTTGAAAAGATTCGTACACGCAAAAAAGCATTAAAACGTATCATTGAAATTTTTGATGAGCAAGCAAGTAAAGGTGTACCTATGGAAGCAGTTATCATTCATGCGCAACGTGAAGAAGAAGCGAATGAATGGAAGAAAGAATTAGAAGCAAAATATCCTCACGTCACAATTCGTACAGGTTATTTTGGAGCTGTAATTGGTACGCACTTAGGTGAAGGTGCATTAGGTCTTGGATGGTATACGAAGTAATAAAGATATAAAAAGCTCTCTTTTTAAGAGGGTTTTTTTACGGGTATGTTACGTTTAGTTGACAAGTTAATATTTGGAAATGGTAAAATGTACGTAAAATAAAATAATGAGGAAAGTTTTATAACTTACTTTTTACAAGAAACTATATTATAATAGAAGAGAGGTGAAACATATGGAGCATAATTCTTGTTTATGTCCAAAGTTTGAGTCAGCTTTTACTCTGCTTAGTAAGAAGTGGACTGGCTTAATTATTAAATCTTTGCTTGAAGAGTCGAAACGTTTTAGAGAAATCGCAGATATTATCCCAAATATGAGCGATCGTATGTTGTCAGAGCGTTTGAAGGAATTGGAAAGCGAGGGCATTGTAGTTCGTAATGTCTATCCAGAAGTACCAGTTCGAATCGAGTATGGCTTAACTGACAAGGGAAAAGCGTTAGAAAGTGTTATGGATGAGGTCCAAAACTGGGCTGAGAAATGGATGAAGTAGCATTTCATTTGTATTCGTATATTTAATAAAACGTAAGGGATTCCTTACGTTTTTTCTTTTTTTACAGAAGTGAGAAAAGTATATAAATTTCTACACATATATACAAAAATATACAAAAATATACGAATTTTGCGCTAGAGATACATATAATATTACATTTGTTTTACAAAAACGTAACATTAGCAAAAAAAATCCCGAATTATGGTATAAATTTTATAGGTTATATACGGAAAAAGAAAAAAGAAAGCGGTGTAAAAAATAAAATGAAAAAGCTAAAAATGGCATCTTGCGCATTAGTTGCAGGGTTAATGTTTTCTGGGCTAACACCAAATGTATTTGCAGAAGATAAAATTTCTGACGTGAAATCACAAATTAATACACAAAATGACACTTTACATAAACAACAACAAGAACGTGATGAATTACAAAAACAAATGAATGACTTAAACAAAACAATTCAAGGTTTAGATAAATCTGTTCAAGAGAATGCTGCAAAGCTTGATGAAACAACGAAAAAAGTTTCTGATACTGAGCAATTAATTGAAAAGAAAAATAAAGATATTGCAGAATTACAAACAAAGATTGCAAAACGTGAAGAGCTATTAAGAAAGCGTTTAGTTGCACTTCAAGAACAACCAAATACGAACGTTGTAACAGAAGTTCTTGTAAACTCTAAAAACGTTGCAGATTTAGTTGATCGTTTAACTTCTGTTTCTAAAATTCTTGAGTCTGATGAAGATATTATGAAAACACAACAAGAAGATCAAGCTAGTGTGAAAAAAGATGTTGCAACGGTAAAAGAGAAACAAAAAGAATTAAAAGAAGCACAAGCTCAAATTGAAACTGCTAAGAAAGAACTTGACGCTGAAAAAGAGAAAAAAGCAGCAGCGGTAAACGATTTAAGCGGTAAAATGGATACAGTTGTAACTTCAATGACAAGTACGGAAGGTCAATTGAAAGAGCTTGAGAAACAAGCACTGCAATTACAACGCATTGCAGAAGAAGAAGCACAAGCAAAAGCTGCACAAGAAGCTGCTGCTCAAAAACAAGCAGAGCAAGCTGCTAAAGCTGCGCAAGCTCAGCCAGCACAAGCACCTGCAGAACAAGCTGCACCAGCAAACAATGGTGGACAATCTCAAAAAGAAGAGCCTAAAAAAGAAGAACCTAAAAAAGAGGAACCAAAAAAAGAAGAGCCTAAGAAAGAAGCACCTAAACAAGAAGAGAAAAAGCCAGCTCCAAATGTGGGTGGCGTAATTGGTAAAGCACAAAGCTACTTAGGTTTACCATATGTTTGGGGAAGTGCATCTCCATCAAACGGTGGTTTTGACTGTAGTGGATTCATTTCTTACATTTTTGGTGTAGGTCGTCAAGACGTTAATGGTTACTGGAACTCAGTTTCTAAAGTAAGTAGCCCACAACCGGGAGACTTAGTATTCTTCCAAGGTACTTATAAAGCAGGTCCATCTCACATCGGTATTTACGTTGGTAATGGCCAAATGATCCATGCTAGTGATAAAGGAATTGCGTACGGTGATATTAACAGTTCGTATAACAAAAAACATTTCTTAGGATACGGTCGATTCTAGGATTTATAAAAGAATAAAACAAGTGTATAAAGTCGATAGCTTACTATTTTATAAGTAGGTTATCGGCTTTTTTGAGTTTTTACGAGATGATGAGAAAGGTTTATAGTAGTGCTGGAGGTGATTGTTGATGCTAGCGGGGAAACAGTTACTATTAGAAGAACTTTCTTCAGATTTACAGAGGGAATTAAATGATTTGAAAAAGAAGGGAGAGGTCATATGTGTACAAGGTGTAAAAAAGAAGAATTCTAAATATATGTGCCAACGCTGCGGAAATGTAGATCGGCGGCTATTTGCGTCGTTTTTATGTAAAAGGTGCAGTAAAGTGTGCACATATTGCCGGAAGTGTATAACGATGGGGAGGGTAAGTGAATGTGCTGTACTTGTTCGAGGGATTGCTGAAAGAAAGAGAGAAAAGAATTTAAACTTGTTACAGTGGAACGGGACGTTGTCTGCTGGACAAGATTTGGCGGCGCAAGGAGTTATAGAGGCTATCAGGCAAAAAGAATCCTTTTTTATTTGGGCTGTATGAATAGCCGGAAATGAATACATAAAATAATTACTTAAAAACGCCAAATGATTTTGACGTTATTTTGATTAATGTAAATCTTTTCTATGAAGTTGTTGATCATAACTTGTTTTTCTTTAAAATCTAACGTTTCAAATGCATCATCTATAGCAGTTAAGGTTACCTCATGAGAAATAGATTCTTCTTCAGAACGTTGTTGTTTAAGAAGGAGCTTTTCTTTTTCTAAATTCAGTTTCTCCATTTGCTGTTCTAAAAGATTTTTACTGATGTTTGTAGTATTCATAAATAAATCAAGCAAGCGTTCCATTTTCTTATCTATATCTTTAATTAGTTTTTCATAATTTACTTTTTTCTCTTTTTTATTAGTCTGTTTTTTTTCTTCGGTTAAACTTTTTAATTCAGAAATAACAACTTCTTCTAGTTTTTTTCTGGACCAGGTTTTATTCATACATCTTTCTTCATATTCAGCTGGGAATCTCTTGGCTCTACAAATGTAATAATAATATCTTTTGGATTCAGTATCCTTAGATTTACCTGTACTGTATGCTACATAGTTCTCTCCACAACAAGAACAAGCTATTAACCCTGATAACAAGCTTTGCTTAGCTTTATGGGCATTATGTCCCTTGTGACGTTTCAACAGCGTCTGTACACGCTTAAACTGTTCTGATGTAACTATAGGTTCATGTTGACCTTCGTATTCTTTTCCTGAAAAGGTTACACGCCCTATATATAATGTATTAGAAAGAATGTCCCTATATCTCCGAAATCGCCAAATAGGATAGCCTTCCTCTTTTAAAACTTCCTGCACTTTAGTAATTGAATAATATTGCTCATATAAATCAAAAGCCCTTTTAATATGAGTAGCTTCGTCTTTTTTTATTATTAATTGTCCATCTTTCCTAGTATAGCCAGCTGGATCATAGTCTCCACCGTTACCTCTTAAACCGTTTTCCGCTCGTTTAACATGTCCCATTCTCATACGTTCTGCAATTGTTTCACGTTCTAATTGAGCAAATACAGATAGAATACCAATCATTGCTTTACCGAATGGTGTGGAAGTATCTAATGTTTCTGTTATAGATACAAAGTCTACCTTGTTTTTCAAAAAATGTTCTTCAATAAGTTCTAATGTATCTCTTTGAGAACGAGATAACCTATCCAATTTTAATACAACAACTGCATCTATGTTTTTTAAATCAGTTATAAGTTTTTTTATACCAGGACGGTCTAAATTTGAACCTGAATAACCGCCATCTATATATTCATCATAGATGGCCCAATTTTTAGCTTTGCAAAACGCTCTTATTCTTTCTCTTTGAACCTCTATACTATAGTTTTCAATTTGGTCCTGCGTACTAACACGAATATATATAGCTGCTTTAGTCAAAATAATCACCTTTTACATTTAAAATTTAGCGTTAAGAGGTGCCATATACCAAACTAATTTTCCTTTTACTACAACAGGAGTGTGTTCTTGTGTTTTAGAATCATAAAATTGTGTTTTATATTCAGGATTATAACTTTCGGGTTCTAAAGTAATTCCATCTTGGAACTTATAAAATCTTTTTAGAGTTGCATCGTATCCATTAACTGCAACTGCAGCAATATCTCCATTTTTAATTTCAATATCAGGATCTATCAACGCTAACATATTTGGTGGTATTACTTTACTCATGCTATCGCCAACTACTCTTAATAAAAAGGCATGAGGGTGACAGTCAGTTATTTCTACTGGAACGTTAATCCATTCTTCAACAGCAACCATTTCAAGTGGAGTTCCAGCAGCTATTGCTCCAAGTAGAGGTACAGGCTTACAGTTATTTTTAATATTTGGCTGATTAGGTCTGATATGAGTAACATTAGAATCTTTATCTTCGATGATGTCACTTTTTAAAATTCCGAAATGATCAGCTATTTTTTGAAGTGCTCCCATTCTTGGTTCTTTTAGCCCTTTTTCCCAAGTTGATACTGCCTTATCTGAAACACCGGCTATTTCGCCAAATTCCTTTTGTGAAAGATTATGCTTATCCCTTAATTTTTTAATATTTTTTCCTATGCTCATTTTAGTGACCTCCGTCAACTTTATATTTATAATATTAAACTAAAAGTAGAACTTATTCAATATAATGTCGGAAAAATTCCACTTTAAATTCGATATTTTAATATAAAGGTAGATTTGAAGAGCTTTTTCGGTGTTGACATTCTACTTTTAGTAGATTATTATGAGTTTACAAGCGAATAGAAATGAGGTGAAAGTGATGATTCTCACTATTAAACAAGCGCGATTAATAAAAGGGTTTACTCAAACTGATATGGCGCAGCATTTAAAAGTCCATGTTCAAACATATAGAAATATGGAAAATCATCCCGACGAGGTGACTGTAGGAAATGCAAAGAAAATTTGTGATCTACTAGAAATTAGTTATGATCAAATTTTTTTTAATGCATACTCTACTTTAAGTAGAGTTGAGGGTGGAGTTACTCTTCAAATGTAGAAGGTGGAAGAAATGATAATTAGAGAAGGTATTGAGGTGACTAGAATAACCTTAGATGGTTATGAATTACCGATTCCACAAGGATATTCTGAGTTTCTACTTCGTGCTGGATATTGGAGGTACGGTGAAAAAGTAGAAAAAATCAATCGCGAGGAAATTTTGTCGAATTATGAAAGAGAAGTAGTAATAGAAGATGGTAAGTTGTGTACTAATTTGACTTATATCGGAAAACAAAAATAGATAAGGAAGGTGACCAATAATGAATGGAGTATTATCTGCAAGTAAATTAATGAAAGCATCTCAAGTACGTAAACAATGTGCTGAGATGCGTAATAATCCAGCGTTACTACTTGCTATGGAATTAGAAGCAAAGCGCAATATATACGAAATTAACCGTAAGGTTTCATCTTGAAGGAAGGTGAGTTAATTGAAGGAAGTAACATTAGTTTTTAAATCAGGTGCCAAAGCAACTTTTACAGTAGAGCAATTTAAAACAATTACAAATGGCTTTGGTTCATTAACGAAAATTGAATATACAGGTGCAACTCCGACAATACCATTCCACATTAGTGTGAGTAATATTGATGCAATATTTGTGGAAGACATTGGTGGAAAGGAATCTACTAAAGAACCTGATCATCCAATTGAAGATTTCTATGGTTGTGAAATTAAGCAAGATGATAAGTATTTTATGTTCGGACAGAATGCCGTACTTGAAGGGAATCTAACGAATTACTTAATTGTGGAACAAAATGTTGAATGCTTTCGAGCTGTATAAAAGAAGAAACCGCCAGTTGGGGCTGACGGTCTAATAAAAACAAATGTTGAGGTCATTATAGCATGAATTGATTTCGTGTAAAGGAGCGTTTTATTAATGAACGACAAACCAATTGATGAATTAGTCGCGGAAAAGGTTATGGGATGGATTAAACCACCTGAAACATCAATCCTTAAATCAATGTGGGTAGAAACTCCAATAGGTGCTGTTCATCCACAATTGCCTAAGTTTAGTACAAATATTGAAGATGCTTGGTTAGTAGTTGAAAAGTTAAGAAGTTTAAAAGAAATAAACGGTAAAAAAGTTAGGTTAATGCCTAAGATCATCGGAACCACAAAACCTGATTTATGGGCGTGTACTGTTAATGATTATTTAAATAATACATGTTTATCAGATGTGATAAATAAATCAGCACCAATGGCAATATGTATAGCTGCCCTAAAAACTGTAGGGGAGGAATGGCAGTAATGGATATTAAAGTGATTGAAGAATATATACAAGCTATTAATTCAGCAGAAAATCATGGAATCTTGAATGTCTTTGGAAACGAAGTGCAAGTAACTGATGAATTGTTTGAAGAACTTCTTAACGAAAAAGGAGATTTGGAAGTAGTAACACGTGAGTGTTCTGATTATCCTTTTCGAGCTAACTTCAAGCGAAACGGCATAACTTATTATTCTATCCACACTGAAGAAAAAATAAAAAATATCTTTGGAGGTAATATCGATGAATGCATTACAACAAAATGAATTATTAGAAGTGGACCAATTGCAAGATGCGGAGCAACAATTTGAGGTTACGGATATTAACGGTTTGAATTGGGCATTTCGTAAAATTTCAGCGCTTAAAGCAAAGGAAAAAGAAATTACGACACTAGCAAATGTTGAACGTGATCGTATTACACAATGGGAGCAAAAAGAATTAAAGCCTATCCACGATAGCATTAGCTTCTTTGAAACTCATATTCAACGTTACCATGCGGAACAACTTGCGGAAGATCCAAAACAGAAAACCATTTCTACACCATACGGTAAATCTAAAACCCGTAAGAGCGGTGAGGCGCCGGAACAGCAGGATAAAGAAAAATTACTTCAATACGCTATTGAAAACCATCTTGATGATTGTTTAAAAACAGAAGTTAAATGGGGTGATTTGAAGAAGAAATTCAAGATTGAAGAAATCAGCGGTGAAAAGGTAATTGTGGATGAGGATGGACAAATTGTCCCAGGGGTAACGGTTAAACCTGAATCTATTTCTTATAGTGTGGAGGTTTAAAAGTGGGAGCATATGATACACCAACAAAAGAGTGTCCTTATTGTAAATCAGAAATGGAAGCTGATTGGGTAGATGTAGGGGTCGGAATGGTGCAATGTGGTCCATATCATTGTTACGAATGTGGAGCTAGTGAAATAGGCCCAGAACTATCAGATTGGTATTACAAAGATAGAGAAGGGAAAGAAATCTATCTACAAGGTAAACGAAGATATTACACTTGGGCCAAACGTGGTAAAGGGGCAAAGATTCGATTTAATAGTCAATCAGTATTACGATATAATGCTCCATTTACAAAAAGAGAATTAGAAACAGGATTTTATGATCCATCTAAAAAGATGGTATCACCTTATGCAAATACTGTTGGAGGTCATCTTGTTGGTCATAGAACAGCGAAAGCTGCATACAACCTTGGTTTGTTAGATGAAAAGGAGGGAATAACATGTTCCAAGTAACAGAAGCAAAACGCGAAAAGATGAAAGCTGTAATTGGATTTATAGGTTGTAGTGGTTCTGGTAAAACGGGTAGTTCGTTACTTGTAGCTTTCGGGATGATGCAGGAAGCATATCCTAACTTATCAGAAAAAGAATTGTGGAAGAAGATTGGAGTTATCGATACAGAGCATGAACGCTCAAAACTTCATGTAGGTCTTGTGTATGGGGAGACGAAAATAGGGAATTTCCTTCATATTAATTTCACTCCACCGTACACAACTGAAAGATATAACGAAGCGGTGCGAGTTATGAAGAATGCTGGTGCTGAAGTACTTATCATCGATTCCTTGTCACATAACTGGCAAGGTGAAGGTGGCATTATAGAAACACATGGTGAAATGTCTGGTAACTCATTTCAAAACTGGGGCAAGCTTTCATCTGAAACTACTAAATTAATAAAAACGTTAACCCAGAACAATGTTCATATTTTAGCAACCTTGCGAACTAAAACTGAGTATGTAGTAGAACCTGATGCAAAAGGGAAAATGGCCCCACGTAAAGTTGGTACTAAACCGGTGCAAAAGGATGAAATGGAATATGAGTTCATGCTTAATTTCGTTATCGACATTGATCATGTAGCTGATACTTCAAAGGATAATACGCAAATGTTCGAAGGGCATCCACAAAAGATTACTGTCGAAGTAGGTCGTAAGCTGTATCAATGGCTTGAGTTGGGCGTTGATGTAAAAGCTGAAGAAGAAAATAAAAGGAATGTACTTATTGCTCAAATTAAAGAAATTGTTAGTACGAGTGATGATGCAACGAAGATGCTTTCTGAAATTGAATTTAAGACTAATCAAAAACTAGAAGATTTCAATATGAAATTCTTAAGCGTTGCTTTAGAGAGATTGCAGCCCTTTAGTAAAGCTGGAGAAAAAGCATGACACAAGAGAAACTCATTGAAATACAAAAGAAATTAGCAGGTCAATTCATGCAAAAAGTTGATGTTTATTGCTATGAAAAATACAGAGGGATTTTAGTTGTAGGTCATGGACAAGTATTCCATCCGCACAACATCCTTGCTGTAATACCATATTAAAAAATTGGAGGAATAAATAATGTTTACAGTAGATCATGAACAAGCAAAAGGATTTGAACAAGTTAAGCCAGGAGAATACGAGGTAACGGTTGTTAATTATGAATTGAAAAAGGCTGAATCTGGAAACAACATGATTGTTGTAGATTATGAAATTCGCAGTGATGTGGACCAAGAATTCCAAGGACAAAAGCTCTTATTTGATAACTTTGTTGTAACTGAAAAATCAATGTGGAGATTACAAGCGATTTCTAAGGCTGCAGCTTTTCCAACTGGGATGAAATTTGGTTCTTACAAAGAATGGGCAGATACGCTTTTAAATAAACATCTTCGTGTAATTGTAGGCGAGCGTGAATATAACGGTAAAAAGTATCCTGAGGTAAAAGGATTTAAAGAATCAGAAGCATCAGCTCCAAGTACTGGATTTACAGTTTCAGATGAGGATGTTCCATTCTAAAAATTAATTAACAAGATTCAAATAGGAGGGAGCTGCTAAGGGCTCCCTTTTCAAAAGGGAGAAAATCAAATGAGATATAAATTTAATCAAATACCGACAGAGCTTAAAAACACTCCTCATTGGATCTTATGGCGGTCAGAAGTAAGAAACGGTAAGAAAACAAAAGTTCCTTATCAAATCAATGGAGAAATGGCTCAATCAAATAATAAGCGGAGCTGGTCAACGTTCCCGACAATCATAAATTTCTATGAAAAAGGTGGATATGACGGTATCGGATTTATGTTTTCTAAGGATGATCCATTCATTGGAATAGATATTGACCATTGTATTCAGGAAGGTGCTCTTACAAGTTTAGCTGAGGATGTTATTGAAACTGTAAATAGTTATACAGAATACAGCCCAAGTGGTGATGGCATCCACATTATTGCAAAAGGTAAGCTGCCACTTAAAGGACCAGGAACAGGACGGAAAAACGTTGACCTTGGTTTAGAAGTATATAGGCATGGTCGTTATTTTACTTTCACTGGTGATTGCTTAGATCAAGTTCCTGTGGAAGATAGGACGGATGAATTAAAAGTTTTATTTGAGAAGTATTTGAAAGAAAAGCTAAAGCCAGAGAAGAAGCAAAGCGCCACTTCATTTGAACGTGAAGATATTACTAGTTTATCGAATGCAGAATTATGGGAGCGAATGTTTGATAGTAAAAGTGGTGCAGCCATTAAAGATTTATTCCAGGGCATGTTGATTAACGGTGATCATTCTTCAACGGATATGGCTTTATGTAACCATTTAGCATTTTGGACGGATAAAGACGATGCAAAGATGGATTCAATGTTTAGAGAGTCTTCATTACTTCGTGAGAAGTGGGATAAACCACATTCAAGTGATGGCCGTACATATGGCCAAATGACAATTGATACAGCAATTCTTTCAACTCCTTCCACAATAGCTGATTATGAACCGTCTGAAGAGAAAAAGTATGAAGTTTACATTTCTGATAACTCAATTGAAGATACTGAGGAAATTATCGATGAAGCGCCAAAGTTTCATTTAACTGAGTTAGGAAATGCTGAACGTATCGCATATTATCATGGCGAAAATGTTCGGTACTGTAACGAGTTGGAATGGCTTATATGGAATGGTAAGCATTGGCATGAGGATAGTAAGAGACAAATTGAAGCTATCACGGCCAAAACGTTGAGAGCTATATATGGAGAAGCAAAGGCTACAGAAGATAAATATCAATCAAAGTTACTGCATGATTGGGCTAAGAAGTGTGAAAGACGGTCAATTAGGATAAATAGCATATTGGATGTAAGACCGATGGTATCAGTGAAAAAGAAAGAATTAGATGCTCATAACTTTTTATTTAACTGTGATAACGGAGTTATCGATTTAAAGACTGGTGAATTATTACCACATGACCGTGACTTGTTATTAACAAAGATTTCTCCAATCAATTATGACAAAGATGCTGAGTGTCCAAACTGGAAAGCTTTCTTGGAAAGTATTTTTAAAACACCTACAGGTGAAGCGGATCATGAATTAATTAACTATCTGCAGAAAGCTATTGGTTATTCATTAACCGGTGTAACAAAAGAGCAAGTAATGTTTTTCTTATTTGGTAATGGCCGTAATGGTAAGTCTACTTTTATTAATATCATCCAGGATCTACTCGGTGATTATGGAAGACAGACAAACAGTGACACCTTCTTAAAAAAGAGAAATGATTCAGGAATCAATAACGATGTGGCCAGATTAGATGGAGCTCGTTTTGTATCGGCTGTTGAGAGTGAAGAAGGACAACAATTATCCGAAGCCCTGGTGAAACAAATCACCGGTGGTGAGAAAATGTCAGCTCGTTTCTTACGCCAGGAATATTTCGAGTTTACACCTGAATTTAAAGTATTCTTCACTACCAACCATAAGCCGATTGTAAAAGGTTCGGATGAAGGTATTTGGAGAAGGATTATGCTTATTCCATTTACCGTAACAATCCCAAAAGACAAGATTGATTATGATCTACCAGATAAATTAGCAAAAGAAATGCCTGGTGTTTTGCGGTGGGCTGTTGAGGGCTGCATGAAGTGGCAGGCCGAAGGGTTGCGTGCTCCTGAAGCTGTGAAGGCAGCGACTGCAGAATATCGTGAGGACATGGACATATTGGCACCTTTTATTGATGAAAATTGTACGGTACATCCTACAGAGAAAATTGAAGCAAAGCTACTATATGAAAATTATACAAAGTGGTGTTATCAAAATAATGAATTGGATTTAAAGAACCGTGCTTTTTATCGTCAATTAGAAATACGTGGGTTTAAAAAAGAAAAAGGCGCGAAAAACAAAACGTTCATTATTGGCATGACATTAAATAATTATGCTAGTGCGAGTTTGTTTTCAACAGATAATAAAAAAGAAGAAAGTAACATAACTCCTATAAATAGGAAAAAGATTTGATGCTGGGTTACTAAAGGGTTACTGAACTTAATTTTTAATAACCCATATAAATGTTGTTATATCAATGGTTTATAGCTTATGGGTTATTAAGGTTACTGAGTTTCCTATAACAGCCTATAAGAAAATAAATAAATAAAAAAATATATATATATAATAGCCTTTAATAGAAAAACGGATAACCTCAGTAACCCTAATAACTCAAATTAGCCTTGACCCCTTGATATGACTGGTTTTGTAGAGGGTTACTGAATAAAAAACTTAGTAACCTTCGATAACCCTTTTAAAAAAGAGGTATAATATGCATCCAAAACAGATATGTGCTGATGTTCAATCGATGGGAGCGAAGCTCGTTCTTGATGGAAATGATTTATACATTGAGAACCATGAAAAGGTTGCTCCTGAAATTGAATCAGTTATTAAAGAATACAAGCTACGTATTATTAAATATTTGCAAGGGAATTATTCGGACCAAGATCATGCAGTAAAACAAACGATAGATAAAATTATTAATTTTTTTATCGGTGTTGAGCAAGACATAAATCCAAAAATTAATGATTGGTTTAATCATGATGAAGCTGCAGCAAGATTGGTTATGGAATTAACATTAAACTTCTCACTTAATGGTTGGTTATATGTAAAAGAATCTGTGGCCAACTATGAAAGTAAATTAACGGACGAGCTTTCACAAGCAATATTCAATCGTGCAATGTTGCATTTTAGGAAGGTGAAATAAATGTCAGCAATTCATTATCGATATTCAGAAAAAGAATTGAAGGAAATATTGGATACATTAGAAATCATGGTGGATACAAGAGAACAGAAAAATCAACACGTACTTGATTATTTTCGCAAAAAGAATGTTCCATTCAGACTTAGAAAAATTGATACAGCCGACTACTCAGCGGTAATTCCTAAGAATCCTGAGATGGGCATTACACGAGATATTTACCTTTGCGCCGGAGTAGAACGTAAAAACGGTGTAGACGAATTGGTTCAATCAATTAAAGATCGTACGAGATTTGAAAATGAATTGATTCGTGCTGCTAAACATCCATTTGTTCTTCTTGTGGAAGATTTAAAAGGCTATCAAAAAATATTAAAAGGTGAGTATATAAGTCAATACAAACCAGAAGCGTTACTTGGTAGTTTAAAAACATTTGAAGTGCGATATGGCTTTTCAACAGTATTTATTGAGCCTGCTACAACCGGTAATTACATATATCATCATTTCTTATATATGGCTCGTGAGTATCTGAAGAAAGGTGTCATATGATGAAAACCAAAACAATTAAAGGAGAAATAAACCATGACTAAAATTCAATTGAACGTTTTATTTAAGAAAATGCAAAAGGATGATAAAAAGGAAGTTTTAATGTTCCATGTATTAAGTGATGAACTTCCACATGCTGATGAATTATTAAAAATGCCAGGTACTATTGTTCATCTAACTGTGGAGAAAAGTGAAGTTGAACCGATTGGTGCGGAGTTCGTTAATATTCAACGTGATAGCAAGAAAACAGCAATTAAATTGAATGTAAAACGTGATGCAAAAGGTGTAGTAAATCAACTTTATCCTTTTGCCGGCGGAAATGTTGATATCATTCTTGAGCCTTCGCAAATGTCTATTGATGAGTTCTATGAAGAACCACATGAAGGTATGGAATACAACGTAAAGCAAGATGGAACAACAGAAGTTGCTCCTGGTCAATTAAAGCTTGTTGATGAAGAAACGATTGCTGAATAAATATTTGTCCTGGGCTTCGGCTCAGGATATTAATACAATTTGAATTTTGTACAGAAATGGGATGAAAGAGATGTCCAAATATGAAAAACCAAAATGTGATTGTAGAGAAGAATTGGTGTATTGGACACAGCCAGTACAGACTTTAGTATACAGGATTAATAAGAGTGGTCGGAAAGCAAAAAAACCTTGTAGAAACGGAATCTTGATTGAAGGGTGTGTAGACCGACTTTTATGTGATAAGTGTGAATCCGAATACGATATTGAATTTGATGAAAAAAGTCGAGTAATTAGAGGTGGGGTTTACTCCTACTAATTTAAACAAAAGCGTTATTTTGTAGGGGGAGAAGGGAATGGTTGATATTTGTCCGATGTGCGGTAAGGAAACATGTAATCCAAATAATGAAGAAATCAATGTTGATTTTTGTAATGAATGTATGTCGTTGGCAATCGAAGGAGCAGCATTACCTATTAACCTTCCTAATAGCATGAATGCATCCTTGCCAATAGCGAGGGAGAAAATGACTATAAACTCATACGGGCGTTTACAAGAAGTTTATAAAGATGAATGGATGAAGGAGTTTAATAAGGAAAGAGGATTCGAAATTCATTCCTTAGAAAATGCGACAAAATAGTTATTGTATGATGAAAAAATTAAAGAACCTGTTATAACTAACAGGTCCTGTGCACAAGGAGTTCAAGGAATACAAGGAAACTGGTCCAGAGAAACCTGTGTATTCTTTGGCTTAATAGTAATGTATTCAAAGTAAACAAAAAAAATGAATAAAAGTTAAATAAAAGCCTTATTTAATAAAAAAATCGCGTACGAAAATTGTACACGATTATATAGAAACTATGTCTTGCGTGCTCATTGCATTGTATGTTTATTGTATGTAAAGCGTAACACATTTAAATAAATTAAAAGAGCACTTTTAAAAGTGCTCTCTGACCAAGACTCTTATTGTAAAAGAGTACATGATAATATATGTGTTTTTTCTCAGGGTGTGAGTTGTTTAAACAAAATCATTATTTGGATGCATAAGAAAAGAAGACAACATCCGAAGAGGATTGTTGTCTCAACAAAAGTGGAAATTCAACTAAGAAAGGTGGAGATACAATAATATATGCTTGTCCAGCTTAAATGTGAAAAGATTTTAAAATTAAAGAGCACCTTCCAAGGCGCTCTCTGACTAAAATTAATATTGAAAAAAGATACCCAAGATATTGTATGTATGTTTTTTAGATAGGTGCATTTTTATAACGGAGAATTGTGAAATGAAAAGGTTGAGATGTGTAGTGGGAATAATTCTTTTGATATTAAATTTGATTGCAAAAGATTGGTTCAGGGTATTTTAGATGAATTAGAAATACTATATTAAGTTGTTAAGGTAACACTTTCAATATCTTCACAACCTATAAATATGATATTAGTAGATTCAGGGGTTATTACATCTTCCTCTGTTAATATAACTAAACAAAGTGTTGGATAAAAACTAGAAAGAGTAGCAGGTCCGATTATTTGTCCAGACTTGGTTGTTACTGTAATGATAGTTCCTATCGGCCAATTAGAAAGTAAATAACAAGCTATTCCTGTACAAGGTGCCATTTTTATTTTCCCTCACTTTAAATTTGGAATTTATAAAACTGTATATGGGTATAGGATATGCATTTAGGTTATGAAGTGTCACTTAGGTGAAATTTTATATTTGTAAAAATAATTGATTTTATACGATGTATTTTTTGAATTCTCTCGATTGAACTTCAATGAGAAATAATAAATCTGGAATTGTAATAAAAACGCTATTTGATATCTAAGTTGTATATGCAAAAAAGAGCACCTAATTAAAGTGCTCTTTAGGAAGTTGAATATAAATGCCTATTCAATAACTATTATATGTTTATTTTATCAAATGGTGAAAAACTTGGACAAAAACTTCATTTTGCACAACAAAGTAGCTAGCTTAATGAGCTAACTACCTGTTGTACAAAGGAAAAGCCGCACTTACAGAAATAATTTGTAACTTTAAGTTACAGAAATAGTATGAGCGGATTTGAAAATGTTATGCAAAAATAAACTAATAAAAATTTCATTTTGCCAAAAAAACAGCTTATCAGATTGAGAAAAAATCAAGTTGTCTTTCTTTCTTAATACAATTGGTCATGAAGATATTAAAACGTCTTAGAAAGGAAAATAAACGTGTTTTATGAGATTTGTTATTTTTTAATAGAAAGTAGGTGAATCATCATTTGTTTGACTGGCTAAAAGATTATCAGAAATTAGAAGAAGAAATTGAGTACTTAGATTACAACTTAGATAAAACAAAAGCTGAATTAAAACGCTGGGTCAGTGGTGATTTGCGAGAGGTACGTTTAACTGCTGAATCGGAAGGTGCAAAGGTAGAAGAACGTATTGAAGCAATTGAATATGAGTTAGCACATAAGATGAATGATATGTATAAACTGAAAAAATTAATTAGTAAGTTTAGGGGTTTGGATAATAAAATACTAAAAATGAAATATGTGGACGGTATGACGTTGGAGCAAATAGCTGAAGAAATCAGTTATAGCTCTAGCCATATTAAAAAGAAACATGCTGAAATAGTTCGGTTGATTAAATTCGTAGAACGAGAAGGTATCATTTAGGTTCACTCCTAAAGTGAATCGAAACTCTTGAAAATATGATTTATAGTAATAACATAAGATTTTGAAGAAAGGGCAACTGGTGCACGGTTGCTCTTTTATAATAGTTTTTATGGGAATATACGTTCTGCTTGTGCTATAATTATATTGGTTTATAATTCCAATAATAATTGTAGAAAGGATTGTGGGAAGAATGAGTAAGCTAGATGAAACTATTGGTAAATTAAAAGCTTATATAGGAGAAGATCCAGCTGAAAAAGTATTAAGAGAGAAATATAATGAATTAACCCCAATTTTTAAAAGAATAGACGAGCAATTTGCGAAACCTAGTGAAAAAGAATATTTAGTAATCTATAGTGGTGAAAATAAATATATAAAGATCGAAAGTACTAAACTCCAATTTTCTCTTAATAAAAAGAGAAATGTAATAGAGGTAAGTAAGATTTGGGGTACTCAAATTACTCCATTAGATGAGATAATCTTACAAGATAGTGAGTTATATTGTACGAAACGTGGAGTAAACTTCACAGAAGATATTTTAAATGATTATATTAGTGAAACTTTTGTAGAAATACTAGGTTAATAAAGTTACTAGAAGCATTCCTTATGGAGTGCTTTTTATTATATAAAAATTACATAGGTGGTGAAGAGATGAATCTAACGTTGCATAATGGAGATTTGAATAAGTTGGCAAGAGATACTTCACATGACAGTATCGTTTTAAAAGTTGGTGAAAAAGAGATTGTAACTCTGAAAAGTAATGGAGATATCTATGTTAAAGGTAAGCTTGTTGAAAACGATAAAGAAGTTGTAGATGGCATGAGAGAGTTCTTGCGTTTATCTAGGTATAGATAAACGCAAACGTGTTGCATTTGAAAAGGATGGTGTTAAGTATATGAATCCAGAAAAGATATATGTAAAACAAATGGATGCATGGATTAAAGAACAAGAGGCTAGAAGAGAACAGATTGTAGTAACAATTAAAACTAGCTCTGAGATTGTGGAACAAAACAAGATACAGTTGCAATGGTTAGATAAAGGCTTGGGTCTTGCTAAAGAAGAGTTCGAGACTTGGAAGAAAGAAAATAATTATATAGGTGGTGTATGACAATGCTTTGGTTATTAGCTTATCTAATAGTAGGTATGGTTTATGCATCCTTAGATATTTATTCAACCACAAGAGAAGCAATCAAAAAGGATAAAGAGCATGGACATATAATTTTAATGTCATCTTTATTTTTGGTTTTTCTTTTAGCGATATTCTGGCCTGCTTTATTAACAATGAAGATTGCTACATGGATTAATAATTATAAGGAGAGTGAATGCAAATGATTACTGAAATTAGAAAAACAATATCAGGTACAGAGTATTGGGATAATGAAAAGAAGAAGAGTCTATTTGTTCCTACAGGTGAAGAACCAGGATTCGAAGTAACTGTTAATCCAGGGAGTATGATCCTGGGCATGGACTTATCAAATGAACCTGATAAGACAGTAGTTAATTTAAATAGTATGACAGTGAAGCAATTACATGATTATGCTACATCGATTAATGTTGAGATTCCAGCCGATGTTAAAAAGAAAGAAGACATCATTGATTTACTATCATGAAGTACTGTGCTGAGCAAGGCTGCAAGACATTAATTGATAAAGGACGATACTGTCTCAATCATAAACGGAAACAGAAGAAGACAGTTGTGTATTCAAAGAACAGATCATTCTATCGTACAAAAGCCTGGCAAGATTTGAAGTCATTCTGTTATCAAAGGGACAAAGGATTGTGTCAACGATGTGGAAGGTTTGTGTTTGGTAAGCAAGCACATCATCATCATATTGTTCCAATTAAAATCAATCCTTCATTAAGATTAGATCCAGATAATATCGATACACTTTGTTCTAAGTGTCATCCAATTGTAGAAAGAGAAACAAATGAAAAATACCAGGAAAAGAAAAAGTTCGATTGGAAACTATAAGCCCCCCTATCGAAAAAAGAAACGCTGGCCTTATGGGGGGATAGGGAGTGGGGGTGTAAACGCGCACCTCAAAATGGTTTTTTGAAAAAAATTCGTTTTTTTAGGTGGTGATTTAAGGAATGGCCAGAAAATCGAAGGTCGTAATTGAAGCTGAAAAGAAAAAAGAATTAGAAGCGCAGCGTATTATGAATGTTTTGGTTGAAGCCGGAACTTATTCGCCAGCGCTTGATCCATTGATTGAAGTTTATCTTGATGCAGTTGAGATATACAGTGTCAAATATGGGTTGTGGAAGAATTCAAACTTTCCAACAGTCCAAAAAACAAAGAATGTAAATGGTGATGTGAAGGAATCGAAGCATCCATTGGCTCAACAAGTTGAAGTTTGGTCCAAACAAAAAGCGAAGTATTTGGGGCAATTAGGACTAGACGGAAAGAACAAAGATTTAATCAAAAAAAGTGGGGTTCTTCTCGAAAAAGGAAAAACAGAAAAAGAGTCCACGGAGCCTAGTGATAGCAATAAATTAGTGCAATTTAGGAAGATGAAAAGCCGATGATTGATTTTGAAACAAATTACGCTGATATATTCGTTTCGGAAGTAGATGCAGCCCCACACTTATATCCTGATTCTATTAAATTGGTAATCAAACGATATAAGAAATGGAAGAAACGAAAAGATATTTGGTTCGATGTTGAAAAAGCAAATGCGATGATTTATTTCACAGAAACATTCTTAAAACATGCAAAAGGAAAATGGGCAGGACAGCCATTAATTTTAGAGTCCTGGCAAAAGTTCTACTTTGCTAATATCTATGGATGGCAAAAATATAATGAAGATGGTAAAGCGGTGCGAGTGATTCGTACGGCTTATTTGCAGGTTCCAAAGAAAAATGGAAAAACAATTATGGGCGGTTCACCTGTTATTTATGCGATGTACGGTGAAGGTGTAAAAGGCGCTGATTGTTATATTTCCGCTAATACTTTTGAACAATGTCAAAATGCCGCGGGACCAATTGCATTAACCATTGAGAATAGTCCTGATTTACGGCCAGATACACGTATCTATAAAGGTAAAGAAGATACAATTAAGTCAATTAAATACACATTTGTGGAAGACGATATTAAATATGCAAATGTAATTAAGGTTCTTACAAAAGATAACGCTGGTAACGAAGGTAAAAACCCGTATATTAATTATTTCGATGAAGTTCATGCTCAAATGGACCGTGAACAATACGATAACTTACGTTCGGCACAAATCGCCCAGGAAGAACCACTCAACATCATCACTTCCACAGCAGGAAAGAATACCGGTTCACTTGGAACTCAAATTTATACCTATGCCAAAGAAGTTTTAAAAGATGATAAAGATGATTCTTGGTTCATGATGATCTATGAGCCGAACAAAAAATTTGATTGGACAGATCATGACGTTTGGCGAATGGTCAATCCGAATATGGATGTATCGGTTAACATGGAGTTTCTTGAAAATGCCTTTAAAGAAGCTCAAAATAATAGCTTTAATAAGGCTGAATTCTTATCGAAGCATTTGGATGTTTTCGTTAATTATGCCGAAACATATTTCGATAAAGACCAACTGGATAAAATGCTTGTGGACGGTTTAGGGGATATTGAAGGATTAACTTGTGTTGTCGGTGTGGACTTATCAAGACGCACGGATTTAACTTGTGTATCAATAAATATTCCAACATACGATGATGAAGGAAATGCAATATTAATCGTTAAGCAAATGTACTTTATTCCGGAGTTTGGAATTGAAGATAAGGAGCAACAAAGGAATGTCCCATATCGAGCATTAGCTGAAAAAGAATTTGTGACAATTTGTCCTGGGAAAACAGTTGATGAAGAAATGGTAAATCAGTATGTGGAATGGGTGTTTGAGAACTTTGATTTACGTCAAATAAACTATGATCCAGCCCTTGCTGAAAAACTCGTTGAAAAGTGGGAAATGCTTGGCATTCAATGTGTGGAAGTTCCACAGTATCCAACACATATGAATGAACCGTTTGATGACTTTGAAATTTTATTGCTCCAAGATCGAATTAAAACGGATAATCCTTTACTTATTTTCTGTGCAAGTAACGCAAAAATAATTACAAATATAAATAATTTAAAAACACCATCTAAACGTAAATCACCGGAGCATATTGATGGGTTTGTTGCCATGTTAATTGGTCATAAAGAAACATTGAATATGATGGAAGATGCTATTCCAGATGAAGATTACGATGAATATTTAGATGATATTTATAGATGAAACATGAATATTAATTTTTTGACCATTAGTATTTTAAAAATAGGCGCTGTTAACAGTGTTGAATTTCTTATTAAAATTATTATGTAATCTAAGAATAAACAAGTTATACATTGGATTGTGAGTTCTTAAATACAATGCTCAAAATATATTTGTAATGAGAAACTTTTATCATTTAGTTAATTGAAATGACACAAGGAGGAAGATAAATGCCTAATTTGGTTGGTGACTCTAATAATCCAACTGTGCCTGCTATTTTTGGGGAACATACCGCCAGTGAAGGAGTTGGTGTTTTAGGTAGAAGCCAAAGTGGATATGGGGTCTTGGGAGAGAGTACTGTTAGCGATGGAGTAAGAGCTACAAGCCAAGCTGGAGCTGGTGTCTCTGCCTACAGCGAGAACCTTTTTGGTGTTTGGGGTTTAAGTAATAAACACATCGGTATTTTTGCTTTAACCCGAGCGGAGACTAGACCAGCTTTGATGGCCTATAGTGATACTACAGGAGGAGACATCATCATCGGCACAAGTAGAAATGCCGGCGAGGTCTTCCGGGTTCTAAATAACGGTGACGTCAATGTACGCGGAGTTAATCTTACAAGTGACAAAAACTCTAAGGAAAATTTCTCGAGTGTCGACACGCTTGAGATTCTTGATAAATTAGCCAGCATACCAATCCAGTCTTGGAACTATAAAGATGATACATCTAATGAGCGTCACATTGGCCCGACCGCTCAGGACTTCCATGCCGTCTTTGAACTAAATGAAGATGATAATAAACATATTTCAACCGTTGATTTACAAGGCGTAGCCTTGGCTGCTATTCAAGGTTTAAATGAAAAACTCCAGACTGAAAATGATGAGTTATATAAGAAATTAGCTAACCTCGAGGAACGTCTTTCTGTCCTTGAGTCCAAGAGCTAAACCCAATGATAACAAACTAATCGCTATAGCTCTGATATCACCATAAAAAGGTGTCAGATTTCAAAGTTGGATTTTTGTTATTAAACTGTAGACTCATAGCGATAAGGGCCATGTTTGATTGGCCCTCGAAAAATATTCAATTACTAGATTGGACGACACACCCAACGACATCTGGTACCGCTACTGTCGCACTCTAACATTTTTATAGTATCAGAAGGGCATTGAATAGAAGATTGCATAGGAAAATAGGAATATGGACTTACAGGATACGAATATGGATAATAATACGGCTGTGGAATGTAAGGTGCTGCTTGGTTCATACCACCATATGTCATCGGTACGGTATATGCTATTGGCATTGAGGCATAATGACTGCAAGCTCCATGGCATTCCTGCTCTGACGTTCCAGGAGCAGCCAAACAATCTCGCATACAAGAGGTATAATTCCAAGGTGAAAATGGTTGACGATACAAAGACAATCACTCCTTATCTTAATCATAATTTTCTCGATATTTTATTCATCTGTATATTTTTGGATAATTGTCCATGCATAATTGGGTGAATGCCAACTAAAACAGAAGGTTTCCTCTTAAAACTCAATGCAACAATATATGTATTAGTTACATTGGATGAAATAAGAAACCCAACTTAGATAAGGTGGGTTTTTTACTTGTGTATTCAATATCTTTAACTTTGCTAATAAATCAAGCAGTTGCAGATCGTCCTTAAACAATGATAGGGAAACAGTCGCAGTGTTTAAAACCACTTTCATCTTTCCAGCAAGACATTACACAAGCTGATGGTAGTTCAGGAGGTCCCGATAAATAAGGTGCCATAGGTGCGTGTGTTGTTGGTATTGAGTAAGGATTGGACGAGTAATAGTTAGGTCTTGGTGGGTAAATAGAGGTACATGCAAATTGACATTCATAATAAGGGTATGAATTAGGTGGGTTTTGGCAATTTTCCATACATTTATGATATTCAGGTGAATATTCAAGTCGATATTGACGATACAAGGACAATCACTCCTTATTCTTAATCTTATTTTCCACAATATTATATTTAGCTGTATACTTTTGGGATGATTGTCTATGCATAATTGGATGAATGTCTAACATACATAGCACGGCTTATGATGATGCAGGATTTGAAGATGTTAACAAATAGAAGGTAAAAAGGTTCTTTTCTTTTGGAAATATCCTCATAAATTATTTAATAAAGCTTAAATTTAAAATTCTAATAAAAATATAATGATTTAGGAAACATTTGTTAATTGAAAGGCGGTGAGAAATTGGGTTTAAGAGATAGGTTTTCAAATTTTTTATTTAGACAAGCTGAAAAGCGTGGTTATCTTGACGATGTATTAGGAAAAAGCATTCGTTATGGCGGTGTGTATGTTACTGATTCAAATATCTTGGAATCTAGTGATGTCTATGAGTTATTACAAGATATTAGTAATCAAATGATGTTGGCTGATATTGTTGTGGAAGATAAAGAAGGTAATGAAATCAAAGATGATGTTGCACTTCAAATTTTAAAGAATCCTAACGATTACCTAACACAATCTGAATTCATCAAATTGATGACAAATACCTATTTACTCGAGGGAGAAACGTTTCCAATATTAAATGGTGCTCAAATACATTTAGCTTCAAATGTTTTTACAGAGCTAGATGATAATTTGGTAGAGAATTTTAATATTGGTGGCCAAGAAGTTCCTTCTTTTATGATTCGCCATGTTAAAAATATCGGTGCCGATCATTTAAGAGGAAAAGGACTACTGGATTTAGGAAGAGATACACTCGAGGGCGTTATGTCAGCGGAAAAAACTTTGACTGACAAATACAAAAAGGGTGGATTGTTAGCATTTCTATTAAAATTAGACGCTCATATTAATCCACAGAACGGTACGCAGTCAAAATTGATTAAAAAGATTTTAGATCAGTTGGAATCAATTGATGATGCAAGGTCTGTTAAGATGATTCCATTAGGAAAAGGATATGAAATAGAAACGCTTAAAAGCCCGTTAGACGACGAAAAGACCCTAGCATATCTAAATGTATATAAGAAAGACTTAGGTAAGTTTTTAGGCATAAATGTGGATACATACACAGAGTTAATCAAAGAAGATATTGAGAAAGCAATGATGTATATCCACAATAAAGCAGTTAGACCAATAATGAAAAATTTTGAAGACCATTTGAGTCTTCTTTTTTATGGCCAAAATTCGGGGAAACGAATTAAATTCAAGATTAATATTCTTGACTTTGTTACTTATAGCAATAAGACAAATATTGGATATAACCTGGTGCGTACAGCTATTACTTCCCCTGATAGCGTTGCCGATATGCTTGGGTTCCCTAAACAAAATACAAAGGAATCACAAGCCATTTATATTTCAAATGATTTAACCGAAATCGGAAAGAAAGAGGCAAGTGATGGTTCATTGGGAGGAGGTGAAGAAAATGAAAATTGAGGTCCGAGGGAATCAAGTCATACTTGATGGTTACGTAAATGTTGTGGACAGAGAAAGTCGGATGTTGCCTTCACCAAGGGGATATTTCAAGGAGAAAATTGTTCCTAAAACATTTGAAAAGGCATTAAAGAAAGCAAAGAATGTGGACTTACTTTTTAACCACGATAAGAATAGAAATCTTGGTTCTATTGAAAACGGAAATCTGGAATTGTATGAAGACAATATTGGTTTAAGAGCCATCGCTACGGTTACAGATGAGCAAGTGATTAAGAAGGCAAGGAATAAAGAATTACGTGGTTGGTCATTTGGTTTTGTTTCTGAAAAAGATTCATGGGAAGAAGGTGAATCTGGTGTTCAAAAACGATCTATTGAAGAACTAGAGCTTTTAGAGGTTTCTATTTTGGATATGACACCAGCTTATGTTGCCACTTCCATTGAAACCAGGGGTGAAAATACAGCCATGATTGAAATGAGAAGTGAAGAAGCAGCCGTAAAAACAGTTGTGGAAGATGATACAGAAGAAAGAAACAACATTATTAAACAAATAAAAAAAGTCCTGGAGGGAAATTAATATGAATTTAAAAGAAATCTTAAACGCATCTTTAACAAGAACGAAATCTCGATTAGCAGAATTACAAGGGAAAGTAGAAAAAAATGAAGTTCGTTCGGAAGAATTAGCAGCAGTTAAGGCTGAAGTAGAAGCATTAACAAAGGAAGTGCAAACGATCACTGATGAGTTAGCAAAGTTAGAAGAGAAAGAAAAAGAAGAAGATCCAGACAAAAAGAAAGACGATGATCCTGATAAAAAAGAAGATCCAGCAGCAAAAGAAAATCCGGATGTAAAAACTGATCTGTCAGAAGAACAGCGTTCAGCTATTTCAGCATCTATCGCAGCAGCTCTTTCTACTAAAGGCCATAAATCTACTAAAAATAAAGAAAAGGAAACTCGTTCAGCTTTTGCAAACTACATTGTAGGTAACATTGATGAAACAGAAGCCCGTGCATTAGGGTTAGTGACTGGTAATGGCTCTGTTACTATTCCAGATTTCTTAAGTAAAGAAATTATTACGTATGCTCAAGAAGAAAACTTCTTACGTCGATTAGGAACGGGAGTAAAAACAAAAGAAAATATTAAGTATCCTGTTTTAGTTAAGAAGGCAGAAGCTCAAGGTCATAAAAATGAGCGAACAAATAACGAAATTCCAGAAACAGATATTGAATTCGATGAAATCGAACTATCTCCAACAGAATTTGATGCACTTGCTACTGTAACGAAAAAATTATTAGCACGTACAGGTTTACCGATTGAACAAATCGTTATGGACGAGTTGAAAAAAGCCTATGTTCGTAAAGAAACTCAATATATGGTTAATGGTGATGAAGCTAATAACATCAATGATGGTGCATTAGCAAAGAAAGCTGTTGAGTTTAAAACAGATGAAAAAAATCTTTATGATGCATTAGTAAAAATGAAAAATACACCTGTTAAAGAAGTACGTAAAAAAGCACGATGGGTATTAAATACAGCAGCGTTAACAAAAATTGAAACTATGAAAACAGATGACGGTTTCCCATTACTTCGTCCGTTTAATCAAGCGGAAGGTGGAATTGGTTATACGTTATTAGGCTTCCCTGTTGAGGAAGAAGATGCAATTGACATTCCTGATTCACCAGATACACCAGTATTCTATTTCGGTGACTTCTCTAAGTTCTATATTCAAGATGTCATTGGATCGTTAGAAGTACAAAAATTAGTTGAGTTATTCTCACGTACAAACCGTGTAGGTTTCCGTATTTGGAATTTACTAGATGCGCAACTAATTCATTCACCATTTGAAGTTCCAGTTTATAAGTACGTCTTGAAAGAGCAAACTACACCAGGTGCTTAATATGGAAGATTTAATTGAGAAATTAAAATCTCATATTCATTGGGAAGAGGGTATGGATGAAACCATGCTCTCTTTTTATATTGAACAAGCAAAGACGTATGTAAAGAATGCGACAGGCAAACAGACCGAGTATTTAATTATTATGGTAGCCGGCATTTTCTATGATTACAGGGTTGCTGAAAAAGAGTTAGAACAAGCTCTTGATGCTTTAACGCCGATGTTTGTCCAGGAGGTTTATGCCGATGAAGAGAAAGACGAATAAACTCAAATGGATGGGTGAGCTACTTAAATTAGGAGAAACCATTGATCCGGAAAATGACCGTGTTGTGATGGGATATCCGTTAGAACGTAATATTCGTTATAACAACATTGGAGTTACGGCCACTGATAAATTTACAACGAAAGATACGAATGAAATTATAAAGAAAATTGAGGTTCGTATTGATCGTGATATTGAAAACAACCAAAAGGATTATCGTGTAAAAGTTGGTGGCCGTATCTATGATATTGAGCGTATTTATGTACGTGAAGAAGACCGATTGATGGAGGTGTCATTGTCCTATGCAAATTAGCTTTCAAGAGTTACGAGACATCATGAAGAAATCTGGTATACCAGTTTATCGTGATAGTGCACCTACAACAGCAAATTATCCTTACATTGTGTATGAATTTGTGAATGAGCAACAGAAAAGAGCTTCTAATAAGGTTATAAAGGATATGCCACTTTATCAAATTGCAGTTATTACAAACGGAACTGAAAAAGATTACGCTCCGTTAAAGGTTGTTTTTAACGAAGCAGGCGTGTCTTATTCTCAATTTGATGGAATGGGTTATGACGAGAACGACGACACTATCACGCAGTTTATAACGTATGTGAGGTGTACCCAGTAATGGCTACAAATAACAATGGTTTTGCTGAAGCTTTAGAAGATATCAATACGCTATTACGTGTGAATAAAAAGGTCGAACTAGATGTATTGGACGAAGCAGCCAAGTATTTTGCTAGTAAATTAAAACCAAAAATCAAAGCATCCAATAAGAACAAGCGAGTACATTTAAAAAATAGCTTGAAAGTCGTTGTAAAGAATGATCGTGTATCTGTGGAATTTAAAGATGAAGCTTGGTATTGGTATTTAGTTGAACATGGCCATAAAAAAGCAAATGGTAAGGGTCGTGTGAAAGGAAAACATTTTGTCCAAAATACCTTTGATGCAGAAGGTGACAAAATTGCTGATATTATGGCACAAAAAATAATAGATAGAATGTGAGGATGATATGCATGACAATTGAAAATAAAGAAATTCAATATTCGGTAGGGATTGAAGATTTATATCTGTGCTTGATGAAGGGAAATGAAACTTCTAGTGCACTACCAACTTATGAGGATATCGTTTATAGACAAACGAATATTTCTGATTTAACGATTTCCACTACTTCTACTAATTTTACAAAGTGGGCATCTAACAAAAAAATTATTAACATTGTCAAAAATACAGCGTTTGGATTAGCTTTTAATCTTGCTGGTCTAAATCGTGAAGTAAAAGATAAAATCTTTGCTAAAACACGTAAAAAAGGCGTGTCTTTTGAAACAGCGAAGGCGAAGGCGTATCCAAAGTTCGCAGTAGGGGTTGTATTCCCTTTAAATGATGGAACAAAAATATTACGTTGGTACCCAAAATGTACAGTTGCTCCAGTAGAAGAATCTTGGAAAACACAAGGTGATGAAATGACTGTGGATGACATTGCTTATACAATTACAGCAGATCCATTGTTATTTAATGATGTAACACAAGCTGAATTGGATACTGGTGATCCAGAGGCAAAAGGAATTAAAGCTGAAGATTTCCTAAAACAAGTCATTTGTGATGAATCTCAACTAGCGCAGCTAGGTGGAACGACTCAAACAGGTAAATAAGGAGGGTAATTATGGCACGTTTAAGTGATTTAGTAAATGTAAATATAACTAGAAATAGCATTAAGATACAGGGTGTCTCAATCCCTGTTATTTTTACTTTTGAATCTTTTCCTTATGTGGAAGAAGCATTTGGAACACCTTATCATGAATTTGAAAAAGAAATGAATGATATGTTAAGAAAAGGACAATTTAGCCTGGGAGAAAATGAAGCGAAATTGATGCGTGCATTAATTTATGCGATGGTACGTAGTGGTGGTACGGAATGTACATTAGATGAATTGAAAGGTGCTATTCCTATGAATGAATTACCTGATATTTTCATCGTTGTATACGAAATTTTCAGTGGCCAAACTTTCCAGAATTCTGATATGGAGAAGTTGAAGCAAGAAAAAAAGTAAAAAACATACTGACTAAAAACGAGGAATCTCAGTCCGAATTGGACTGGGATTTTTATTTTTATGTCGGTAATACATTGCTTGGTTTAAGTATGGATGACTTTTGGAAAATTACACCGGCACATTTTCTAAAACAGTTCATTATGCATCTCAGATACAACAATCCGGATGCGTTACATGAGCAGAAACCGAAACAAATTTACACGCTAGATCAAACACCATTCCTATAAGAAATGAGGTGAGAAAATGCCTGGGAATAGTAAAGAAAGAAACGTTGTTCTTAATTTTAAAATGGATGGCCAAGTTCAGTATGCAAATACATTGAAACAAATCAATATGGTTATGAATAATGCAGCGAAAGAATATAAAAATCATATTGCAGCAATGGGCCAAGATGCGACGATGACTGATAAACTTCTTGCTGAAAAGAAGAAGCTTGAAATTCAAATGGAAGCAGCCAAGAAACGTACAGCTATGTTACGTGCTGAATATCAAGCTATGTCTAAGGACACAAGTACAACCGCCGAACAACTCAATAAGATGTACGGGAAGTTGCTTGATGCAGAACGTGCTGAAACTTCTCTTGATAATGCAATGAAAAGAGTGAATGAAGGTCTTTCCGAGCAAGCAATTGAAGCCAGAGAAGCACGCGGAACTTTACTGGATTTACAAGAGAATTCTAAAAAGCTTGAAGCGGAACAAAAGAAATTAACAAGCTCTTTCAAACTCCAAAATGCTGAATTAGGAGCAAACGCTAGTGAAGCGGATAAGTTGGAATTAGCGCAGAAACAACTACGTCAGCAAATGGAAATGACTGATAGGGTCGTCCACAACTTAGAACAACAATTAAGTGCCGCAAAGCGTGTGTATGGTGAGAACTCTACTGAAGTGCAGCAACTTGAGACTAAATTAAACCAAGCAAAAACTACATTAAAGCAATTCGAAAATTCCTTACAAAGTGTTGGGCGAAGCGGTTCACAAGCTGCGGATGGTATGGCGGAAATAAATAAGAAACTTGATATGAACAATTTAATGGAAGCCGCTGAAGTCCTACAAGGAATATCTGAAAAGTTAATTGAAATGGGAAAGTCGATTGTAAATACAGCAATAGAGTTTGATGGATCGCAGAGGAAAATTCAGTCGTCATTAGGTTTGACTGGGAAAGGTGCCGAAAATCTTCAAAAGATTGCTGTTGATACTTGGAAAAAAGGTTTTGGTGAAAATCTTGAAGAGGTAGACAATGCGCTTATAAAAGTCTATCAAAACATGAGAGATGTTCCATATGACGAGCTACAAGCAACAACTGAGAACGTTATGACGCTTGCGAAAGTATATGATGTAGATTTAAGTGAAGCAACTCGTGGTGCAGGTCAATTGATGACTCAATTTAATTTATCTCAAAAGGAAACATTTGATCTGTTAGCTTATGGCATGCAAAAGGGTTTAAATTACTCAGACGAATTATTTGATAATTTGGCTGAATATTCGCCTATCTGGTCTGAAATGAAATTCAGCGCTCAAGATATGTTCGGCATGCTCATTGCTGGGACTGAAAATGGATCCTACAATTTAGATCGATTAAATGACGGGATGCTTGAATTTAATAACCAATTATTGTACGGCGGTAAAGATGTAGGTGAAGCCTTTGGTGAACTTAGTGAAAAATCTCAAGGGCTATTTAAAGATTTCAAAGACGGAAAAGCATCAGCCTCGGATGTATTTAAATCGGTAATAACAGATTTGCAAGGAATGGACGATCAAGTTAAACGTAATACAATCGGACAGACCTTAATGCGTACTTTATGGGAAGGACAAGGAAAAGAAGCGATTTTAAGTTTAGGTGACATTCAAGGAGCCTTGGGTGATACTGCTGGAGCAATGGATGAAATGAAAAAACTCCAAGAAGAATCACTTGGGCAACAGTTTCAAAAAGCATTAAGAGAAACACAGGCTGCATTAGAGCCGCTTGGAAAGAAATTTGCTGAATTAGCTAAAGATATTTTACCTCCAATAGTTGAGGGAGTTAAATCTGTAATGGAATGGTTCAGTAAATTGTCTGAGGCAGATCAAACACTTTTAATTGTGATGGGAACATTAAGTGCCGCGTTTATTATTCTAACCCCAATTGTGGCAGCTCTCGCTGTTTCATTTGGTGCGTTGAATCTTGCCTTTTTACCTGTGATAGCTACGATTGCAGCAGTCTCCTTGGTGATAACTGGTATCATCATGTTAATAAGAAATTGGGGTGAAATAACCGATTGGCTTTCTGAAAAGTGGTCTGAATTTAAAGATTGGTTTGGTGAATTGTGGGATAGCATAGTTCAAACTTGTGAAGATGCTTGGTCATCCACAGTTGATTACTTTTCTGGAGCATGGTCAGATTTTTTAAATATGGTGAACGAGTTCTTTGAACCTATGGGTCAATTTTTTGCTGATCTATGGACTGGAATTTCTGATACGGCATCGGAAATTTGGACAGGTATTACTGATTATTTTTCAGAATCGTGGTCTTCATTCATTGAATTAGCAGATAGTATATTGTCTCCTTTAGGTGAATTTTTCAGTGGATTGTGGACGGGTATTGTTGAAACGGCAACTTCTATTTGGGATCAATTAAAGGCAGCTTGGCAAGAAACCTGGGATACAATACTCACAGTTTTAGATCCGATTATTTCAGCAGTTTCCACAGTTTTAGAAGCAGGTTGGCTACTCATTCAAGCAGGGGCACAAATTGCTTGGGCGGCAATATCTCAATATATTATACAGCCGATTCAGGAAGCGTATGATTGGATAAGTGCGCAAATTGGTGAATTAGTCACATGGCTTAGTACGCAGTGGGAACTTATAAAGGCTGCTGCACAAGTTGCTTGGGGCTTATTTAAACAATATATTACTCAACCTGTTCAAGAAGCATGGGATTGGGTTAAAGAAAAGTTTGGCGATTTAGTTTCTTGGCTAAATTCACAATGGGAAACAGTTAAATCATATACTTCTGCAGCATGGAATCTAGTAAAACAATATGTCATTCAGCCTGTTCAGGAATTGTGGAATGCAACGAAAGAAAAATTGAATGATTTAGCGAATTGGATACTAGGTAATTGGGCCAAAATCCAATCTTATACACTTACGGCATGGAATCTAGTTTATAAATATATTATTGATCCAGTGATTTCAGCTTATAATTCTGCAAAAGAGAAATTCAATGATATGTACAATACAGCACGGGAAAAATTTGATTCTGTAAAGAATGCAGCGCAAGAAAAATTTGATGCAGCAAAGAGATTTATCGTTAATCCGATAAAAGATGCAGTAGATAAAGTAAAGGGATTCATTGATAAAATCAAAGGGTTTTTCAGTGATTTGAAATTAAAGATTCCGAAACCGGAAATGCCTAAAATGCCACACTTTAGTCTGCAGACTAGTACGAAAAATATTTTGGGTAAAGACATTACTTTCCCATCTGGGATCGATGTGCAATGGCGTGCAAAAGGAGGTATCTTTACTAGACCTACCATTTTCGGTATGAGTAATGGTCAGTTGCAAGGTGCAGGAGAAGCGGGGAGAGAAGCAGTTTTACCGTTGAATAAAAAGACATTAGGTGAGATTGGTGAAGGGATTGCAGCAACGATGTCTACTGAACCAACTGTAATTAATATTTATAATCCTTCAGTGAGGGATGATCGTGATATCGACCGCATGGTCGGAAAAATAGATGATGCACTTGCTCAAAAAGGGCGTAATTCAAAAATAGGAATAGGGAGGACTTAAATTGCTAGACATAGGTATCGATAATCAGTTAGCGAGTGACTATGGAATATGTATGGTAGAGCGCCCTGTTATTCCTACAGCAGAACAAGAAGTAGAACATATTGAAGTGTCTGGTAGACATGGTTCACTTACAAAAAAAGGGGCGTTTAAAGACGTCCCTTTAAAAATAAAGTTCAATATGCTTGAAGAAGAAAATATTAAGCCGTTAGTGCGACGTATGAAGGCTTGGTTGATGAATGGAAAGACATTATATTTTACTGATGATGATGTGTACCGAAAAATTAAACATGTTGTAGTAGGTGATATTGTAAATGAAATTGAAGAACACGGTGAATTTGAAGTGGATTTTAAGTTAGATCCCTTTGAGTATACAGAGGATGTAAATTTAAAGCTCACCAAACCTGGTGTAATTTATAATCCAGGTACAATTGAGTCTGATCCTAAGTTTTGGATTGTGGGAAATGGTACTTTCCGTATAACAATCAATGACGTCTCTTTTCAAATAAAAGATGTGAATGGTTCTGTTGTCATAGACTCAGAAATACTTGAAGCATATACCGATACCATATCAATGAATAATAAAATGGTTGGGCAGTTCCCTATATTCAACGTAGGAGAAAATACAATAGAGTGGTCAGGAGCAATTCAATTTATGGAAATTCGACCTAGGTGGAGATATAAATGATTACTTTATATAAACCAAATGAGACTGACTTTACACACAATGGTATAGGGGCTTTAGATAAAAATATTTATAACGCAACTGTTGAGGAAGAACTCAATGGTTTATTTTTATTTTCATTTAGTTATCCATTGTTTGCACCACGTGGTCTGGAAATAGAGGGAATGAGCATTATTAAAGTTCCAACTCCTGATGGTGAACAACTATTTCGAGTGGCAGCTCCTAAAGTCAGTATGGGTGAGATTACAGCGCAATGTTATCACATTTTTTATGACTTAACAGAAAATCTAATTGAAGACATTTTCGCTGAAACAACAAATGGTAATGGAGCTATGAATCGTATGTCAGCAGGATGCCAATACAAGCATCCTTTTCAGTTTTATTCAGATGTACCAAAGAAAGCAAGTGCACGTATTGTCCGTAAAAATCCTGTGGAAGCATTATTGGATTCTAGTCAAGACAATTCATTTGTTAATCGTTGGGGCGGCGAATTAAAACGAGATAATTTTGATGTGAAGATGCTACAAAATCGTGGTATGGATCGTGGGGTAGTGATTCGCCATAAGAAAGATTTATTAGGATATGAAGGTAATGTGGATTGGAAAAGTCCCATAACTAGAATCATGCCACAAGGTTTTGATGGGTTATTTCTTCCTGAAAAGTATGTGGATAGCCCACTTATAAATAAGTATCCTCATCCTAAAATCAAAGTGGTTGAATTTAAACACATTAAAGCAGCTATTGGTGAAAATGCTGACGATGAAGATGCAGTTCCGTTAGAAGAAGCATATAGGTTATTACGCCAGGCAGCTAAGGATATGTTTGCTATTCAAAAAGTTGATCAGCCTAAAGCAAATTATAACGTTAAGTTTCAGGAGTTATCACAAACGGAAGAGTATAAGGATTATAAGCATTTACAAAGTGTTTATATGGCAGATACGGTTACGGTTGAGCATCAAGAAGATGGTATTGATATAAAGGCGAAGGTAATTGCTTATAAATATGATCCAATAAAAAAAGAGTATCTGGATATAACCATTGGTAACTTCAAAGAATCCTTTACGGACGTTTCCGGTAGGGTTGACCTAGTACAAGAAGAGTTATCCAATATGCCAAGCTCTATTTTAGATGCAGCAAAAGCAAATGCTACAAGCCTTATTAATTCAGGATTTGGAGGACATGTCCGTATTTATCCAGATCGTATTTTAATTATGGATACGAAAGATGAAAAGAGTGCTAAAAAGGTTTGGCAATGGAACTTGAATGGATTAGGGTATTCTTCCACAGGTGTGAATGGACCATATGGAACTGCCATTACAAGTGACGGAAGAATTGTTGCTGATTTTATTACTGCAGGTACGTTGAGTGGAAATCTTGTGCAAGGTGGAGAAATAACAGGTGCAACATTACGAACTTCAGATAGTGTGAACTATGTAAATATCTCAAAACAATTTATACGCTTGTATGAGTCATCTAGAACAAGGGTGTTTGTAGGGTATTACAAAAATAGTAGAAATGAAATACAACCTACTCTTATTTTAGGTGGAGATTCAGATTCCACAGGGGCAAATGGAGCTATTATGGTATACCAATTCTCAGATACAAGTGTTAAGTCTGGTGGAATTGGAATTACAAAAGGAATCGATGGCAATGGATACTTAAATGCAGCTTCTTTATACTTTTCGCAAACAGGGAATGCAATGCTTGATGCTGACAAAATGATTGTCCTAAATGCTCAAACTGATATGAGGTTTAAAGTCAAAGATCAGTTCCGCTTTTATCGTAATGACAATTGGATTGCGAGTATTGGAGTGTCATCTGGAGGAGATACAGATATCATACTTCCAAATGCGATGATACGAAATTCGAGTTACGAAAATGGTTATATTCAAGTAAAGACAGCTCTTGGATCATATTATCAAGGAGTAATTGCTTCAGATTTCAAAGTTTCTTCAAAAGAAACGTATAAAACCAATATTCGTCCTATTACATCCAGCTTACTTGAAAAGGTAATGGAATGGGAAATTAAACAGTACAATTTGAAAACCGATATTCCAAAACTGTATGAGATGCGTATGAATCGTAAAGAAGGAGAGCCGACAATTACTACAGATGCAATTCCTACACATTATGGTTTAGTTATTCCAAAAGAAGCAAAAGAAAATGGTGTAGGTCTATACGGGATGCTTTCACAATTGACGAGCGCATTTCAAGAGCATGTGATAAAAACGGATGCTAGATTGGAAGAATTAGAGCCATTAAAGCCTAAAGGGAATATAAAGCATAGGAACAGGGTGAAACGTCAGAGAAGACCGCCTAGACACATAAAAAGGGGTAGCTAGAAAGGGGTGTAGTCATGCGAAATGAGGAAATTATGATAGATTTGGCAGATCCTGTGTTTACAAAAACAATTCGCTCTCGGCAGAATGACAAGAATGGATTGAAGCTTACTGTGTACGTAAGAGAAAAAGGACAGAAGGTGGATTTAACAGGATATGCGGTTAAATATGAAGCGACAAATCATACAGGAGTGTTCATTCGAGATGATGCTCAAATAGTTGATGCAAAGAATGGTGTGTTTTTATATACATTTACATCTCAAGCTGTTTCTACATCGGATGATTGGACAGCTTATTTTGTGATGGAAAAAAGTACAGAACGAATGAGTACACCAGACATTCGTATTACATTAAGACGTGATGTGAAAGAAGGGAATATTAAAATCGAAAATTACATTTCTGATTTTGAGATTCTTAAGAAAACGATAGACGAGTTACAGAGAAAATTAAATACAATGGATGTCGTTAAGAAAAGTGGAGACACCATGCCTGGCAATCTTTTGTTTGACAGGTCAAGTACAGACAAGACGAATAAAATAGCATTCTCTACGGCAGGAGTGGAAGAGCTCAACTTCTACCAAACTGGCGATGGATATTACGGGATTAGGGATGTTAAGGGTGATCAAGGTGTTTGGGACTATAATCGTAACAATAAAACGTTTAGCGTTTCTGCTAATACAAACCTTGTTAAGAAAGCTGGCGACATCATAAGTGGAGTTCTTGAATTTAAGAGCGATAATGCAATTGTATTAGGTAGCCGCTCGTTTAAAACAGTTCTTCACAAGGGAGCACAAGGGGCCCTTATTATTGCGCCTTCAACAGAAGAGCAAGGAGATAGTTGGGATTGGTCAAAGCGAGTTGAAATCAGGCCAGATGGTACTATCAAACAAGCAACTGATACAGGATGGATTAATCTTGCTACAACTGGGGTAGAAAATATTCCTGATAGAATTTTGAAGTACAAGAGAAGTGGGGATCAGATTACTGTAATCGGATCAGTTAAATATCTAGCAAGTACAACAGTATTTGCAACCCTTCCGGCTGGATTTCGCCCTGTACAAAATATTGCTTTCCCAGCACTTGCATATGGCAATGGACCAACTGCTTGTGAAGTTACAGTTAAAAGTGATGGTGGAATTTTCTTGAATGGTGTTCAAAATGGAAATGTCATTCATATTGCGATGAGCTTTTTAATTTAGATATTACAGATTAAGCGTGCATAAGCAGGCTTTTTTATTTTGCTAAAAAGGGAGATGAGAACAGTGGAGGAACAGATTTTCAATTCAATGATTCAACAAGGAGCATTCGCAGCGTTATTTGTGTGGATGCTTTTTACTACGCAAAAAAAGAATGAACAGCGTGAAGAACAGTATCAAAAGGTCATTGAAAAGAACCAGGGTGTAATTGAAGAACAAGCAAAAGCATTTGGTTCACTTGCAAAGGATGTATCAGATATTAAACAAAAAATTATGGGGAATGGTGACGACAAATGAAAAAATCTATTAAATTATTAGCCTCAATTTCTACTGCAGCTATCATTGCATTTACTTCAACAGGTAGTGTCTTTGCTGATCGAGAAATGATTATTCTAGGGTTACCTAAAGTCGAATATCGCAATGGGTATGGAGCGTATGAAGGTGTAGTAGCACATTCTACAGCAACTCCTGAAGCGCCTGCTATTAATATCCGAAACTATGAAGCAAGAACATGGCGTTCCGCATTTGTACATTATGCAACAGATTGGGATGAAACAATTCAAATTGCTTCTACTAAGTATCAAGCATGGGGAGCAGGCCCAGCAGCCAATAAACGATTTGTTCATGTAGAGCTCTCTGAAACTAGTGACCCTATTAAATTTAAAAAATCCTATGAGAGATATGTGAAGTTACTCGCTAAGATTTTACGTGATAGAAACATTGATCCATCCATTGGATTGTGGACGCATAAAGATATTACGTATAAGCTTGGTGGCACAGATCACGAAGATCCGATTGACTATCTTCGCAGTCATGGTGTATCGGAATCAAAATTCCGTGCTGATGTATTAAAAGCATATAATGGAGATTCTATTTCAGTTGAAGCGAAACCACAGCAACCAAATGAAGTACCTGGTGTTATTAATGAAGTGGGAGTAGCGTATATTGATGGATACAATGTAAACCTTCGTTCTGGTCCATCCACAACAAATAGTGTTATTCGTAAATTACAAAAAGGTGAATCATATAAAGTCTGGGGTAAAGTAGGAAACTGGTTGAATCTTGGAGGAAATCAGTGGATTTATAACGATTCATCATACATTCGCTATAAAGAAGAAGCGTCATCTGTGGAAGGCAAACGTGTAGTTTCTAAAGTGAATGACTTGCGATTCTATTCAAAAGCTTCCTGGGCCGATAGAGATGTTGCAGGAACTGTCGATGAAGGATTAGGATTTACAATCCTTGATAAAGTATCTGTAAATGGCTCGCAGCAATATAAAGTGAAGAATAGTAGAGGTAATGTGTTTTATATTACAGCTATTTCTTATTATGTAGAAATTAAATAATAAGCATAAAAAGTGCCGGCTCTTAATTGAGTCGGCTTTTTTGCGTTATAAGATGTTGAATTAATTGCGTGTGATTTTTAAATCTAGTAGACTAAAAAGTAAATTATTAGAAAAGGAGTGACAATATGGAAAGGAGTCAACTTTTAAAAGACTTAGTTAGTGGGAAAGAAAGTCTTGAAAATATTCTTCTAAGATTAAAAGTAATTTTATCAGACCTGGATAATGAAATAATTATGGATTGGATTAACGGAGAATTGGAGGGGTTTGATAATAATGATAATCTTCCTTCATATAGAAAAATAAAGGGGTCCCCTGTAGGTACATTTATTGTAAACTATACGATTAAATATACAGAAGCCTCGGTGCCATTGGAAGCTTTAATACCTCAAGAAAAAATAGATATGCTTACCAGAGTTAATGTAAATGACAGTATTAACACACTTCAAGAAATAGTACTTCGAGAAAAAAACACTCACTATGGGAGAGTTGTCCCAACAGCTTTATGCCATGCTATTTCAACGGAGGAGCTTCAAATTGCTGGAATGAGGATAGCTTGTCCTTTAAATTTAGTTAGCAAGGTGATTGCTAATGTTAAATCAAAACTAGTCGATATTATTATAGAGTTAGAGAAACAATACGACAATTTGGATGAAATGGATATAAAATCTCAAGTAGAAGAAGATTCTTCTAAAAAAGAACAGGTGGTATTTAACATAGAGCAAATAATTTTTGACGAATCCATAAAATTAGGGGATAAGAATAAAATGAATAAGTCTAGATTAGGTAATTGGTTTGGTGGGGGAAAATGAGTATAAAAATCGGTAATAAAAACAAAATTAAAAATTCTTCTATTGGTCATCAATATAATGCGGCAACTCCTACTGAGAAGAAGTCTTTCGCTGAAAGACACCCTATTATTATCTCATTCTTAGTTTCCTTAGTTGTAGGATTTATTTTACTTTTTTCTTTTTGGAAACCTATTGTAGAATGGATAGAAAACCTTTTTTGATTTTTAAAAGCCAACTTAATATGAACTGCACCCCAATTGTTAGACACAGTCTAACAATTGGAGGTGCAGTTTTTTGTATGACAAAATTTACGAAGGATTTAAAGTTAACGCTCGTTCAAGGATTTAATCC
>NZ_JBQAHZ010000018.1:0-110357 GCF_051917185.1 Bacillus cereus group sp. MYBK108-1
AAAAATTGCGTCAATCGCTTCGCGATTTAAAACATCTTCTTTATAAAACTTAAATTGTTTTCCTGTTATTTCTTTCACTCGATTTATAGATTCTACCGAGCTATTCGAAAGGTTATCCACTACTATAATTTCGTAACCGCTATTTAGTAATTCTACACATGTATGACTACCAATATATCCTGCTCCACCTGTTACAAGTATTGCCATAATTAACAAACCTCCCCATTACTACATATCCTTATAATAAGCATGTAAACATTAATCTAGCTAGAATTTAAAATAGCTAGGTTAATAAAAAATTTCTTTATTTATAAAAATTAGTCTTCCAGATTCTCATCCTATAAATTACCCACTAATTATAAAGAAACTTTTTCACGAACTACAGCTGGTCTTCCTACGGAATAATAGTCTACATTAAACTTTTTCACATATTCTAAACCATGGCAATTACGACCATCAAAAATAATAGGTTGTTTCATTAATTTGATATACTGTTCAATAGGGAATTCTTTTATATCATCCCATTCAGTTACAATAAGTGTTACATCGGCATTTTTAACTGCTCCTGCAACAGAGGACACATATTGAACCTCATTAGGTAATACTTTCTTTGCATTTTCAGTAGCAATTGGATCATAGGCTACAACCTTCGCACCCATTTTTACTAAATCATTTGCAATAACAATAGATGCCGCTTCTCTCATATCATCAGTATTTGGTTTAAAAGCTAAACCAAGCATAGCCACTTGTTTTCCTTCCATATCACCTAATACATTTTTTATTTTTTCAACGAGCGATGCCTGCTGATTATTATTTACTGTAATAACTGATTTTAACAGATCAAAATCATGCTCGACATTACCAGCAATTTGTATTAAAGCATGTGTATCTTTTGGGAAACAAGAGCCCCCATATCCGATACCTGCTTTTAAAAATTGTGTACCAATCCTTTTATCTAATCCCATACCATTAGCTACATGCTCTACATCCGCACCTAACTTTTCGCAAATATTAGCAATTTCATTAATAAAGCTAATTTTTGTAGCTAAGAAAGCATTTGCTGCATATTTAATCATTTCTGAACTTCTAATTGTTGTTTTAAAAACAGGAACATTAAAAGGTTTATTCACTTCTTCCATAACATCGGCAGTTTTAGCATCATCAGTCCCAATAACGATACGATCTCCATAGAAACTATCGTGAATTGCAGAACCCTCTCTTAAAAATTCCGGATTCGATACCATGCTAATTTTCACATCTGCTTTCAAATTTTGCTGAATTAAATTTTTAACATGATCATTTGTACCAACTGGGACCGTACTTTTAATTACTACAATCGAATCTTTTTTTAGATTATTAGCAATATCTAAAGCAACTTGCTCAATATATTGTAAATTAGCTGAACCATCTGTTTGCTGCGGTGTACCTACTGCTATATAAATAACATCTGCTTCTTCAATCCCTTGGCGACAATTGGTTGTAAATAACAATCTATTATCATTAATATTTTTACTCATCAACTCATCTAAACCAGGTTCATATATTGGTGAAATACCTTCTTTCATTTTCGCAACTTTATTCTCATCGATATCAATACAAGTTACACGATGTCCAATATCCGATAAACAAACCCCTGTTACTAGCCCTACATAACCTGTTCCGAAAATAGCAATATTCATTTTTTATCCTCCTTATTTATTAACAATAAAAAAAGCCCCTTGAAGAAAAAGGCTTTTAAAACTTATTTAACAAAATGTTTTACAACTCCATTTAGGGCATAATTTATAAAGCACCATGCAGATTTTAGGATACTTAACCCTTCAATTTCCCTATATAATTTCCAATTCATTTTAGCCATTTTGAACTTTTTACTAGAAATAGAGTTTTCAACTTTTCTATACTTAGATAAAACTTCATCTAAGCCATAGGCATAATGACCTTTTCTTAATATTTTTAACCATGTTGCAGTATCTTGGCGGGTCCTAATGTTAGGCATTTGTACTTTCCCTAGCTTCTCAATATCCAACATCACCGTTAAACAACCGATTATTGTATTTTTTAATAATCCATTATAATTAATTTTTTCTGGCACATGTACAATTTTATCAGTAAGGGTACCATCTTGATTCATAATTTGATAACCCGTAAACGAAAAAGCTACATCATTATTCTGCATAAAAGTCAATTGTTTTTCTAATTTTTCGGGTAGCCATAGATCATCGCTATCTAAAAAAGCTACATACTTCCCTCTTGCATTATTAATGCCCGTGTTTCTCGCAATCGCTGCTCCACAATTTTCCTGCAATTCAATTAATCGTATACGATTATCTTTCTTAATCTCTTCTTTTATTAATTCACAAGTATTATCTTTTGAAACATCATCTATAATAATCATTTCCCAATTTGTATAAGTTTGAGATTGGACAGATTGGATTGTTTCTTTAATAAAAGAACTTGCATTATATGATGGGGTAATAATTGACACAAGTGATTGATTCCCTATTTCAATCTCACTTAGATTCATTTCCATTTCAATACTACTCCTTCAGATCTTCTTTGATATTTTCATCAAAATTTTAACAGCTCTTTAAAACTTTTGATGAATGAGCGAATTGGTTTTTCAGTTAAATGAAATTTTTTTACAAAGAAAATTATTAGCATACATATAGCTGGAATAGTTCCTCTCATCCTTTTAAATAATGGTCCTTTTCCTGTAAAAGTATTCGAATCAATTAGTTTATTTTCTGATGTTTTCTTTTTATGAAAAACAATAATTTGATTAACATAAGCTATACTATATTTCTGTTTCAATAAATCTGCGAGCAAGATATTTTCTTCCCCAGATGGATATTTTGCCCCAAGACCAAATCTCTCATCAAACTTCAAATCTCCAATATCAATTTTATTTAAATTAATAAAGAACTCTATTGATGAAATTTTTAAAACCCCGCGAATACCTAATTTTTCTACAGGAGCTTGTGGATATTCTTTATAATATTTTTGAATTTCGGGGTCAAATATCTGAAAACTTAGCGCGTCGATATCCCTATATTTAAATCCTTCAACAACCGTTTCAAATGCGTTTTTAGGATACCAGCAGTCATCATCAGAGAACGTAACAATACCATTATCCACATATTCTAAACCTTTATTTCTTGCATGAGATAACCCTTTTTTGCTTAATATAACATGATGGTAATTAAACTTGTATTTCATTAATAAACTGCTAATTCTATCATGATTTTCTTGAGACACAATAATAACTTTAATATTATTAATAGTTTGCTCTTCTAAACTATTAAATAAGCGTTTAATATACTCAATTCTATTTCCTAATGTGGGTACTATAACATTAACTAGATATTCATTGCCCAATTTTCTCACCATACTTTTATCACTTAATTAATAACGCTCCATAATTCTTTATATTGCTGACGTATATCCTGCCAAGTATTATTTTGAGCTATTTTCTTAGCACTGATACTTAAATCCTCTTTAATATTAGGATTATCTAATATTAAATTAATCCTTTCAGACAGTTCCTCATCATTATTTATAATAAAGTGTTCTAATCTTGTATTTTTAAGCAAATAATTCATCTGAACATCTTTACTTACTATAACTGGTGTACCAACAGCTAATGCCTCTAATGGTGCTAAGCCAAAAGTTTCATATAAGCTATTTTGGATATAAAAATTTGAATAATAATAAGCACTTATCAATTCACTTTGATTTAAATTACCTATATATATAACCTTTTTAGGATCCATCATATTCATTACCTTGTCATGAACATTTCCCTTTGGCCCAGCAATTACTAAGATAAAATCATCCCTTTTTATATCATTCACAACTTTAACTAATTGTTCAATTCCTTTGTACTTAAAAGTTCCACAAGCAGTAAATATAATCTTTTTTCTTTTTTCTAAAGGAATAAGTTCGTTAAAAATATTTTTGTCTGGCTTTATAGTCAGAAATTTTTCGGAAACGCCATTTGGAATAACTTTCAATTTCTTTTTTGGTATTTTATAATCACTTATAATCATTTCCTTTAACCCTTCTGACACGCATATAATACCATCTGCAAGCTTCAAAGTAATAAATTCCGCCATTTTACAAGAAATTCTCTGATTAGAGAAGTGCAAATTTTCCCGCGATACTAAGCCATTTGCGGTATAAAGAATATTCTTTCGTAATATTTTCCCTATTATAACTAACAATGCATTTGATCGTGTAAAACCAAATATATGCAAATTACTTACATCTCTAGAAAATATCCCTTTTATACATGCTCTTATATCCCTTCCTAAAACAATTATATCCTCATTATCTATATCATTAACAATACTATTGAACACCTTTTGTGGACCAGACATTTCTTTTTCTATGTTCTCTACTTTAACCCCTATTACTAAAGTTTTTTGCAACAGGATCTCCTCCGTTCTCTCTTTTAATTAAATCACTACCTAACTTTATTGTAGTAAATATAAAGAAAAACCATAAAAAGTTCAGATAATTATTTCTTAATAAAGAGAATTCTGTACCCTGATGAAATAAAATAGCCACTATTATTGCAATATTTCCAGAATACATGAGCCACTGATTTTTATACTCTAAGTTGTTCTTGTATTTTTGAAACTGTTGAATTAAAATCCCTAATGTACAACAGACAAAAAATAGAAATAATCCTAAACCGATAACCCCTATCTCAGCTGTAATACCTAAATATAGACTATGTGCATGATTTACTCCAACATTCATTTCTCTTAAAAACTCTTGACTAGAATTGAATCCTATCCCCAAAAAGAAATGATTTGAAATAACATCGGCTAATAAATCCCATGCTTTTCCTCTTCCTGCCAAATCTAAGCTTAATCGCTGGTTACTTCCCTGTAATAAAAGGGCTATTATTCCTCCTGCAAAAACACTTAGAATCAAAGATATTCTCATGAATTTCCAAATGTTTTTTCTTAAACGGTTCATTCCCCTACTATTATTTAACCAAAAGAACAGAAATAAGAAGATTCCAAATGCCAATATCCCTGTCCTTGAATATGTTAAAAACAAGGCATAACATTGAATTAAAAATGATATTATAAAATAGAAAGTTTTTATTGACTGTCTTAAAAACAAAATCAGAGTGGTCGCTAATGATATTAATAGTATGTATGATAATATGTTAGGATTTCCTGTAATAGATGAAAATCTCAGTGTCGCTCCTGAATAATAAACTGCCTGTTCTATTCTTATAGGACCTAAGGTAATATAATTTAGTGAATATTCGTCATTAAACCACATCATTGATCCAAAAATTTTAATAAATATCATTAGGGTAGCTAAAAATAAACCTACTAACATTTGAATTTTATAACTAGCAATCAATGTTTTTTCAATCATTCGATCTACATTAACAATGTATGCCATTGCGAAAATAGGACCAAAAATTATAAATGTTCTCCATAAAGTTTCAAATTGTATTTCACTCCAAAAACTTGAAATAGCACAGTAAAGACCTAAGACATATAAACAGCCCATTGATTGCAAATATTCTTTAGTAAAATTAGCATTTTTACTATTTAAAAAATTAAATACCCACAGCACAAAAATAATTAAAAAATTAACATAATAACTATATGGTGCTTTTATTAATGGTTGCATGCTATTTACTACCGGCACATATAAAATGAATAGTGAAATTAACATTATGAAAATAGAGTTATAAACATAAGAATTCTTACTATCCATCTTTTGAAGTACAAAACTTTTGTCTTTCATATTTTAACCTCTACTTTTAATAAATTTCCCTAGTCTGTATTTTAAGACCTTTGGTAAACGGCTTATTAATATTAAAATCACCTTAGGATTTAAATATATATTTTTCACTATACCCTTAATATCTTTTTCTTTTATTTTTTCAATGAAGCTATAATATAAATTTAGATTTGAGAGTCTTACCATCCTACATTGCAATTGATTAATTAATTTTTTATTCCCTTGAAATTTTTCATGCTTTAACAGTTCCCTATTTGCTTGTATTAACTGTTGGATTCTCTTTGTCTTTTGTCTTGTAAGAGAATCTCCCCTCTGCCTATAAAAATATAACGGTTTATTATAAAAATAACATTTATTAGACTCGCATAGTACCTCAAGATAAAAAACATAATCTTCCCCAAATATCAATTGATCATTAAATCTTATATTTTTTTTCTCCAATAGATTTCTTTTTATTATCGGTTGCATTCCTAAATCTAACTCTACTAATAACTCTGGGGTAATATTAAGGCTAGATTCAAGTTTTTCTTTGTAATTTTGACATTGTGTTGCATACGGACTTACATGCCCATCATATATTAGGAAAATATCATCAAATACCATGTCAGCTTCTTTAATTCTAGCAAAATTAAGCAACTCTTTTATTCTTTCTTGATCCCACCAGTCATCTCCATCTAAAAAGGCTATCCAAGTACCTTTTGCTTTAGAAATCCCAAAGTTTCTCGAATAAGCAGGACCTTGGTTAGACCCATTTTCATATAGCTTTATCCGCTCATCTTGTAAAGATTGAATGATTTCAACTGTTTTATCCCGTGATCCATCATCAATTACTATAACCTCTAATTGCTTAAAACTCTGATTAAGTACTGAATTTAACGCTTCCTCTATATATTCTTCTACATTATAAGTGGGAATTATTATAGATATCTCAGGAACAGACATTTATAGCCTCCTCTACATAATAGATTTCTTTTTTTGAATCATATTTTTTATTAAATCTTTTTCTGATAGAATAACAATTAAAACAATGAGATAACTTATTACTAATGAGATAAATATATTAATATTTCCTAGGAATAATTTATTTATGACATACAAAAAAATTAAACTTAATAAACTTTTAGAACTACCCCTAAACACGGTAAATATTCCCTGCTTATTAAAAATTATTAAACCCAGTAATAGTACAATCTCTATTAAAACAGCTGCAATTGCTGCTCCTAAACTACCGTATAACTTTCCAAAATACGAGTACGCAAAAATACCTGTCCCAAAACTAATTAATAATGCAATAGATCTATATTTTTGCAAACCTTTAGTTGTTAAACTATCCGCTAAAGGAAAGTTAATTGATTGAATAAAAACAATAATAGATAAAATAGAAAGAGTTTTAGCAATTCCTATCCAGTTTTCCCCTAACAGGAAAACTGAAATTTCTTCTGGAAATAGTATTATGGGTAGAACCATAATTAAAGACAATAAAGTCATTAACTTGATTTCGATAACTATTACCTCTCCATGTTTTTTTAGCTCACTTCTATCAATAAGCTTAAACAAAACTGGGTAAAAAGCTGCTGCTACAATACCTGGAATTTGATATAGAACAGAGGGGATACGTAATGCAGCGTTAAAATAGCCAACCTGTTCTAAACTAGATACCTTTTCTAAAGCAATAGGTCCCATTAAAGGCATAAGTATTGTTAAAAAAGCAGTTAACGTAAAAGCACTTAACCCATTTAAAATAGAATTATCTAACCCTTTATGCAATTTAATTTTATTAATGACAAAAGAGATACTTATAATACCCCCTAAAATACTACATAGCCCATAAGTTAAGGCTACCATTAAAAGACTATATCCAAAATAAACTCCAATAAGAAGACCTATGACAGAAATTAAGCCTGCCATGATTCGAATAATTGCAGTATATTTCATTTTTTCGATAATTTGATAATATACCGCTCCTACATTTTGTAGTGCTGCACCAAATATTGTAGGGATTACCATCAAGAAAATTACTTGTTTCATTTCTTTCTGACTATACATAAAATTCACCAGAATAAATACAATTACAGAGGAGAATATACAAATGAATAATCTTGTTACCAAATAGCTATTTAAAAGTTTAGATATATCTTTATCAGCTTTGGTACCCTCCCTAATAAATGTATGAGTTAATCCTAGATCTGTCATTGAACTTGCAAAAGTGGAAAATACTAATGCAATACTTAAAATACCATATTGTTCTGCCCCAAGATACCTAGCTATAACAATTGCTGAAATGGCGGTTAACATTCGTACCATCACATTTCCTACAAATAAAAATGAAGCATTTTTAAGAATTAATTGTAAGTTCATACTAATACCATCCTGTATTTATAAGATACATTATCTAGCTCCGTCACCTGTGCATACTACCTTAATAGTCTTTAATATAATTTTAAAATCCAACAATAAACTGGAGTTGTTAATGTAATATATATCTAGCCTCAACTTTTCTCTCGGTGTAATTTCATAACCACCATTTACTTGCGCCCATCCTGTCAGTCCTGGTTTTACCTCTAGTCTCTTTTTAAAACCTGGAATTTCACGCTCAAATTTCTCAGTAAACATAGGTCTTTCCGGCCTTGGTCCTACAAGAGACATTTCACCTTTTAAAATATTAAATAATTGCGGTAGCTCATCAATCCTCGTCTTACGAATAAATAATCCTATCTTTGTAATACGTGGGTCATTCTTCTCTGCCCATTTTGCACCATTTTTTTCTGCATCATTTCTCATAGAACGTAATTTAATAACATTAAACTTCCTTCCGTTTATGCCCAATCTTTCCTGTAAATAGAAAGGTGATCCTGGGGATTCTAAAATAATTAGTAAACTAAATATCAATATAACAGGTGCCAATATAATCAAGCCTAGTAAAGCGAATATAACATCTAATATATACTTACTCCCTAAATATAACTTGGATTGTCTATTTTCAACTTGAACGATTTGATCATCTGATGTAACTTGATATTCTCTCGCTATATTTTCACCAGTCTTCATATTCCCTCTCCCTTATAATCTTATTCATTGATTTCTTTATGTACTAAATCATTCATATATTTTATTAATTGCTTTTTTAATTCCTTATGCTGTAACGCCACCTCAATTGTCGTCTTAATAAACCCCAATTTCTCACCAACATCATAACGCCTTCCTTCAAAATCATATGCAAATACCCGTTGAATTTCATTTAATCGTTGAATTGCATCTGTCAACTGAATTTCCCCACCAGCACCTGTTTGTTGATCTTCAAGGAGCATAAAGATTTCTGGTGTTAATACGTAACGTCCCATAATTGCTAAATTTGATGGCGCAGTTCCTTGAGCTGGCTTTTCAACAAATTGGCGTACTTGATAACGGCGATCATTCCGTTCAACTGGATCAATAATACCGTAACGATGTGTTTCATTTTCTGGTACTGTTTGTACACCGATAACGGATGATTGTGTACCTTCATATTGATCCATTAATTGACGTAAACATGGCGTTTCTGCTTGTACAATATCATCACCAAGTAATACCGCAAATGGCTCATTTCCAATAAATTTACGGGCGCACCATACTGCGTGTCCCAGCCCTTTTGGTTCTTTTTGTCTTATGTAATGAATGTTAATTTTTGAGGAAGCTTGTACTTTTTCAAGCATTTCATACTTTCCCTTTTCTAAAAGGCTTTGTTCAAGCTCGAAAGAATGATCAAAGTGGTCCTCAATGGCACGCTTTCCTTTTCCAGTAACAATAATAATATCTTCAATTCCTGATTCTATCGCTTCTTCTACTATGTATTGAATTGTTGGTTTATCAACAATTGGTAACATTTCTTTCGGCATTGCCTTTGTTACCGGTAAAAACCTTGTCCCCAGTCCCGCAGCTGGAATAATTGCTTTTCTTACTTTTTTCAAATCTAGTACCCCCAGACATATTATTATATCCATATGTAACAATAACAAAAACCCTACTTATAGGGTCGTCTTTACAACTCCATAAGTAGAGTTTCTAACATAAATAAATTATGGGCATCTAACCCATCCTCACGTCATACTCCCGACGACAAGCGTCTAAGGTAGGTTCGAAATAAAAATTTCTACCCACAGCACGACCGAGTGCCTCCGTTGATAACGGTTAGGAGACATCACCAATTCTTTATTTAAAAAATACCGAACAATTTTTTACGACGAATTTGTTCTGGATCTTCTTTATAAATTGCCTTCCCGCTAATTAATAAGTACGGATTTTCTTTCAAATCACTCATAACACTCATTCCAAATTCTTTCTCAATTAGTTCATAGCTTTCCGCTAAATGAAATCCTCTTGATGTCGTGTTATGTGCATCTGATGCGATCATATGTGTTAAATTATGTTCTACAAGCTGTAGTGAGAATTTTTTAATTTTTTTTCCAAATTTCCCAAGTAAACTACCTGCTGTCGCTTGTGTTAATGCACCTTTATTTACAAGATTATATAACTTATCTGGCCGCTCGATTAACTCGGCATTACGTTCCGGATGAACGATAATTGGAATCATTCCTTTTACGCGCAATTCATATAGTAGTTGTTCTGCATAACGAGGTACGTGATTTGATGGGAATTCAATGAATATATATTTATTTGTTTCATTTAAAGTAACGATTTTACCAGCTTCATAGTCTTCTAATAAATCGCCATATAATCTGACCTCTTGCCCCGGTAAAATGGTAAGTGGAATATTATGTTGTTGTAGTTCATCATTTAGTTGTTTTACATGATGAATAATTGAGATACGTTCATTTACATATTTTCCATTTTGATGATGCGGCGTTGCGACAATCGTATGTATTCCTTCTGAAACGGCTTGTTGTGCCATCGCTAAACTATCTGTTACTGTTTGTGCACCGTCATCGATACCAGGTAAAATGTGACAATGTAAATCTATCATTTGTTTCATCCTCCCTCTCTCCTATAAAGATCTTTTTTCCCTTGAATATGAGATATCGCTCATATTCAAGGGAAAAAAGGAGATATGTTTTTACCATATCTCACTTTAAAATTAGTTTGCACCGTAGTAGTAGTATAGGCCTTGTTCACGTTCACGGTCGTTTAGAACAACGCCCAACAATTTACCTTTAGCCGATTCTAACAATCCTTTTGCTTTTACCGCTGTTTCTTTCTCTGTCGATTCACTACGAACAACAAGAATAGAAGCATCACATACATTTGCCATAATTTGAGCATCGGTTACAGCTAAAATTGGTGGCATATCAAAAATAACTAGATCGTACATGCTGTATGCTTGTCCAAGAAGTTCTTTCATTGATTTTGAGCCTAACAATTCGGCCGGGTTTGGTGGGATTGGACCACAAGCTAAAAAGTGTAGATTATCAACTAGTGTTGTTTGCACACATTTCTCTAAACGTTCACTATTTGTTAATACATTCGTTAGTCCAAAAATATTGTCTACTTGGAACATTTGATGCATTGCTGGTTTACGCATATCTGCATCAATTAATAATACTTTTTTTCCTTGTTGAGCAAACACAACTGCCATATTGGCTGTCGTTGTCGTTTTCCCTTCACTTGGGTTTGCAGACGTGACCATTAATGAATGTAAATTCGTATCAATAGCTGCAAATTCAATATTCGTTCGAATATTACGATATTGTTCTGAAATTGGTGATTTCGGTTGTTGATGAGCAATTAATTGACGGCGTTGACGATGATTCTTTTTCTTTTTAAATAAATTAAGAGCCAATTGTTTGTCCCCTCACTTTTCTTGATGATGGAGCGTGTGATTTCACGTTCATTGTTTCTTCATCCATACGAGCTACAATTCCTAACACTGGTAATCCAAGTAAGCTCTCTACATCTTCTTCTTTTTTCACTGTGTTATCTAAGTATTCTAATAAGAACGCAAGACCAACTGAAGCCATTAAACCAACAACGAAAGCAATTGCCACATTTAACATTGGACGTGGTTTAATTGGAGATTGATTTTCTGCAACTTCTGCTTTAGATAATACTGTTACGTTATCAACGTTCATAATTTTTGCAACTTCACCTTTAAATACATCTGCAGTTGCATTCGCAATATCGCGAGCTAGTTTTGGATCTTTATCCTCAGCTGTTACAGAGATTACTTGTGAATCCTTTTCATTCGCAACATTAATCTTTCCTGTTAGCGCTTGAGATGTCATATTTAAATTTAATTTTTCATTCACTTGTTCTAAGATTACTGGACTTTTAATAATAACCTTATATGTATTCGTTAATTGAATATTCGTTTGAATTTCACCAGCTTGGAACATTGCACCCTCTTGTTTCTTCTGGTTAACAAGAATTTGCGTCGAAGATTGATAGATTGGTGTCATAAAGAAAAAGCTAATGATAGCACTTACAATAGCTGCACCAAAGGCGATTACGAGGATCATTGCTAAACGTTTTTTTAAGATATGAAATAACTCTTTTAAACTAATTGTTTCTTCCATAGGTTCCTCCAACTTTCTAAAATTTACACATAGGAAAAATTATAACATATAAATCTTACATTTTTTATTTTTAATAATTCAGTTCTATATTTGTTCACAAGAAACAAGTTTAATCTTACAAAATAATATTAAATATGACAACACATTCCAATGATTTCCCAAAAATTTTATCATATCATGCTTTTTACACTGTATAACTTGATAAATAATTTTCAGAAAACAAAAAAGCCAACAAAAATTTTGTTGGCTTTTTCATATTTTAGTAATAACCATATTGTTCTTTTTCTTCCTTTTTATCGTTCAAAACAACACCTAGTAGTTTTCCTGATGCTTTATCTAATATTTGTTTCGCTTTTACGATTTTATCTTTTTCCGTCTTTTCACTTCGTACAACGAGTACGATTCCATCGCATTTATTCGCAAGTATTTGTGCATCTGTAACCGCAAGGACAGGTGGTGTGTCGATTAATATAATATCAAACATGTTATATGCTTCTAGCAATGCCTCGTCCATTGCCCGGCTCCCTAATAGTTCTGCTGGATTTGGTGGGATTGGACCTGCTGCCATTAAGTATACGTTCTCTATATCTGTTTTTTGAATGCATTGCATAAGTTTTGCTTGTCCTGATAATAAGTTCGTTAATCCATTTGAACTATGAACAGCAAATAAGTTTTGTATCGTCGGCTTACGCAAGTCAGCTCCAATTAATAAAACTTTCTTTCCTTGTTGTCCGAAAACAACTGCTAAGTTTGCGATTGTCGTTGTCTTTCCATCACCTGGATCGGCTGAAGTAACAATAATAGAACGAACATGATTATCTACAGATGTAAATTCAATGTTTGTACGAATGTTACGGTATTGTTCTGTAATACGCGATTTAGGCTCTTTATGTGTAATTAATTGTCGTAATGGTTTTCTTTTCTTTCTCCCGAACATATTCATAATCTCCTTTTGTGAAATGCGACATTTCCCTTTTCTCTCTTTTATGCTCGATTTCATACGTCTAATTAATATTTTTGCTGATTTCCCCATATCTCATCATAATCAATAACATTCTACTTTGTCTTACTTAAGTACCTTAACAATATGACAATGCCTTTATTTCTTTATTACCTTTATCACTTATCCTGTTTTCTAAATAAATAATAAAGTAAGTATATGGTAATTACCATCTATTTACAAGATATTTTCTGATTAGTTTGTATATTATCTTTTCATCGTTATATAGCAGTAAACAAAAAATCCCCTTGTCTTTTTCACAAGGAGATTTTTTAGTACTATCTATTCTTTTTTATCACCAATTGCAAATGTAATTTCTGCCTCACATGCAACTTCACCATCTACTGTGGCGATTGCTTTTCCTTTTCCAATTGGGCCGCGTACGCGTGTCATTTCTACTTCTAGACGAAGCTGATCACCTGGGCGTACTTGTTTTTTGAAACGGCAATTGTCGATACCTGCAAAGAAAGCAAGTCTTCCGCGGTTTTCTTCTTTCTTTAATACTGCAACTGCTCCAACTTGTGCTAATGCTTCTACAATAAGTACACCAGGCATAACTGCATAGTCAGGGAAGTGTCCGTTAAAGAATTCTTCATTTGCGGATACATTTTTAATCCCAACCGCTCTTTTGCCTTCATCTACTTCTAATATTTTATCAACAAGTAAAAATGGATAGCGGTGAGGAATGATTTCTTTAATTTGTTCTATATTTAGCATGTAACAATCGCCCCTTTTGTAATATTGGTCTTACCACTTGGACATATTGCTATTATCCCATTTTGTTTATTGTTTGTCATTACAAAGTAACATTTTATATTTAGCACAACTTCCTAAAAAAAATGCACACACTCTATTCCATTAAAATAGTTGCACATTTTTGCAACTGACACGGAGGTGGAAAAGAGTGTATGCCCAAATTAGGGAAAGGCAATATGTATTGAAACATTATTTGCCTTAATGTCGTATTCGACTCATTATATTATAAACGTTTTCAATTAAGGAAATATTAAATTTAACCATATATATGAATATTTTACCTGTTTCCTTCATATTTCTCTATTTTCCTTCCATTTTCGCAAAAAAACAAAATAAAAAAATATAAAAACGAAAAAAAGAACTAAGGCATTAGCCTTAGTTCTTTCAAATTATCTCAAAGCACGCTTTGGTAATCTGTCGATATTCTCTAACATAATACCTGTACCAACCGCAACGCAGTGCATTGGGTTTTCAGCAATTAATACTGGTACTTTTAGTTCTTCTGCTAGAAGCATGTCGATACCGTGTAGTAAAGCTCCACCGCCTGTTAGAATAACACCGCGGTCGATGATATCTGCAGATAGTTCTGGTGGTGTGCGCTCTAATACGCCTTTTGCAGCTTGTACAATAACAGCTGCATTTTCTTTTAATGCTTCTGTAATTTCTTCAGAGCATACTGTAATTGTACGTGGTAAGCCTGTTACCATGTCACGTCCGCGAATTTCAAGCTCTTCGCTACGTGCACCTGGGAATACTGTACCAACTTTAATTTTAATATCTTCTGAAGTACGTTCTCCGATTAATAGCTTATACTTACGTTTAATATAGTTTAAGATCTCCATATCAAACTTATCGCCAGCCATTTTGATAGAGGAAGAGGTAACAATATCACCCATAGATAGTACAGCGATATCTGTTGTACCTCCACCAATATCAACAACCATGTTACCGCTTGGTTGGAAGATTTCCATACCAGCACCAACTGCGGCTACTTTTGGTTCTTCTTCTAAAAATACTGTTTTACCACCTGAACGTTCAGCAGCTTCACGAATTGCTTTTTGTTCTACTGATGTAATATTTGTTGGACAACAAATTAAAATACGAGGTTTTGAAAAGAAGCTCTTTACGTCCAATTTGTTAATGAAATACTTTAACATTGCTTCTGTAATTTCGAAGTCTGCGATTACACCATCTTTAAGTGGACGAATTGCTACAATATTACCCGGTGTACGTCCCACCATACTTCTCGCTTCTTCACCTACTGCTAATACTTTACCACTATTACGATCAATTGCCACAACAGATGGCTCATTTAATACAATACCCTTACCTTTAACATGAATTAATACGTTAGCCGTACCTAGGTCAATTCCGATATCTCGCGCAAACATTCCCGTTTTTTCCTCCTCGATATTCAAAATCAGGTTACACCCGAATTCTTTTCACCTAATTTCTGATTTTATCATAAATTTAACAGAAACGTAATATTCGCAAAAAGAATTCTTCTGAAAAATATTACCGAATGTGAACGGAATGTTTGCTACTGTAACATTATTGACGTACAGGCTTCTCTACATCTTCTTTTCTATACTTTTGCTTTGTTGCTTCTCCACCTCTTAAATGACGAATAGACTTATGATAATCAAGAATTTCTTTCACTTCATTTGCGAGCTCTGGATTAATTTCTGGTAGACGTTCTGTTAAATCTTTATGGACTGTACTCTTTGATACCCCAAATTCCTTTGCAATGACACGCACTGTCTTTCTTGTCTCCACGATATACTTACCAATCTTGATAGTTCTCTCTTTGATGTAATCGTGCACACCACTCGCCTCCCTAATTTGGATGTGAGAAGGGTGAAATGAGCCTCGCTGCATACGACTAAGAAGTAAGTGTGAGTGCTGTTTGTAAGCGTTAAACATTCTTGGATTTATAATGAAATGATTCACGATTTCTCACCTCAAACACTCTCTTTGCTTTGGTTTATACCATTGTATTGCCCGCACTACTGATATATGCTACATGTTCACTATTTTTGCGGACTAAGTTAAGAAAAATTACGTTTTTTTGTGAGAAATACGTTAACAGTAACTATTTTGGCGAAAAAAAATGACACCTTATATATAAGGCGTCATTCTTCTCTTTCAAACTCTTCTTCTAATAATTGATGGTGGGGAACCTCTTTCTTACCGGCAATATAATAATATAAAGTGAATAAAACAAACAATAAAATAATAGCAGTCGACAGAACAAATAAAAATGACACAGTATCCCCTCCCTTTTGTAATATATATTCGAGAATCTCGTCATTTTTCCTTGTTTTTGCAACTTTTTTCTCGAAATTGAGTATTTTTATATAGAAATAAAAAAATCAGCTCTCCTAGTGGGAACTGATTTTTTCACTTTCTTATTCTTGTGAAGAAGAATCGTTAGATGATTCTGTAGAACCATTTGTTGATTTTTCTTCTTTCTTCGGTTCTTCTTTTTTGTCACTAGTTGAACCGCTTGTTGATTTCTCTTCTTTTTGAGACTTGTCTTCTGTTTTACTTTCAGGTTTCGTGCTCGTTGACTTCTCTTCTTTTTGAGATTTGTCATCAGCTTTTTTACCAGAAGCATTCGTAGCCTTTGCAGCACCTGCATCAGCTTTAATTTCTGTTACTGATTTATTTAAGTAACGTTCAGGGTTCACAGCCACATTGTCTTTACGTACTTCAAAGTGAACGTGAGAGCCTGCCTCTTTATTCATTGCACTTAGACCGGATGTTCCTAATACTTCACCTTGTGCAACTCTTGCACCTTTTTCTACTTTCACACTGCCTAAGCTTTGATAAGATACCGCTACACCATTTCCACTATCAACTGTTACAACATAACCAAGAAGTGAATCTTTTTCAGCTTTCGTTACTGTACCACTTAAAGCAGCAGCAACATTGAATTCTTTTCCATTCTTCGCAGCAATGTCAATTCCTTTGTTCGGGGAATATGTGTTGTTATAAAAGACAAGTGCTTTTTCTTGTTCCGCCTCAGTTGCTGCATCTTCATAGAATTTCTTCTGTACGACTACTTCCGCATTCGCGGCAGCTGGCATTTTCACTACTTCTGAAGATTTCGTTACTGGTACTGCTGGATCTTCCGATTGTGTATACGGTGTTGCTTGATCGTGGTTTGGAGTCTTCTTCGGATTAGCTCCTTGGAACCATAGCGCAACCATTAAGATTACCGCTGCACAAGCAATGTATAGTGCCGGAAACACCCATCTTTTTTGAAATAAATGTACTACCTTTTGCGACTTTTTATTATTTCTTCCTCGCATTCCATCATCACCTCAGCAATCATTTTGAACAATATTCACGTATCCTATACAACGTATAACTAATTACTTTTCGACAAAATCTGTAAAAATATGTATAAGAACTGTAAAATTTCCGAGGAAATGATAGAAAAAAGAAAAAACTGAGCACTTTTAGCTCAGTTTTTAGTCTAATTGTTTCTTTTTGTACACAATAATACAAAGAATGATAAGGCATATAGTCCAAATTGTATTGTTTAAAATATGTTCTTGAATTGCAATAAATCCTTCTCCCTTTATAACTTTTTGCAATGCTTCCATAACATGATTTGTCGGAAGAAGCTTAACTACTTTTATAATAAACTCATTCTTAACCATTTCTTGTAGCATCGGCCCCATTATGAATATTATAAAAATCGGAAGCCCCAATATAGATGTTTGTGCTATATTTTGGGATAGTAAGCCAACTATAGTACCTAAAACGACACATAACAATGTTCCTATTAAAATAATAATAACTAGCATACTAATATTTCCTTTAAAAGTATCTAAAATCACTAAACTAATAAAACTAGATGCTAGTACAAAAAATACAGTTAATACACTTTTACCTAAAATAACTTCTATTGGACTTGCTGGAGACAACATCAATACTCGTAACGTGTGTTTTTCCTTCTCCTCTGCAATAATAATTGCTTGCACATAACTTCCCACCATGGTAATCGTCATTACAATAATAAAACCTGCAAAGAACTCTTTTATAGAATCCATATTACTATAAAATACAGCAAGTAGAATAGGTAATAGCGCCATTAATATAACTTGTGAGTTTTTACCTGCATCATTTATTTCTTTTCTTACAATAGCCGAAAACCGTTTCATTGAAAATGTCATTATAATCCCCTCCCAGTAACTTCAATAAAGATATCGCCTAGCGTTGGTTCGTGTGAATGAATAGATAACAGTTCGCCCTTTTTCATCCATTCTGAAATACGATTTGCGCCTAATTCATCTTTTTGCACTACTTCTTTTCGTTTACCTTTTAATACGACCTCTATTTGATCCTTAGCGTATTGTAAGCGCAGGTTCTCTGGCGTATCGAGTGCTACAATTTCTCCGCCACAAAGGAAGGCAATACGGTTACAAAGCGTTTCTGCTTCATCCATGTTGTGAGTCGTTAAGAAAATCGTCGTTCCTTCTTCATTTAAGTCTTTTAAGATTTTATGAATGTTTTGTACGTTTACTGGATCAAGTGCAGATGTTGGTTCATCTAAGAAGAGGATATCTGGTTTATGAAGGATTGCTCTCGCTAGTGTGACGCGTTGCTTCATTCCCTTTGATAGTTTCTTTACTGGTGTTTTTTTATCATCTAATAAATTTACTTGTGTTAGTACTTCATCGATTCGTTCTTTTTTGCAATCGTATAAGTCACAAAATAATAGTAAGTTATCATAAATGCTAAGTCTTTCATATAAGCCGCTGTTATCTGTTAAAATACCAATTCGTTTGTAATCGATGCTACTTGGTCCTGTAATATCTTTCCCTAATACTCTTACCGTTCCAACACTATGAAGCAATTGAGAAGTTAAAATTTTTACTGTTGTCGTCTTACCAGATCCACTCGGTCCGAGGAATCCGAATATCTCTCCTTGCTTCACCTCAATATTTACATTTCGAAGTGCCGTTTTTCCACTGAAACTTTTCATTACATCTTTCATTTCAATTGCCAATGTCATTTCTTCATCCCCTTTGTTTTTCTTCTTTATAGATGAAAGTCGCTTTAGCGCTTTTCGTTCGTTTGTTTCGCTTTTCTTGACTCAATCATATGAAAAACAAAGGGTAGGCGCATTAAAATACCGGTAAAAGGAGTATTTTTACCGGTGAATGAATCGCATGTTGAGCTTATTGGAACACTTTTTATAGCCCAATCACACCTTTTAATTCATCCATGCGTCCTTTTGAAAGCGGAATTGAACTTTTTCTTTCGTCATCCAAAATTAAACTGAAACTGTTACGAGTCCATGTAATCACTTCTCGTACTCTTTGTAAATTTACAAGGTACGAGCGATGACATCTAAAGAAACCAAAACCTGTTAACCTTGCTTCTAGTTCACTTAATGTTAATGCACATACGAAATCGCCTTCACGAACGTGAATATGCGTTACTCCGTTTTGCGTTTCAATGAAATGGATTTCCATCGGATCAAGTAAAATGATTTTATCGTTCACTTTCGCAGGTATTCTTTCTAACTTCATTTGCGGAATCATTTGAATGACTTTTTCTTCACCGACTTCTTCCACTTCCTCTTGCTCAATTTCTATCTTTTTCACACCATCGTTGTTTAATATGTATACATCTTCCGTTAACGAAAGGGCATCCGATAGAAAAGATGACGTAATAAAAATCGCCTTTCCTTGCTCTTTCATTTTCATAATTGCTTTTCGAATAATAATCGTACTCTCTATATCTACATTTTGCTCTGGCTCTTCCAAAATGACTAAATCCGGATTATGAATCATCATTCGTCCAATATGAAGACGGCGTTTCTCTGAAAATGACAATTTTTCTATTTTAACGTTTAGTTTATCTAGGAGACCAACAGACTGCACAACTTCTTCTATACTTATCTTTGATTCATAAAGCCCTATTAAAAACTTAAAGTATTCTTTCACCTTCAAACGATCATATGCCTCATCTTTCAAAAAACAAAAACCGATGCGGGAATAATTTTTCTTTCCAATTGCTTCTCCTTCAAACAGTACATTGCCAGTCGAAGCTTCTTCTTCACCAATAATAATGCGGTGTAACACTTTAGCTGTATGATTATTGCATTGCAAAACAATACATTGTCCTTTCTCAACCTTTAGCTCAATTGCCGGTAACTGGTTCGCCTTCCCTAATTGTTTCAACTCTAGTAACGCCATTTCATTTCCCCCAAATGCCTTTTTATCCTATTATATCAAACAGTTAATGGAAAATTATGATATTTTAAACAAAAAAATAGATGCCAGAGTTCTGACACCTATTTCTTCACCATCAATTTTCCTTCATAATCATTCATCGTCTTTATTTCAACGCCTTTATAGTAATGAGCGACGATATCTGTATATTTCCTTCCTTCCGCTGCCATGCCGTTCGCCCCATATTGACTCATACCAACGCCGTGACCGAAGCCTTTCGTCGTAACGATGATTTTATCTCCTTGTTGTTTCCACGTAAAATCAGAAGAACGTAAATCTAACTTTTCACGAACTTCTTTTCCTGTTAATGTTTTTCCTTGAAAAGCTACATCCTTTACGCGCTTTCCTTCCGTAAGGTCTTTAATATTTCCAACCTTCCCGTCTGCTAGCACTTTCACACCGAGACGTTTTTGAAAATCAGCTACTGTAAATGTTTGCTCGCTCGTAAACTTTGGAGAGGCTTGATCCCACGGACTATCTACACTTTTCAAGTACGGATAATCATTTCCCCAATAGTCAGCTGCATTTTCTGTTCGGCCATTACTCGTTGAAAAGAAGGATGCTGAAATTGGTTTTCCATCATACGTTAAAACTTGTCCTGCTGTTTTCGAAACGGCTTCTTCGATTTTCTTCAAATTATTTTCGTAGTTATTACCCCATTGCTTCTTCAATTCATCTTTGCTTTTGTACACTTGATCTTTCACCGTATCTGTCACGTCCGCATTATTTTTCTTTCCTCCGCTTAGCATACGTTGTACTACAAATGTTCTCGCTGCTAATGCCTGCGCCTTTAGTGCCTCTATTTCAAAACTGGCATTCATCTCAGAAGCTACTACACCTGTCACATACTCCTCCACTGGTAATGTTTCTACCTTCTTCTGTTTTTCGCGATATACAGCAACTTGAACAGCTGTATCTACTTTTCCTGGAGCTGGTATGCTGTCTATCGCTGGAGGAGTGTTAGAGGCCGTTTCTTCCCCTACTTTTGCTTTCGCAAATGGAATAACAAGGGCTGCAGGTACAATGATAACGAGCGCTATTAAGAGCGCTACTGTAATAAAAAGTGGCTTTGAAAATTTCATCCTATTTTCCCCCAATATAAAAGCTTTACTCCATTCATTCTTATGGAACAACTCTTTCTTTTAGAACATACTTAAGGGGAAGAGTATAAAACAGAAATTTTCTAAATATTTTTACTGGTACGTGCATAAGTATAGAATTTATTGACTATAACAGTAATAACCAAAAAAAATAGCCCCTATGTCAAAAGACATAGAGACTATTTTAATTAAGCGTGAAGATCAGAAACTTCTTGTTCTTTCACTTCTTCTACTTTTTCGTTTACACGTTCAATAGTTGCACCTAATGCAGCTAATTTCTTATGGAAGTTTACATAGCCACGGTCAAGATGTTTTAACTCAGTTACACGAGTATAACCTTCTGATACTAAACCAGCTAAGATTAATGCAGCTGCAGCACGTAAGTCAGTTGCTGCTACTTCAGCACCTTGTAAGCTGTTTGGACCGTTCATAATAACAGAACGACCTTCAATTTTAATATCAGCATTCATACGACGGAATTCTTCAACGTGCATAAAGCGGTTTTCGAATACCGTTTCTGTAATCATGCTTGTTCCATCAGCTTGTAGTAATAATGCCATCATTTGTGATTGCATGTCTGTTGGGAAACCTGGGTGAGGCATAGTTTTAATATCAACCGCTTTTAACTTATCTGGGCCGATAACACGTACACCTTCGTTTTCCTCAATAATTTTAACACCCATTTCTTCCATTTTCGCTGTAATTGAGCGTAAATGTTCAGGTACAGCATTTTCAATTAAGATGTCTCCACCAGTAATTGCTGCTGCAACCATGAATGTTCCCGCTTCAATACGGTCAGGAATAATAGAGTGGTTTGCACCATATAATTTATCAACGCCTTCGATACGAATCGTTCCAGTTCCAGCTCCGCGTACTTTCGCTCCCATCGCATTTAAGAAGTTAGCTAAGTCAACGATTTCTGGTTCTTTCGCTGCGTTTTCAAGAATTGTTGTCCCTTTTGCTAATGTAGCTGCAGACATAATGTTTTCTGTCGCGCCTACGCTTGGGAAGTCTAAGTAGATTTTAGCTCCTTTTAGTTCTCCCTCAACATATGCCTCAACAAAACCGTTACCAACCTGTACTTTTGCTCCCATTGCTTCGAAGCCTTTTAAATGTTGGTCAATTGGACGTGAACCAATTGCACATCCACCAGGAAGTGCAATACGAGCACGACCGTTACGTGCTAATAATGGTCCCATTACTTGAACAGATGCACGCATTTTACGTACATATTCAAATGGTGCTTCAATGTTTAGTTCTTTAGAAGAATCGATTGTTACTTGATTATTTTCAAATACGACTTCAGCATTTAAATGACGTAATACCTCATTAATTGTGTATACATCAGACAAAACTGGTACTTCAGATAGTACATTCTTTCCATCACTCGCTAATAGGGCTGCAGCGATTATAGGTAATACAGCATTTTTTGCGCCCTCAACACGCACTGTGCCGTTTAACCGCTTTCCGCCACGGACGATGATCTTTTCCAAATTATTCCCCTCCGTGTCCTTTTTTCAGTATCTATTCACTCAATACTCAGAAGTTATGATCGGTGTGCCAACCACAATTGTATCTTTGTTGTCTGTAGAACGTATTGCTATTTGCACATTTATTTTCTCTCTATTTGTTGAAAGAGCGTCATCCCACTTTTTATTGTATGCGGAGACTGACACAAATGCTCTTTCTTCTACTTGTTCGATCGCTCTTGCTGAAAGATCTTTCAAAACCTGATTGGTTTTATTTTGCAAAACACCTTCAATCTTATCATTCAGTACACCTTGAACACAAGTGTAAATTATAGGTTTTTCACTAAAAATTTTATTCATGTTTTGAACATACTTCGGGTCCCATTTCGCCCCACTTACTTCAAAGATAATGAAAGTGTTTTCTTTAGTATTTTCTTTACTCCAAGTTACTACTACTCGTTCTTCATAAGAAGAAAGCTTTTTATAGGATGTAGCTTTATATCCATCTGGAGATTGCTCTACTTCCCACTTTTGAATATTTGCCTTTTCCTTCACATCGTTTAACAACTTTTGAAACGTATGTATGTTAGAAATTGTTTTTGTTTCTCTCGCTAACCATGACCATTTTTCTACTTTAGCATCATTTTTCTCTAAAGCCTTGATCATGCTCTCCATTTTCTGTTCATCGCTTATCGGTTTCATCTCTCTATATCCAACCAAAAATAAAACAACACTAAGTGCAACAATAAGAATGGCTTTAAGCTTCAATTTCATCCCCTCCTATCCCCATTGTTAACGGAGATTTGAGGTTCTATACACTTACTTTACTAAATACGTTAAACTCTTCGAATAGCCTAAATAATCAAGGAAAAAGTTACTTACAGATGTCCCAATTGCAATTGTAATTAAGATGAGTAATACTCGCGTCTGCAGCACTTTTCCGGACTTCATTAAACGCTCAATGTGAATGCCTTGTAAGGCCCACCACGTAATGGTAATAAACAATAAATGCGAAACAATGGCAATCAGTGCTTGTTGCCCTAAAAGTTGTGCCAAAAAATCGACCCCTTTTTACTCAGCTACTACTTATGAAAGAATATAAAAACGATACCATAATAAGTAGGAGCTACACTTTTTCAAATGCACATAGACATCTTACATTTTACATCGTGATTTTCTTTCCAAAAACGTATATCTACATTACAAGTTAACACAAAATAAAAAGCGCAGAGTACTGACTCCACACCTTTTATTTTCACTATTGTACCACGTTCCCTAAGAAGAAGAAATCTTTCATTAATGGAAAATATTCATAAAAGAAATTGTACCCAATCATCGGCATAATCCCTAGTATTACAATCGAAATTGCACAAAGACTCATAACAACCTTTATATTTAACGGTAACCGTATTCTCTCTTCTGTCTCTCCGGTGCGGAAAAACATTTGTTGTAAAATACGGAAATAATATACGAATGAAACAACTGTCGTACCCATCATAATCGAAGCTAGTACGTAATGTGCTGGCTCTACATGAAGTGCGCCTAAAAAGATATTAATCTTTCCAATGAAGCCAGCCGTTCCTGGTATCCCAGCCAACGATAAAATAAAAATTGTCATCATTATCGCTGTAAATGGCGACCTTTTATATAAACCTGTGAAAATTGTTATATTTTCCTCATTATTTTGTAAGATTAAGCCGTGGATGATAGCAAATGCCCCTATATTCATAAGCATGTATGCCAGCATATAAAACCACATGCTATCCATCGTAAATGGTGATAATGCCACAAGTGGAACGAGTAAATATCCTGCATGAGCAATGCCCGAATAAGCAAATAAACGCTTTATATTGTATTGTTTTAATGCGACTACATTCCCAACAATCATCGTAATACTTGCTAGCACTGCAATATATATACTCATATGCCCATATAAAGATTGCATATCTCCTTGTATTAATACACTTGCAAAGATCATAAGGAACAAACGAATAATGAGTAGGAACCCAGCAATTTTAGAAATCGTTCCAAGAAAAGCAGTAACAGGTGTAGTCGCTCCTTCATACACATCAGGTGCCCACATATGAAACGGCACTGTGGCAATTTTAAATGAGAGACCAACTAGCAATAAAAGAAATGCGAGAGCTAACAATAACTGAATACCACTAGCGAGCTCCCCAGTGAGTACCTTTTGCATATCTACAATGTTAGTTGAACCTGTAATACCGTATAAATAACTCATTCCGAAGAGCGTAATCGCCGTTCCAATTCCTCCGCTAATGACATATTTCATTGCCGCTTCATTTGATGCACGGCTCTTTTTTCGTATTCCTACTAAAATATAAGAAGAAAGTGAAAGTAACTCCAAACCAACGAAAAGGGTAATAAAATCAACACTAGAAACCATGAACATCGCACCAAGAAGCGCCATTAAAAATAAATAATAATATTCGCCCTTATCCTCGATTGGATTCTTCTTATCATCGCTCATCGCGGTGCATAAAATGAGAGCTGAGGCACCTAATAGCAACGTTTTAAACCCTTTTGAAAATCCATCTAACACAAACGATCCATTTAAAATATCTCCTGCCGGTTCGCTATATAGAGTAATTAATGACACGATTGCTAATACGATGGCAGCAATCGCACCAAGAGCTACATATCTATGGTTCAGCTTAAAAAACAAATCACATATGGAAAGGAGGATGGCGGCGCCGAGAATAATAAATTCTGGCACCATTAGATGCCACGATAAGCTAAGTAACGTATTCATATCCATCCTACTTCACCCCCAATGTTTTCAATGTATTTTGAAGCGGATCCCCTAGTATCTCTGGCATAACTCCAATTGCAATAATACAAAAGATAAGTAGTAAAACAGGGACATACTCCCATCCGTGTATATCAGATTTTGCTTCCCACTCTTTCTTTCCAAATGTCACTTGAAGTGTCGCCCTTAATACATACACAGCGGTTAAAATGATGCCAATCACACCGACTGCAGCAATGACGGGCTCTCCTTGAAATAAACCGAGAAAGGCAAGAAATTCACTAACAAACCCAGACATCCCTGGTAATCCGAGCGATGCCATTCCTCCTGCTAAGAAGAAGCCGCTAAGTACTGGGACACTTTTTGCGAGTCCACCAAGCGCTGTAATGTCTGATGTTCCGAAACGTTGTTCTATAACACCGAGTAAGAAAAACAGCAAGGCTGCAATTAAACCGTGCGATACAACCTGGAATAACGCTCCTTGTGTACCAGGTGCATTAAGTGACGCAAGTCCCATTAACACAATTCCCATATGCGAAATACTAGAGTAAGCCAGTACTTTCCTAAAGTCTGTTTGGATGAGCGCTAAAAAGGCACCGTATAATAAATTAATTACGCCTAATATCGCAATTAGTGTTGCAACATCGTGAAAATATTCCGGGAATAGCCCTTTTCCGAAGCGAATAATACCGTACGCTCCAATCTTCAGCAAAACACCCGCATGAAGCATAACTACAGCTGGATGCGCTTCTATGTGTACATTGACCATCCAGCGGTGCAACGGAAAAACAGGTAGTTTAATTGCAAAAGCAATCATTATGGCAATAAATACACTAAGCTGCAAACTACTTGGGATGACGAGTGCTCCCTCTGCGTTTACGCTTCTTAATATCTCTTTCAGCTCCACAATATTTGTTGTACCTGTTTTCGCGAACAAAATTGAGAAAACAATGAGCAAAATAGCTGAGCCAATACCGTTATATATTAAATAACTATACGCAGCCTTTTCACTCGACAATTTTCCCCACTTTCCAATTAATAAGAACATTGGTGGCAACGTAATTTCAAAGAAGATAAAAAACAACATTAAGTTTTGAGCAGCAAAGACGCCGAGCATTCCTATTTCTAGCATGAGTAACAGCATATAAAATGCTTTTAAATTTCTTTTAATAGAAAAGGCTGCAATTGCTGCAAGCGTTGCTAGAAGAGCCGTCAGTACCATCATGACAAGCGACAAACCATCAATACCGAGCTCGTAATAAATAGAAAACCACCTTTTATCTACCGCTGTAAAATCGCCGAACTTAATCCACTTCATCTTTTCATCGAATAGTGACAAATTCTTTCCAGAAGCATATGTACAAGCGAGGACGATAGCGATTCCAAATGGAAGTGCCGTCCCAAATAAGCCAAGCGCTCGCACTGTACGCAATTCCTTTTTCGGTGTTAATACAAGCAATAAAATTCCTAAAAGCGGGGAAAAAATGAAGAACGTTAACAACAAATCATTCATCGTAAATCCCCTCCCGTATAGAGCAAAATAATGACGAGTACAGCGAGCGAAACCGCCGTTACAGTACCGTACACTTGTACATTCCCGTTTTGAAGTTTCGATCCAAGGTTACTTGTGCCTTTCACTACACTTGCAATTAAAACTGCAATTCCTTCGACTACATACACTTCAAATAAGCGAAGCACATGAGCGATTCCTTTCGTAATAGGGATCACCGTCATGTTGTATAGTTCATCCACATAATATTTTTCTTTCAAAAGATTATAAAGCGATGTTTCCGTACCCCCAGCCCAATTCCTAGAAATTGATTTCTTCCTATATATGAAATATGCAAGAGCGATTCCCGCAAATGAAACGAGTGTCGCAACAATCATAATCCAAACTGGTCCATGCGTTTCTTCAACCTTAAACCCTACATCTTTCGTCAACCAATCTCCGAGAAACGTCCCAAACCATGGTGTATTTATATATCCTGCCACTACTGCGAGAACGCCGAGAACAATCATTGGATACGTCATAACGCGAGGCGATTCATGCACTTCTTCCTTCGTCTTCGTTTCTCCAGTAAAGACAAGAAAGTAAAGGCGGAACATATAAAACGCTGTTAAAAACGCCGCAATTACCGCTAAAGTAAATAAAACGTAATTGCCATTCATCCACGTCGCCGCTAAAATTTCATCTTTGCTGAAAAAACCGGAAAGCAGCGGAACACCGCTAATGGCAAGGGTACCTATTAAAAATAGCGTACCAGTTACTTTCATCTTCTTCTGTAAACCGCCCATTTTATTAATGTTTTGCGTATGCACAGCATGAATTACACTTCCTGCCGCCAAAAATAGTAGTGCTTTAAAAAAAGCATGTGTCGTTAAATGAAATATACCAGCTACATAACCGGCAGAACCTAACGCGAGCATCATATACCCGAGCTGGCTAACTGTAGAATAAGCAAGCACCCTCTTTATATCTGTTTGCACAAGACCGATAGAGGCCGCAAAGATTGCAGTGAAAGCTCCAACGATTGCCACTGTCTGCATCGCCACTGTACTTGCTGAAAATAGAGGGAACATCGTCGCTACTAAATATACGCCAGCTGCGACCATCGTCGCCGCGTGAATAAGTGCCGAAACGGGTGTTGGCCCCTCCATTGCATCTGGCAACCACGTATGAAGCGGGAACTGACCTGATTTCCCCATCGCCCCGATAAAAATTAATATCGCTGTTATTGTAATCATGTAAGGAGGTAGATCCCCTGTATAAATCGCCCTAAATATTGCGTCATATTCAAAACTACCTGCGTACCAAAAAATTAAAATCATCCCGATAAATAAACCAACATCCCCAATACGGGTCATAATAAAAGCCTTTTTTGCAGCAGCCTTCGCTTCTTCTTTAAAGAAATAAAAACCGATAAGTAAAAATGAGCCAAGGCCAACTAATTCCCAAAATATATAAAGTTGTAATAAATTCGTTGATATAACAAGCCCTAACATCGCAAATGTAAAGAGTCCTAAATATGCGTAAAAGGTCGGTAATCGTTCATCACCTTTCATATAACCTTTCGAATACACATGTACAAGTAGACTCACAAGCGTCACGATAAATAACATTAAAGCTCCTAATGCAGTCACTTCAAAGCCGAATGATATATCCACATCTCCAGCTCTAAGCCACACCCACTTATGCTTCACGCTTGCTTCTGAAAACCTTTCTATTAACACAAGTACCGCAAGTATAAAGGAGAGAAAGACGAAAAAAATACTAAGTACGCTGCTTCCTTCTCTAATTTTCTTCCCGAATATAATAAGTAACAAAAACGAAACGAGTGGGAAAAGCGGTATGAGCCATGCATAATCGATCATTGTTTCCTTCCCCCTTTTTCGGTCACAATGCTATCCTTTGAGCGTATCCATTTCATCCACCTGAACTGTCGTACGATTACGATATAAAGCAATTAAAATAGCGAGTCCTACCGCCGCTTCCGCTGCCGCTACAGCCATCGTAAACAGTGAGAAAATTTGACCTGTTAAATTCGGAAATAAGCCTAATTTACTAAACGCCACTAAGTTTAAATTGGCAGCATTCAGCATTAATTCGATACAAACTAATACGATTACTGTATTCCGCTTTGTTAAAGCTCCAAATAGACCGATGCAAAACAAAATAATCGCAAGTGTTAAATATGCAGAAGCTGGAACGCTACTCATTGGAATCCTCCTCTTTCTCGTCCTTTTTCGCAAGTATAATTGCGCCAACGAGTGCTACAAGTAAAATAACTGAAGTTAGTTCAAATGGAATAATATATTTTGAATAGAGAAGCGTACCGATTTGAAGTGTGTTGTTTTCATGGAGAGGTAAACTTCCTTGTGTGCTTTCATTTGCAAAATCAACATTATTAACAGCGAAATACATAACCGCTCCAAATGCTACAACTGCAAAGAAGATAATCCATTTTCGAAGAGTAAGACGCGATTCATTTTCCGCGTTATGTTTCGTTAACATAATGCCGAAAATCATAATAATTGTGATTGCACCGGAGTAAAGTAAAATTTGTGCAACGCCTATAAATTCGGCTGACAAAAGAAAATACAAACCTGCAATGCTGAGAAATGTCAGAACGAGAGCTAGCATCATGTGCATAACTTTCGTTAAGTTCAACATAAGAACACCGCCGATAATTGCAGACAAGGATAGTATAAAGAATGCTACAAACTCGCCATTCATGCCTTATTCTCCTTCCTGACGTTTTCGTCGTTTTCGTCAAGCCACTGCAAATTTTTAAATAAGTCATCACGTGAATATTCCGCGAGTTCAAAGTTATTTGTCATGACAATTGCCTCTGTCGGACAAACTTCTGTACATAAATCACAAAGAATACAAATTTCAAAATTAATATCATACGTGTCGATAATTTTTCCTTTTTTCGTAGGATCCGGATGTTTCTTTCCTGTTAACTGAATACAGTCTGTCGGACAAATGTTAGAGCACTGATTACAAACAATACATTTCTCCGGATAAAATTTTTGAATCCCCCGAAAACGGTCTGGCAACGGCAACGGTTGATTTGGATAATCATACGTTACCTTCTTCTTGCTCAAATTACTTAATGTATATTTTAACCCTTTAAATAGTCCTTTCATCTCTTACTGGCACCCCCCTCATAGATTAGAAGAATAACTCCTTAATCAATGCCGTTAAGAAAATATTTGCAAGTGCAATCGGCAATAATACTTTCCATCCAAACTCCATTAACTGGTCACCTCTTATACGCGGGAACGTAACGCGGAACCAAATTAATAGAAAGACTACACTGCTAAATTTCAAAGCAAACCATACGGCACCTGGGATAAATCCAAGAAACATGACTGGATTCCATCCGCCTAAAAAGAGCACTGTAATTAACGATGCCATCCCGAAGAAATATACGTACTCTGAAAGCATGAAAAACGCCCAGCGAAAACCTGAGTATTCCGTATGATATCCAGAAACAAGTTCTGACTCCGCTTCCGGCAAATCGAATGGCGTCCTATTTAACTCTGCAACTGCTGCGATTAAGAAAACGACGAATCCAATTGGCTGTACGAAAATGTACCAGACCTTCTCCTGCGCCGCTACAATCTCATTTAAATTCAGGCTACCAGCTAGCAAAACGATACCAATTACACTCATTACGAGCGGAATCTCATAAGAAATCATTTGCGCCGCCGCACGCATCCCTCCTAAAAGGGAATATTTATTATTCGATGCCCATCCCCCAGTTACAACACCTATCGTCGTAATACCGGAAACAGCAATATAATAAAGTAGCCCGACTCCAATATCTGCAAATTGAAATTTATCAGTGAACGGGATAACCGCAAGCACCATAAATGCTGGTGCAAATGCAATGACAGGCGCTAATATAAACAGCGGTTTATCTGCTGCTTTCGGAATACTATCTTCTTTCAATAATAGTTTTAAAACATCAGCTACCGTTTGCAGTAAACCGAATCGGCCTCCAACCTGGTTTGGTCCAATCCGCCCTTGCATAAACCCCATCACTTTCCGTTCTGCCAAAATTCCATATGTAACGAAGCCAAGGACTGCAAATAGTAGAAGTACCGCTAATCCGAAAAAAATGAAGAAATTCGTCCAGCTTGAAGGTGATTGTAAGAGCGCCTCAATCATTAGCCATCAACCTCCCCAAGTACAATATCAACTCCACCTAAAATCGTAATTAAATTAGCGATGTTTTCACCTTTCAATAACTTCGGTAAAATTTGCAAGTTATAAAAAGATGGCCTACGAAACTTCAAACGGTACGGCTCTTTCTTTCCGTCACTTGAGATATAACAACCAATCTCTCCGCGCGGCGATTCGATACGTACAAATGCTTCTCCCTTAGGTGCCTTAATAATTTTCGGTACTTTTGCCAGCACAGCTCCATCTTTCGGGAACTGCTGAACCGCTTGCTCAACAATCTTTAAAGACTCCTCGATTTCTTGCATTCGGCAAACGTAGCGATCCCAAGCATCTCCCACGCTTCCAACAGGAATATCAAAATCAAAACGATCATAAATCGAATACGGCTCATCTTTGCGAAGATCCCAGTTTACTCCAGTGCACCGCAAATTTGCTCCGCTTAAGGAATACGAGATCGCTTCTTCCGCGCTATATATACCAACGCCTTTCACACGATTTAAGAAAATCTCATTACCGCTAACAAGATCATGATAACCTGCTAATTGCTCCCTCATATACGGAACAAACTCTTCCACCTTTTCAATCCAACCATCTGGCGCATCCCACTTCACACCACCAACTCTCATATAGTTAAAAGTAAGCCGTGCCCCGCATAATTCATTTAATAAATTTATAATCATCTCTCGTTCACGAAACGCGTACAAAAACGGGCTGACCGCTCCTATATCAAGAAGATTCGTCCCCCACCAAACGAGATGGCTCGCAATTCTTCCTAGCTCCATCGCAAGTACTCGCAAGTATTCGGCACGCTCTGGAATTTCAAGCCCCATCATCGTCTCTACAGCATGGCAAATGACGTAATTATTCGTCATGGCTGATAAATAGTCCATTCGATCTGTATAAGGGATAATTTGCGTATACTGTAAGCTCTCAGCGATCTTTTCGGTCCCGCGATGCAAATATCCAATAACAGGTGTAGCTTCTTTAATAATTTCCCCGTCAATCTTAATTACGAGCCTGAACACACCATGTGTACTCGGATGCTGAGGTCCTACATTCAAAAGCATCTCTTCCGTGCGGATCATAGCTACACCTCCACATCATACGGTTCATAGTCTTTTCTAAGCGGATATCCTACCCAATCATCTGGCATTAAAATACGCGTTAAATTCGGATGCCCTTTAAATACAATACCGAGCAAATCGTATGCTTCTCTCTCCGGCCAGTCAGCCCCTTTCCAAAGCGCTGTCACAGACTCGACTTGCGGCGCTTCCCGGTCTAGCTTTACCTTCACCGCTACCGATTGTTTCTTGCCATATGAAAACAAATGAACATACACTTCCATATGTGTCACAAAATCTGTCGCATGTAGCTCTGACATATAATCAAAAGCAAGTCCCTCATGGAATCGCAATGACTCCATCACTTCATAATACTTTTCGGGATCCACCACAAGAGTTGGCACATCCTTTGACAGTTTATTAATGTAGGAATCTACTAATGCACCCTCTCCTAACTTCTCCCTAATAGCCTCAACATACTGATTTAAATACGGCTGATTTACGGACGGTTCTTCCTGCTTCGGCTCATCCTCTTTCTTACCTTCAGCTCCCTTTGTCTTCGCTCTTGCAGCCGCTGCTGCTTTCGCTTTTGCCGCTGCAATTGCCTTTGCCTTTTCATCTCCCGAATCCCCATCACCTTGCGAGGCTTTCTGCTTCGCCAATGCTGCCGCTTTCGCCTTTGCCGCCGCCACCGCTTTTGCCTTGGCTTTCGCTTTTTCTTCTTCCGTTACTTCTTCGGTTCCTTCTCTTTTCTGCTTCGCTAATGCTGCCGCTTTTGCTTTTGCGGCTGCTGCTGCCTTCGCCTTGGCTTTCGCTTTTTCTTCTTCCGTTACTTCTTCTGTCCCTTCTCTTTTCTGCTTCGCTAATGCCGCCGCTTTTGCTTTTGCGGCTGCTGCTGCCTTCGCCTTCGCTTTTTCTTCTTCCGTTACTTCTTCGGTTCCTTCTCTTTTCTGTTTCGCTAACGCCGCCGCTTTTGCCTTTGCAGCTGCTGCTGCCTTCGCCTTCGCTTTCGCTTTTGCTTCTTCCGTTACTTCTTCGGTTCCTTCTCTTTTCTGTTTCGCTAACGCCGCCGCTTTTGCCTTTGCAGCTGCTGCTGCCTTCGCCTTCGCTTTCGCTTTTTCTTCTTCCGTTACTTCTTCTGTCCCTTCTCTTTTCTGCTTCGCTAACGCTGCCGCTTTTGCTTTTGCGGCTGCTGCTGCACGTCGTTTTGCTTCTTCTATAGTAATATCATCATTTTTTGGTAGCGCTTTCTCTTTTTCTTGATCTTCCTCCTCAAGTTCACTTATTTCCGCCTCGTGTTTCGCTACAAGGCGTTTTCTCGCTTCTTCTTTCGCACGCCTAGCTGCTTCTTTTTTCAGATCCTCTAAATCTTTATTTGGATTACTCATTTATTCGTCACCTGCTTTCCGGTCTTTGCCTCGTAACGAATTTTCTCTTTTAATTTATTAATTCCATAGATTAAAGCAGCTGGATTTGGGGGACAACCAGGAATATACACATCAACTGGTACGATTTGGTCTACACCTTTCACAACAGCATATGAATTTACATACGGACCACCTGCTGTCGCACAAGATCCCATCGCAATAACCCATTTCGGTTCGGGCATTTGATCATATAAACGCCGAACAATAGGAGCCATCTTCTTCGTTACTGTTCCCGATACAATCATGACGTCCGATTGCCTTGGTGAAGTTCGAAAAAATGACCCAAATCGATCTAAATCGTAATGTGATGAGCCTACCCCCATCATTTCAATTGCACAGCATGCCAGTCCGAATGTCATCGGCCATAAAGAGTTGCTCCTCGCCCATCCTTTCAACTGTTCCAATGTAGAAAAAAAGATATTTCGTTCTAATTCTGCTCGCTCATTTGGATGTAATTCCTCAAAATTTATAACCATTGTAACACCTTCTTTTTCCAAGCATACGCTAATCCAACTAGCAACATTACAACAAAGATGAGCATTTCAATTAATGCAAATAAACCTAGCTTGTCATACGCAACAGCCCAAGGATATAAAAATAAAGTTTCTACATCAAAGATCACAAACAATAAAGCGAAAATATAATAACGAGCATGAAACCGAATATTTGCATCATGAAAAGGCTCAATTCCACTCTCATACGTCGTCGCCTTTGCTGCACTTGGTTTATTTGGGCGCAGCATCCTTCCTAATGTAAGAGCCACTACCGGCAGCAATATACCTAATAGCAAGAAAATCAAAACGATCATATAACTATTTTCATATACACTTGCCATTGTGAAACCCTCCCCCCTAAATTAAGAACAAGTTCACATAGTAAACAATATGTCCTAGTTGCAGTAATTATTATTTTTAAATTTTTCTAAATAATGCAACTATTCTAATCATTATAGCAAACTTCAAATTCCTATGTCGATATGTTGGGAGACAGAAACAAGAATTATTAAAATCTACCTTTACAACTTGCTATAATTGTGCAAAATAAATATAAAACTTATATATGCTTTTCAAGAAACCGTAGGTGATATAAATGAAAAAACAAACACATGTAAGTATTCTTATAAGCATTGTATTGCTGTCTATAACGCTTCACTATGTAGCAATGCCTTTTGTATATGAATACTCATTTCCTTTTCAGCTATTAATCGGAACGAGCACCCTATTAATTGATATTATCGCTTGTAGTTATATACTTTATTTTTCAAACATGAAAGAAGGGCTATCTCGTTTATTTTGGATCATATTATCTGTTGGAGCTCTCTCTTATTTTATCGGTGATATAGTCGTTGCCTATCAGCGTTTAATTGTAAAGGACTTCTATACGTTCGTTGATCCATCTGACTTTTTTTACTTACTTTTTTTAGTTAGCTTTACGTTTGCCTTTCTATACGAAATCATTTATAACCGAGATTTATTAGAAAAACTTTTTATGCTATGTGATATTTGTATTATCGTTACAGCCCAATTTACTTTAAGTTACTACTTACTTATTGAACGAACTATTCATATCTTTACAACATCCTATATCGACATATTTGTTCAACTTACCTATCCAATGGCTGATTTACTCTTTCTCTTAATAGGAATCAACCTTTTATTCAAACCACTATCCTTATTACCTAAAAAGGTCGGTGCACTTCTTGGCAGTGCTTTAATTTTATATGCTACTACAGATGCGATTTATGCTTATATAAAATACTTCATACCAGAGTATTCTATGTTTACAGTTACGCCTTTCTATCAAGTAACCTTAGTACTAGTAGCAATCGCCTGTATTCTCCATACAAAAAAGCCTGAAAAACAAGAACAAGTACTACTAACACCTAAAATTGGCGAATCAATCCGATTATCATTACCGTATATTTCTGTAGTAATGCTTATTGTTTTTATATTAGTTGAATACGTTTTTGCGCCTATTATAGTAATCGGACTTATAATAACTTTTTCTTTCGTTCTCATACGTCATAGTTTAGTTCGAAAACAAAATAAAATATTATTGATCGCTCAAATGCAATTCAACTCAGAACTCGAGAAACAAATTAAACTACGTACAGAAGATTTAGTAGAACAGAAAAATGAACTCTATCATAATCAACAAATGTTTAAATCTTTATACGAGCATCATCCAGATCCAATTTTCACATTAGATTTGTACGGTAATTTTCTCAAAGTAAATAACGCTGGTACTACTTTACTCGGTTATCAAACGAATGAATTATTAAACCAGCCTTACTATTCACTCATATACGAAGAAGATTTAGAAGAAATGATTAACGCCTTTCATCGCGTGAAAAAGGGATATTCGATTTCTTTAGAAATACGGGCTTACCATAAAAACAGAGATATTTACTACTTGCACGTTACCGCCGTACCGATCTTTTTAAAGGAGAAAATTTCTGGGGTTTATTTAATGATTAAAGATATTACGGAAAGCAAACAACAACAAGAACAAATCAACTTCCTAGCATACCATGATACTTTAACAGAGCTTGCAAATCGTCGTGCATTTCATCAACATTTAGAACAGGCAATTGCACGAGCAAAAATATCGAAAAAGCCTTTTGCTGTTATGTTTCTCGACCTAGACCGTTTTAAAGTTATTAATGATACCCTCGGTCATCGAGTAGGAGACCTATTGCTCATCGCAGTAGCAAAAAGGCTCGAAAGAATAGCAACATCAAATATGAAACTCGCGCGGCTAGCTGGGGATGAGTTCACAATCCTTATCGAGAATTACAAAAAAAAGCCAGATGTCCAAAAAATAGCTGATAGGATTGTAGCGGCCATGAATGAGCCATTTGAAATCGAAAATCAACATTTACAAATCTCACCGAGCATCGGAATTGCAATATATCCTGAAGCAGGTGAAGATGCGCTATCCATTTTGCAGCATGCTGATATGGCCATGTACGAAGCAAAGAATAAAGGAAAAAACGGTAGCTCTCTTTACACGAAAGAACTATATAAAAAAATGGAACGAAAAGCTCGAATTGAAAAAGATTTGCCAATCGCTTTAGTAAACAAAGAATTTTATCTCGTTTATCAACCACAAATTGATACGACAACAAATAAAATTATCGGTGCTGAAGCTTTAATACGATGGAAACACCCGCTATTAGGTGACATTTCACCATGTGAGTTTATTCCAATTGTAGAAGAGACGCCACAAGTAGTCCCACTTGGACATTGGGTATTACAAGAAGCTTGTCTCCAATTAAAAATATGGCATACCTTTGGCTACCAAAATTTAAAAATAAGTGTTAATTTATCCGCAAAAGAATTCCGGCAAGATCAATTAATCGAAAACATTTCACAAATATTAAACGACGTGCAAGTCGACCCAAAATATGTAACCCTTGAGTTAACAGAAAGAATTGCAATGATTGACGAGAAAGAAACGTTATTGAGACTGAAGCAATTAAAAGAGTACGGTATCCAAACTTCCATTGATGACTTCGGTACTGGGTATTCTTCTCTTGCTTATTTATCAATTTTTCCAATCGACACATTAAAAGTACCGAGAGAATTTACACAATTAGCTGATCATCGTCCTGAAGAACGAGCCATCGTTTCTACAATACTTTCCCTCGCAAATACTTTAAATCTTTCAGTCGTTGCCGAAGGAATTGAAACCGAAAAACAGCTTAAGTTTCTGCAAAAACATAACTGTAAATATATGCAAGGTTACTATTTCAGTAAACCACTTACTAGTAATCAATTTATAAAATTTCTACAAAAAACCCCCAGTATGAACAAATAATTCATACTGGGGGTTTTATAGTGCTAAATTTTTTTCTCATAATATTCTTCTGCAATCTCTTCGTAAAAAGCTGCAGATGTCGTATAGAAATATGGAATTAACCATAAGAATCCAATCCCTAACGTAATACAACTTAATATAAACCAGCCAATAAAACTTAAACATAAAATGAAATACTCCATCTTATGTCCATCCATCATACGACGACTTTCTGTAATAGCTTGGTTCAGTGAATACTCAGGATGATCGTTTATAATAAAGTATGTCATCGCATAAGAAAATGATTTAATAATACCTGGAATAATGAACAATAACGTCCATAAGAAAAGATAAAGATTTACTAATAAATATAATAAAAATGATTTTAGAAATCTCTTTCCCTCTGAAAACCAAATGAATACATTACCAATACTAGCTTGCTTTTCACGAAGGATATTTAAACCAAGGTAATATCCACCTAAAGTTAACGGTCCAGTAACAAAAAATGAAAGAATATTCGTTGAAAGTGAACCATTTGTTTTTTGCCAACCGAAAATTAAAGAAAATCCCCAATCAACACTAAAACTAAAAGCCGTGATAAGAATTGAAATGAGTAGTGTAGCTCCAACAGCTAATCCCCATTTCCCTTCTAATGAATCTAGTGCTTCTCCTTTTAAATCACTAATCATGCGTAGCCTCGCCTCCTATACACAATAATTCTATTAGTATAGCATGTTCCTATTGAAATTCACCTTTTGAAATGTAGCGATAAAAGTGTGCTGTCGTCGTACTCATATACGGACTAAGCCAAAGAAATCCTATTCCAAAAGTAAGAAGCGCTAAAATAGCCCATCCTATGAAGCTCAGCCATAAAAGAAACAAATCTAACTTATGACCCTTCATAAGATTCTTACTTTCCTTCATCGCCTGCGAAACACTATATTCTGGATTTTCAATCATCACATAGTACGTCAGTGCATAAGAAAAATACATCACAATCATACCAACAATTGAAATTGCTAATAGTACGAAGAAAGCTATTGCAAATGACGTATTCCCTTCTTCACCTAACAATGCAAATAAGCCTATTAACAGCATCGGAATCCATGTACCTGTATATAACAAAATCGCAAGCATTGCCCACATTGTTTTCATCATTCTTTTAAAGCCACGAAATCCTTCGAATAAGTAATCTACTTTAGCATCTTCTCGTTTACTAATCTGTAAAAATACATTTGTATAACCATATGACGTAATCCCATACGATGCGTTACTCAAAATTATCATAATGCAATAAAAAATTCCAAAGGTAATACCTGCTCCAATTGACATCGTTTCCTCTTCAAATGATCCAGTTAAGCTTACAACTGAGAGAAATATAATAATTCCTGGAATTAATAGTATAAGCATTGCAGCCAGCGAAACAACATAACTTAAAATAAAATATAAAATTGTTGATCCAACACCTAGTCCCCATTTTCCCTTTAAAGAGTACAATGCTTCTCGCTTCATTTCACCAATCATTGATCCATCCCCTTTATGAAATATAAATTGTTGTACACTTCTACTTATACAAGCATCAATATAATTATACCAGTTTTGTAAAATTATCCATAAAATACACAAAAAAAAATCCGTAAAGGCAAAGCCCTTACGGATTTTTTTACTTCATATCGGAAACGTTCAAACGGTTCACAGCACGTTGTAATGCCATTTCTGCACGTTTAAAGTCAACATGTGCTTGTTTATCTTGCAGACGTTGCTCTGCGCGACGCTTCGCTTCATTTGCACGATGGATATCGATATGGTTTGCTTCTTCAGCAGATGATGATAATACAGTCACTTTATCTGGACGAACTTCGATAAAGCCACCGCTTACTGCTACATAATCAGTGTGTCCACCATTTTTCAGACGAACTGCACTAATTTTTAATGGTGCAACAGTTGGAATGTGACCTGGTAAGATCCCCATTTCCCCACTCTCTGCTTTTACACTTACCATTTCTACTTCTTTTTCGTAAACCGGTCCATCAGGAGTTACAATACTGACTGGAAATGTCTTCATACTTCGTCCCTCCTAAGGCCTTACGCCATCATTTTCTTCGCGTTTTCAATAACTTCTTCAATGCCACCTACTAAGCGGAATGCATCTTCTGGAAGGTCATCATATTTTCCTTCTAGAATTTCTTTGAAACCACTAACTGTATTCTTTACAGGTACGTAAGAACCTTTTTGACCTGTAAACTGCTCAGCTACGTGGAAGTTTTGAGATAAGAAGAATTGAATACGACGAGCACGATGTACAACTAACTTATCTTCTTCAGATAACTCATCCATACCTAAGATAGCGATGATATCTTGAAGCTCTTTATAACGTTGTAAAGTTTGCTGTACTTGACGAGCTACTTCATAATGCTCTTCTCCTACGATTTCTGGAGAAAGTGCACGAGATGTAGATGCTAATGGATCTACGGCTGGGTAAATACCCATTTGCGTTAAACGACGCTCTAAGTTTGTTGTTGCATCTAAGTGAGCGAACGTTGTAGCTGGTGCTGGGTCAGTATAGTCATCGGCTGGTACATATACCGCTTGGATAGACGTGATAGACCCTTTATTTGTAGATGTAATACGCTCTTGTAATTGACCCATTTCTGTTGCAAGTGTTGGTTGGTAACCTACCGCAGAGGGCATACGACCAAGAAGGGCAGATACTTCAGAACCCGCTTGCGTGAAACGGAAGATGTTATCGATGAACAGAAGTACGTCTTGTCCTTGCTCATCACGGAAATGCTCAGCCATTGTTAAACCTGTTAATGCAACACGTTGACGTGCTCCAGGTGGCTCGTTCATTTGTCCGAATACCATCGCAGTTTTCTTGATTACGCCAGAATCGCTCATTTCGTGGTATAAGTCATTACCCTCACGAGTACGCTCACCTACACCAGCGAATACAGAGATACCACCGTGCTCTTGTGCGATGTTATTGATTAATTCCTGAATTAATACTGTTTTACCTACGCCGGCACCACCGAATAGGCCGATCTTACCACCCTTAATGTAAGGAGCAAGTAAGTCTACTACTTTAATACCAGTTTCAAGAATTTCTACTTTAGTAGATAATTCTTCGAATGCAGGTGCTTGACGGTGAATTGGATCACGGTGTACATCCGCAGGAAGTTCACCATCTAAGTCAATTGCATCACCTAATACGTTGAATACACGTCCAAGTGTTGCATCACCAACTGGTACAGAGATTGCTTTACCAGTATCTTCTACTTCTGTGCCACGAACAAGTCCATCTGTGGAAGACATCGCAACTGTACGAACTGTATCATCACCTAAATGAAGTGCAACTTCAAATGTTAAGTTCATGCTTCCGTTTTCGTTGCTTTGTTTTACCGTAAGGGCATTGTAGATTTCTGGTAGCTTTCCGCCATCAAACTTAACGTCTACAACCGGACCCATGATTTGCGTAACGCGCCCTTTATTCATCGGGTTCCCTCCTAGCTTTCTTTTAATTAGCTACCTCTATCAGAGAAGTTAGCTTTTAATTTTTTATTAGTTTAGCTTACGCGACTCTCCTGAAAGAGCCGCTTCCGCTTTTTATTGAATCTATCTCCGGTGGCTAGAAGGGTCGGTCATTTCACCCCTTCCTACGAGGCAAAGAACGCCTCTTTGTCAGGAGTTCCAATGCCCTCCCCTTCTGAGCAAGCCACCTACGCTTTTTATTGAATCCAGCTCCAGCGGTTAGAATGTTCGGTGGCTTCGCTTTTTCCTACGAGGCACAAATCGCCTCTACGTCAAAAGGCTCCATCCCCCTCTCATTCTGAACGAACCGCTTCCGCTTTTTAATACTATTCTAACGCTGCTGCTCCACCAACGATTTCCGTAATTTCTTGCGTAATCGCTGCCTGACGCGCACGGTTGAATGAAAGTGTAAGTGAATCGATAACTTCCATTGCGTTGTCTGTAGCACTCTTCATTGCTGTCATACGCGCTGCGTGCTCACTTGCTTTACCGTCTAGTAATGCACCGTACACTAAGCTTTCTGCGTATTGTGGCAATAGTACTTTTAAAATCTCTTCTTCAGAAGGTTCGAATTCATAAGCTGTCGTCGGTTTGTCAGACGCCACATCAGTAAGCGGTAAAATTTTATTTTCCGTTACCTCTTGTGAAATTTTACTTACGTAATGGTTGTAGTAAATGTACAGCTCATCATAAGCACCATCTGCGAACATCGCAATTGCTCGAGAAGCAAGGTCTTTAATATCAGTAAATGATGGGTGGTCAGATAATCCAACTACTTCATCAATAATGTTAAAGCCGCGACGTTTTAAATAATCACGTCCTAGTCGTCCAAGCACAATAATAGAATATTGGTTTGAATCCATATTATGACGTTCACGAATTACGTTACTTACTGTACGTAATACGTTACTGTTATAACCACCTGCTAGTCCGCGATCAGACGTAATAACGATGTATCCTGTACGCTTTACAGGACGCGCATTTAGCATTGGATGATTAATCCCTTTGCTTCCTTGCGCAATGCTCGCTACTACTTCTTGAATCTTTTCCATATACGGAACGAAAGATTTAGCATTTTGCTCTGCACGGTTTAACTTAGATGCAGATACCATCTCCATCGCTTTCGTAATTTGACTCGTTTTCTTTGTCGAGTTAATCTTCGCTTTTATATCGCGTAAAGATGCCACAGGTTTTCACCACCTTTTTTCCGGAAGTTGGCACGATTAGTAAGAATCCTCTTCCTAATCTACGTTGCAAGATATTCTTGCTCATGATTGAAGGAAAAGAATAGGTGCACCTACTCTTTTCCTTTACATGACCTTTAGCAATCTCAGAGCCCGAGATGCCTTTTATATATACTATCTAGCTCCAGCGGCTTGAATGAGCCGCTTCCGCTTTTATTATTCAGAAGCTACGAATACTTTTTTAAATCCATTGATTGCTGCTGCAAATTTGTCGTCATCCGCAAGTTTCTTAGTTGTGCGGATTTCTTCTAATAAGTCAGTCGCATTAGAATCTAACCAAGCATGGAATTCTTCTTCAAAACGAGTGATATCTACTACTGGGATATCATCTAGGAATCCACGTGTTAAAGCGTAAAGAATGATAACTTGTTTCTCTACACGTAACGGTTTGTGTAATCCTTGTTTTAATACCTCAACAGTACGAGCACCACGGTTTAATTTCGCTTGAGTTGCTTTATCAAGGTCAGAACCGAACTGAGCGAACGCTTCTAACTCACGGTAAGATGCAAGGTCAAGACGAAGTGTACCTGATACTTTACTCATTGCTTTAATCTGAGCAGATCCACCTACACGAGATACAGAAGTACCCGCATCGATCGCTGGACGTACGCCAGAGAAGAATAGGTCAGATTGTAAGAAGATTTGTCCATCCGTAATAGAAATTACGTTTGTTGGGATGTATGCTGATACGTCCCCTGCTTGTGTTTCGATGAAAGGTAGTGCAGTTAAAGAACCGCCGCCTTTTGCATCACTTAATTTTGCTGCACGCTCTAATAAGCGAGAATGTAAGTAGAATACATCCCCTGGGTAAGCTTCACGACCTGGAGGACGACGTAATAGTAATGACAGCTCACGGTAAGCCGCTGCTTGTTTTGATAAGTCATCATATACTACTAATACGTGTTTACCATTGTACATGAACTCTTCACCCATTGTTACACCAGCATAAGGAGCTAGGTATAATAATGGAGCTGGCTGAGAAGCAGATGCAGTTACAACGATTGTGTATTCTAATGCACCGTGCTTACGTAGTGTTTCTACTACGTTACGTACAGTTGATTCTTTTTGTCCAATTGCTACGTAGATACAAATCATGTCTTCATCTTTTTGGTTAATGATTGTATCAAGTGCAACTGCTGTTTTACCAGTTTGACGGTCACCAATGATTAACTCACGTTGACCACGGCCAATTGGTACAAGAGCATCGATCGCTTTAATACCTGTTTGAAGTGGCTCATGAACAGATTTACGATCCATTACACCTGGTGCTGGACTTTCGATTGGACGAGTGTTTGTTGTATTGATTGGGCCTAAACCATCAACTGGTTGACCTAATGGGTTTACAACACGACCAATTAGTTCTTTTCCTACTGGTACTTGCATGATGCGACCAGTACGACGAACTTCGTCACCTTCACGGATTTCTGTGTAAGGTCCTAAAATGATAATACCTACGTTGTTTTCCTCTAAGTTTTGTGCTAGTCCCATAACGCCGTTAGAGAACTCTACAAGTTCACCAGCCATAACGTTATCAAGACCATGAGCACGCGCGATACCGTCACCAACTTGGATAACTGTACCAACATCACTAACTTCGATTTCAGACTGATAGTTCTCGATTTGTTGCTTTATCAGTGCGCTAATTTCTTCAGCTCTGATGCTCATGTGCTTCACCCCTATCTATTCTTCATTAATTCACGCTGAATACGTGCTAATTTTCCTTGTAAACTTCCGTCATAAATGCGATTTCCAATACGTACTTTAATTCCGCCTAGTAAATCTTCATCTACAACATTTTTCACGCGAATTGCATCTTTTCCCGTTCTCTTTGCAAATGCTTCAGCAATGTTAAGCTTCTCTTCTTCTGATAGAAGACGAGTAGAATATACAGTTGCATCCGCTACGTTACGTTCTTCATTAGCAAGAACAACATATTCATCTGCAATTTCAGGTAAGATATCAATGCGTTTGTTATCAATTAAAATATATAACGTATTTAAAATAGATTCAGAAACAGATCCGAATACGTTTGCAAGAAACGTTTTCTTTTGTTCCTTTGAAATGTTCGGTTGCGTTAAAAAGCTATGTAGTTCTCCGTTCTTTACATAAACGTTTTGTACAAGGCGTAATTCCTCTTCAAACATTTCTAATACGTGTTTTTCTTTTGCAATTTTAAAAAGAGCGACAGCATAACGTTTTGCTACAATCCCATTGCTCATCGCGCTTCTCCTACTTCTTTAATATAATCGCGAATTAACTTCACTTGATCTTCTTCTTTTAATTCTTTTTCAATTACTTTAGAAGCAATTTGAACAGATAAAGAAGCGACTTGTTCTTGTAAAGCAGCAATTGCTTGCTCTTTTTCGCGTTGAATTTCTTGTACAGCAGATGCTTTAATTGATTCTGCTTCTTCTTTCGCAGCAGCAACAATAACATCCTTTTGATCTACAGCTTGCTTTTTCGCTCTTTCGATTAACTCTTGTGCTTCAACACGCGATTGTTTTAACATCTCACGTTGTTCTTCTACTAATTTCTTCGCTTCAGCATTATTTCTTTCTGCAGCGTCGATTTCATTAGCAACGTGCTCTTCACGTTCTTTCATAATTCCCATTAAAGGACCCCACGCAAATTTGCGTAGCATTACTAATAGAAGTAAGAAAATGAACAATGTATAAGCAATCGTTCCAAATGGAATGGAAGCTCCTAATAATAAAGTTGGCACAAGGATTCACTCCCTTCAAAATATCTAAATTGATCATATGAAAAAAAAGACATACGTTTCGTTCATAAAGCAATGGCGAAGAAAGTTCGGAAAAACACTCTTCGCCATCTATGTAAGGGGAGTCTCCCTTATTTGTTCATTACGATGAATGCAATAACTACACCGATGATTGGAAGTGCCTCAACTAAAGCAACCCCGATGAACATAATTGTTTGAAGTGCGCCTTTTAATTCTGGTTGACGAGCAACACCTTCGATTGTACGTGATACGATAAGACCGTTACCAATACCTGCACCTAATGCTGATAAACCAATTGCAATTGCAGCTGCGATTACACCTAAACTCATTTAATTTGTCCTCCTTTGTATTATAAAAAAATAAATTTTTTCTTACTTAAATTATATTAATGGTCATGGCTTACTTTATGAGCCATATAAACCATCGTTAACATAACGAAAATAAATGCTTGGATTGATCCAACGAATACACTGAATCCCATCCATGCTAACATTGGTACAAGCGCACCTAATGCCCCAAGGACTGATGCTCCGCCCAACTTAGCAAGTAATCCTAATAAGATCTCACCTGCATAAATGTTACCAAATAAACGAAGACCTAACGTTAATGTGTTAGCAAACTCCTCAATAACCTTTAATGGGAATAAGAATTTCATAGGTTGGAAATAACCTTTTACGTACTCTTTCGTACCCTTCATCTTAATTCCATAATAATGGGTGAGGGTAACTACCATCACGGCTAATGTTAATGTAACTGCTGGATCAGACGTTGGTGATCTCCACCATGCAATATGTTCGCCAGCTTCAGTTGCTGAATACATGAATGGTAAACCAAGGAAGTTCGATACGATGATAAACATGATAAGCGTAACGCCAAGCGTTAAGAAACGTCCACCTGTTTTCCAGTCCATCGTACTATTGATAATCCCTTTCACGAAGTCAAACACCCATTCCATGAAGTTTTGCATCCCGGTTGGGCGAAGAGCTAAGCTGCGAGTTCCGATAACAGCGATTAAGAAAACAATAACTGCTGCTACAGTAACCATCATAACTGATGACAAATCGAACGTTAAACCTAGAAATTCAACTAATTTACCGTGTTCCACTAGTAATTCACCTCTCTTCCCTGCTCTTATACTCTAAATAAAGAAAATCTATGATCATGACAAGGTATCCTGTCAGCAATCCTACACCTAGGCCCCACATCGCGATTAACTCTTGATATTTGGCTGCAAATAAAATTAATAACCCAATCGTGGCGAATCTTGAATATGTACTTACCGCTGTTGCCTTGAACTTCACGTTTTCTCCATTTGTTACGCGATCTAGCAGCTTGTCTGTTCTACGTGCAATGATGCGCAAACTAAGAAAACTGAAAATCGTACCGATAATCAGTCCAAGAAATACATCCTTGTAAGAGGTAAATCCCCATCCTAGCACTAGAAGCGCAAGCAAGTAGTACATATATTTCTTTTGTCTTTGGACAAGTCCATGTACGTCTATCATCATTGCTCTCCCGAATAGTAATGTCGAATGAGTCGAATCATTGCGTATACCCCTGTTCCTAGTCCGAGTAATAACCCTATAATAAGAAACAACGGAAACGTTCCAACCTTATTATCAATCCACTGCCCACCAAAGATTCCAACAAGAATAGAACCGACTAATTGAGCAAGAATACCTGACATTAAAGCATAAGCTTTTATATGGCTGCGATCGTTTTTTTGCAAGGATTCATCCCTCCAATATGTAACCCTCATTCACGATGTGTTAATAATAACTCATTTTTTTGCATAAATCCTATACAAAACAAAAAGTTTACATTTTCGTCACGGAATAGATGTAATTTTGTCACTGAAAGCCCTACCATCTATCCCCGTTGTTAGCATACAATAGGGTATTAACAGTGTCAACGAGAAATCGTAAAAAATCTAAAAATTTGAGTATTAGGCATTTCCTCCCAAAAATGAAAACGTTCCCCTTCTAAATACTGGTTACATATATGCAATTTCTAACAGTTTTCTCTTTATAATAGAAGGAAATGTTCACAAGTTTGTCACTATTATATTTTCGAGATATAACGCTTTTCTTCCATAATATAGTGTTCCTCAGACGTAAGACTTCTATATTATATGTGAGGTGTATGCAACTTATGTTGTATATACGATGTATATTTATCCTCTCCCCCCTCCCCTACTTGCTTACAGCAAAAAAGACGAGCTGGGGAATCTCCCCTGCTCGTCAGTTGTCTTACTTCGTTCCGAATAAACGGTCACCAGCATCACCAAGACCTGGTACTACATATCCGTGGTCATTTAATTTCTCATCTAATGCTGCTACATAAATATCAACATCAGGATGTTCTTCTTGTACTACTTTTACCCCTTCTGGAGCTGCAACGATACACATTAATTTAATTTGTTTCGCACCGCGCTTTTTCAGAGAGTTAATTGCTTCAGCCGCAGAACCACCTGTTGCTAGCATCGGATCTAGTACGATAAAGTCACGCTCTTCTACATCCGTTGGAAGTTTCACATAGTATTCTACCGGTTGCAATGTTTTAGGGTCACGGTATAAACCAACGTGTCCTACTTTTGCTGCTGGAATTAATTTCAGAATTCCATCAACCATTCCTAAACCTGCACGTAAAATCGGAATTAAACCAAGTTTTTTACCAGCGATCACTTTTGTTGTCGCTTTGCTTACAGGTGTTTCAATTTCAATGTCCTTAAGTGGAAGGTCGCGAGTAATTTCGAAAGCCATTAAGCTTGCTACTTCGTCCACTAATTCACGAAAATCTTTCGTACCTGTATTCTTATCGCGAATATATGTAATCTTATGTTGAATTAACGGGTGATCAAATACATACAGTTTTCCCATGTGAATCTCTCCTTTAGATGATATTCATGCGTTTGCACGCTTTTTTACACTATTTACGATTGTAAAGAAAACGCTACTAATATTCAAGGGCAAATTTGGCAAAATCATGATTTTACAATGAATCTATCTAGTATCTTTACCAATTATGGGAGCTGTATCCTTCATTATATCGCCAAAATTTATTCATCATTTGTATACATACTTTAAAAATAATATATGTCCAAAAAAAAAGACCGCCAAAACAATTAAGTCTCGACAGTCTTCTTCAATCTATTATAGATTTGGATACATTGGGAATTTGCTAGTTAACGCTTCTACACGCTTACGTACTTCTTCTAACGCAGCTTCATTTTCATGATTTTTTAATGTATAAGCAATAAGTGACGCAATTTCATCCATTTCTTCTAAACCGAAACCACGAGATGTTACAGCTGCTGTACCGATACGTACACCACTTGTTACAAATGGGCTTGCTGTTTCAAATGGAATTGTATTTTTGTTCACTGTAATACCAACTTCATCTAATACGTGCTCTGCTACTTTACCTGTGATTTCTAAGTTACGAACATCAATCAAGATTAAGTGATTGTCTGTTCCGCTAGAAACAAGTGTAAGTCCTTCTTTTTGAAGACCTTCAGCTAAGCGGTTCGCATTGTTAATGATATTTTGTGCATATGTTTTGAAATCATCTTGAAGTGCTTCACCAAATGCAACAGCTTTTGCAGCGATTACGTGCATAAGTGGACCACCTTGAATACCAGGGAAGATTGATTTATCAATTTGTTTTGCAAATTGCTCTTCACATAAAATCATACCACCACGCGGACCACGTAACGTTTTATGTGTTGTCGTTGTAACGAAATGTGCATGTGGTACTGGATTTGGATGTAAACCAGCAGCTACTAAACCTGCGATATGTGCCATATCAACCATTAAATAAGCGCCCACTTCATCTGCAATCTCACGGAATCGCTTGAAATCGATAACACGAGGGTATGCACTTGCACCTGCAACGATTAATTTTGGTTTATGTTCTTTCGCTTTTGCTAATACATCATCGTAATTAATACGGTGAGAGTCAGCATCCACGCCATATTCTACGAAATTATATTGTACTCCACTGAAGTTAACAGGGCTTCCGTGTGTTAAGTGACCACCATGAGATAAGTTCATACCAAGTACTGTATCGCCTTGCTCTAAAATCGTGAAGTATACTGCCATGTTCGCTTGTGCACCAGAGTGTGGTTGAACATTTACGTGCTCTGCGCCGAAAATTTCTTTCACGCGATCACGTGCGATATCTTCTACTACGTCTACGTGTTCACAGCCACCATAGTAACGTTTTCCAGGATATCCTTCAGCATACTTATTCGTTAAAACAGAACCTTGTGCCTCCATTACTGCTTCACTTACGAAGTTTTCCGAAGCAATTAACTCAATCTTTGAACGCTGTCTTCCTAGTTCTGCCTCAATTGCAGCAAATACCTTTTCATCTTGACGTTTTAAATGATCCACCAAAATCCCCCTTTTCTGAACGAATTACATCGATTCCCAACAGTTTTTTCTTATTTATTCAGAAAAAACGAAAATTCAGGTTGTAATTCTTTCGAACCTTCATGTTTTCAACTACATTCTAACATGACTTTCTATATCATAAAAGAAAAAAAAGACCGAAAATCGGTCTTTTCTTTCTTCTATTATAAAGTCAGACAACATACCTTTTATCTTATGATAAACAGGTACTATATGACTTCCTAATTTCTCATATTTAACGGCAAGTGGTAGTCTCTTCCACTGCCGCATAGACAGCACGTGCTCCACCAATTAGTTTTCCACGTGTTTTGGCCATCGTTACATGCGCACTTCCAATTTCCTTCACACTTGTACGAACCGGAACAGCTACATGCTTTAAATGCATACCGATAAATGTATCACCAATATCCATTCCTGCATCAGCTTTAATAAACTCAACTACTACCGGATCTTTCAAATTGTGATACGCGTATGTCCCCAATGCACCACCTGCTGATCTAACAGGCGTAACTGTTACAATTTCAAATTGATATTTTATCGCTACTTCTCTCTCAACTACTAAAGCACGGTTTAAATGCTCACAACATTGAAACGCTAATTCAATACCTGTTTGCTCTTGAAATTGTTTTAACTCAGAGAAAATCGCCTCTGCTACTTCCATCGTTCCTGATGTTCCAATTCTTTCGCCTAGCACTTCGCTCGTGCTACAACCCACTACAAAAACTTGACCGCTTTGTAATGAAGCTTGTTCTTGGAAATCAGAAAGCGACATTTGTAGCTGTTCTCTTACCTTTACGATTTCTGTCATTACGCCTCTTCCTTTCACAGATTGGTTCACCAAATTATATTTCACACTACTGATAGTTAGAATCTATTACTTTGTTTCGTATGTTTTAATTTTTCCTACGCGGTTTTCGTGACGACCACCTTCATAATCAGTTGTTAACCAAATTTTCGCGATATCACGCGCTAGACCAGCACCAATTACACGCTCGCCCATTGCTAGCATGTTAGTGTCATTATGCTCTCTCGTCGCTTTCGCGCTGAAAGTATCATGAACTAACGCACAACGGATACCATTTACTTTGTTTGCTGCGATTGACATACCAATGCCTGTCCCACAAACTAAAATACCACGATCTACTTCACCATTCGCTACCATTTCAGCTGCTGGAAACGCAAAGTCAGGGTAATCAACAGAACCAGCTTCACATTCACAACCTAAATCAATATATTCAATATTTAACTCTTCTAATAAACTTACAAGTTCTTTGCGGATATTCATACCGCCGTGATCAGATGCTATTACTACTTTCATTTTTACCCCTCCAAAGTTTCAATCAATTATCTTCATTTCACACTCGCTACCTCATATAGGAAGAAGTGATCTCCAATATCGTATTATACACGAAACATCAACCTACTGAATGTTTTTTCAGTAAAGTTTGTACAAGTTTTTCCATCTCATCTAACGTTTCTTTATAAATAGAAAGCGAGCCTCCAAATGGATCTGAAATGTCCTTGCCTATACCTTCAGTTAATCCATATAACGTATTTAATTTCTTTTCAACGCTCGGATAATGCCCAAGTACAATTTGCTTATGGTTTTCTGTCATCGTTACGACAATATCAGCCCAATCAAGCAAAGTTTCATTTACTTGCTGCGCCGCATGATCAATTGAAATTCCTTTTTCAGCTAAAGCTTCCTTCGCATGTACCGATGCATCGCTCCCAGGATAGGCGAAAACACCAGCAGATTGCACTTCAAACTTATCTCCTCCGTGATGACGAAGCAACGCCTCAGCCATTGGACTACGACATGTATTGCCAGTACAAACAAATAACACTCGTTTCATTCAAACCCACCCCTATATTCGATTTCTTATCATTCATCATAACTTACATTAGAATAGAACAAAAGAAATGTGAATATACAAAAGGCGCATTTCTCTTATATTTTTTCTAAGAAAAATGCGCCTTATCCACATATATGTGAAACCCTATTTCCAAGTGCCTAGAGTATTTTAACATACATACTGAACACGCAACAAAAATAAGGAATCCATTTCATACGAAACGGATTCCTCTTATATTGCAATTATTTCATTGTAACTTTCATTACTTCTGTTGAACCTTTTGTAGCTGCTACGCCTACAGTTGTCTTAATAGACTCAGCTGCATCTGTGTTTGTAATAACAATTGGAGTAATTGTGCTTTTCGCTTTTTCACGGATTAATTCTAAGTCGAATGAGATTAATTTATCTCCAGCTTTTACAGCTTGGCCTTCAGAAACGTGAGCTTCGAAACCTTCACCTTCCATTTTTACAGTTTCTAATCCAACGTGGATTAAAATTTCTGTACCGTTTTTCGCTTTAATTCCGATAGCATGTTTTGTGTGGAATAATTGTACGATTTCACCATCAACTGGAGATACAACTACACCTTCAGTAGGATCAATTGCAACACCGTCACCCATCATACGACCAGCAAATACTGGATCTGGTACTTCTTCAATATTTTTCACTGCTCCAGTTAATGGAGCTACGATTGTTTCTTCATTTGTTTTTGAACCAAGACCGAATAATTTTTTAAACATAGGATAGTCCTCCTTATAATTTACCTAAAAGTTTATAGGGCAATCCCTAGTAAAACTCGGGATACATGTAAGACTTCATACTTCGAATATTATACTGTAAAAACGCTTTCGAAATAAATTATGTCATTACTAATAGACTCTTATTGTAGCGCTTCACAAAATTCCAGTCAATTCTGATTGTCTGAATAACAATTAGAAGTTAACTTCTATTTATATTTTCTCTTTTTTTGCCCAACTTGTCTAGAGGTCTTTACTACATTTTATTTTTTGTTGTTAATTTGTAAAATTTAATTCAAACTTTTTTCAAAATCCACTTGACTATAGTAAGTAACTATTTTATTATTACTTACGTAAGGTAAGTTAATAACTTTTAGGAGGTTTTTAAAATGATGGATTTCGGTCTACTTATTATTCGTCTTATTATAGGAATTACATTCATGGGTCATGGCGCTCAAAAATTATTTGGTTGGTTCGGCGGTTACGGTTTAAAAGGAACAGGTGGCTGGATGGAGTCAATCGGTTTACGTCCTGGTGTATTTATGGCATTTATGGCTGGCGCAACTGAATTACTAGGTGGTTTCTTATTCGCATCAGGTATTTTCATTGTAGTTGGTTCATTATTTATCGTTGGAACAATGTTAATGGCTATCTTCACTGTTCACGGAAAAAATGGTTACTGGGTAACACAAAACGGATATGAATATAACTTAATGTTAATCGCTGTCGCTGTTGGTGTAGCTTTAATCGGACCTGGCGCATACGTTTTACTTTAATTTTTATCTCAAATTTGAGATTCTTGAAAAAGAACTTACTTCATTACAATTGAAGTAAGTTCTTTTTATGAAACAAAATATTATTTCCAGCAGGATTTTCTCATCGTTATCTTGTAAACAAACAATAAGTATTCATATTTAGAAAGGGGATTACAAGCATGTTATCCATTAATCCAAATGAACAAACTGAAAAAGATAATTACAAATTACTTACCGGAAGTATCATCCCTCGTCCTGTCGCATTCGTTACTTCTGTAACAAAAGAAGGTGTACTAAACGGAGCACCATATAGTTATTTCAATATTGTCGCTGCTAATCCACCACTTATCTCAGTATCTGTACAACGAAAAGCAGGAGAAAGAAAGGACACTTCCCGAAACGCAATTGAAAAAGGAGAATTTGTCGTACATATTTCTGACGAATCATATGTAGCAGCAATTAACGAAACAGCAGCTAACCTCCCGCCAAATGAAAGTGAAATTGAACTAGCAAAACTAACACCAATCGAAAGTGAAGTCATCTCTGTTCCAGGTGTAAAAGAAGCAAATATTCGAATGGAATGCGTATTAGAACGTGCAATTCCACTTGGCGGAACGGAAGACTCACCAGCTTGTGATCTACTAATTGGACGCGTCGTTCGTTTCCACGTTGCCGAACATCTATATGAAAAAGGGCGCATTCACGCAGAAGGACTCAAACCAATAAGCCGCCTAGCAGGACACAACTATGCAAAATTAGGAGAACAATTTGAATTAGTTAGGCCAGTTTAAAAGTGGAAGTGGCCCGTTTAGCTCTGACCAGCTAAGGTTCTCTCGCACAAAAGGTGCTTTTTACCTCGTAGGAAGACGCGAAGCCACCGACCATTCTAGCAGCTGGAGCTGGATAACATCTAAAAGCGGAGGCAGCTAGATTCCTCCCATCACTCAAATATAAAATCCCCTGCTTTTTAGCAGGGGATTTTATCATTGTAATTCTTCCTTCTTTTCCTCTAAAGTAGGCATTTTCTCTTTTTTCGGCTTCCCTAGCTTAATTACGAAGAAGTATAGGGAAAGCAATGTAATAAGAAAAACAATTAAAAACGGGTACGGAGAGTAAAAGGCACGCGCCGCCTCAGTCTTTCCCGCAACAAATTTCAATGACTCAATATCTAAAAACTCAGCAAACATTTGTACACCGAGCATACTAAACCAAAAAACAAAAAAACTAATAATAATACCAAAAACTTGCTTCAATCTCGTCATTCATCTCATCCTTTCTATATCTGTAATTTTTAGCGTAATAAATATAGTACAAACAAAATATTCACAGAAAGGAACTATCTCACCATTCACGAATTAACTTAATCCAACCTAACATCGAAATTTGCAAAATAATACCCCAAATTATAAGTCTTCTTAGCCATCGAGGAAAGAAGGTTAAAAATTTAACATACCATTCCAATAGCTTGTTCATAATTCCCTCCTACATAAAATTATATAGGAAAAAGGATATATAATCCAAACCCAACCAAAATGATACCACCTACTATCTCACCGTATGTACCGAGCATATCTTTCGCATGTCTCCCAATTAATAAACCAATCCACGCTAATAACATGCTAACAAATCCAAAAAGTAAAATCGTAATAATTGTCTGTGCCCCATAAATACCAAGACTAAGCCCTACTGAGAAACTATCTATACTGACGCCAAATGCAAATACGAATAAACTAATTCCAATAGGAGCAGTTCTAGTCTCTTCATTTTGTAAAATGGTCGAATATACGATATAAAACCCTAGTCCGATTAATAAAATAGCACCCGCAAAATGTGCGATATCTCCATATTTCTCTGATAAAAAACGACCTAGTACCATTCCTATAAACGGCATAATAATATGAAATATCCCTATCGTCATACCAATATACAGGATTTGTCTTAACTTTAGGGGCATCATCCCCATACCAAGACTCACCGAGAACGCATCCATCCCTAAGGCGAATGCCATAATTATTAAAGGTATTAGCTGTTCAAACGTCATTCATGCCCCTCCTTGGACGTGCTACTTCACAATATGCTTATCCAAGGAGAAATATTCTGTTTGCTAATCTTACCTTATCATTCAATAATAATATGATGTCCTGCCGCTTTCGTTAAACGATTCATAATTGCATTCCCTATTCCTTCATTAGGGAATGACTCACTAAAAATAACATCCACTTCACTTGCATCAAATGTTCTAAGTACATCATATAATTTAGTCGCAACGCTAGCTAAGTCACTTCTAACACCACAAGATAATATAACATCTGCACTATATACATGCTGATACTCTTCTGTCGTTAATACGCCTACTTTAAATCCTTCTTTCTTTTTCTCATCCACAAGATGCTGAATAAACTCACGTGAGCCCTCGACAATACTAAGTGGTGCTTTCGGCGCATAATGTGTGTATTTCATTCCAGGCGATTTCGGTTTTTCCTTCTCATCCTTTAAAGCTGGATCTAAAGAAACAGTACCTATCACCGCTTCTAATTGTTCTTTCGTAATCCCACCTGGACGTAATATTGTTGGAACCGTGCTTGTACAATCAATTACAGTTGATTCAACGCCTACTCCAGTTGCACCACCATCAACAATACCTGCAATCTTCCCATTCAAATCTTCATATACGTGAGAAGCTAATGTTGGACTTGGACGCCCTGAACGATTCGCACTTGGTGCCGCAACAGGTACATTCGCCTCTTCAATAAGAGCAAGTGCAATTGGATGATCAGGCATTCTTACTCCAACCGTATTAAGTCCTGCCGTCACCTTCTCTGAAATTCCTTCTTTTCTCGGCAAAATAATTGTTAATGGTCCTGGCCAAAAATGCGCCATTAACTTCTCTGCAACTGGTGGAATTTCTTTCACAATCCCATCTAACTGAGATTTTGTACCTATGTGGACAATGAGTGGATTATCACTCGGTCTTCCTTTCGCTTCGAAAATTTTCGCGATTGCTTCATCATCCATCGCGTTTGCCCCTAACCCATATACTGTTTCCGTAGGGAAAGCAACCGCCTCATTTTCTCTTAATAATTTTGCTGCTTCTTGTAACTGTGGATAATATTTTTTTCTTTCCACAACATTATCCACAACCCACATATTTGTATGCATTTTTTTCCACGTCCTTTTCTAGCCTTAAATACTTGTCTATTTTTAGTTTACTATGAGATTTATCCAAAAGACAAACAAGGTTTATCCACAAAATGTGGATAAACCTAATTAATCCGTGGATAACTTTGTGAATAGCTGACAATTTAGTATTATTGCATTCTGCTCTTTTATATTTTTACAAAAATGTTCTAGCTGTTGAATTCCCTCTGGAACCTCATCCTTTTCTATAGTAAAAAAGTCAAAGAACTGAAAGATCGGTACAGATTGTGGATGATTTGTTAGTAAGTACAATTGTTGAACACTTTTTTCTTTCATATACTGCAAAAACATTTCAAAAAAATATAAGAAAGTCTGTTTATCCACATGAGGTGTGAATAAACAAGAACGAATAAGTACATCTTCCCCACTTTGTTCATAACCAATTACAGCTCGTATTTCTTCCGCCTCTTCCAAAATCATAAATTGTGCGTACAACTCATTTATTTTATCATCTTTTTTATTAGCTTGTCCGAAAAAAGAATGTAATCTTTCCACATCTGCTTTCGTAGCAAAATACACTTTCTTCATAATAAATCCCTCCTCATTTTTATATATGAGGAGGGATTTATTAATAGTACTATTTAGAGAATAAAGATGTAAAAGCTTCTACAATAAACAATTTAACTTCTGGCTTTTCTTCTTCCTCTTCTACTTTTACATACTCATTTTGCTGTTCTTGTTTTTTCTCCACAGATTTCTCCACTTTTTCCACATTTTTTGTTTCTTCTTTACTTACAGGCTGCTCTTCGACTTTTGTTTCATTTTTCACTACTTTCTTTTCAGAAGCTGTTACTTTTTTTACTGCTTCCCGCTTTACAACTTTCGTTTCTTTTACCTCATCCTCTTTTTTCTCTTCTACATTTACTACTTCTTCATTATCTATTTGTTTTACTTGCTCCTCTTCAGGAGATTCAGCCTTCACAACATGTTCTTCTTTCCTTACAGCTGTACCACTTGAAAAATCTAAGAAACACATCGGTGGAAATAATACACACCACCAGTTTGCCCCTTCACCTTCCCCAATTGTAATTAAGACTGCTTCATATTCCCCTGCCGGATAAATAAAATTCCCATATACCTTTGTAGGAAACTTTACATTCTTACTAAATTTCACTTGAAATGATTCTTTACTTCCTTCTCTTTTTAACGTATTTTCCACCGTTTTCTCGATTTCTGGAATATGACTTTGAATTACTTTGCGCGCCTCTTCAAATGAAGTTAAATCCGCTACCCATCCATCAATTTGTGCTTTTACTTCATCACGCACTTTACGCTTTAATGCCTGGTCTTTATCTGAATCACTATTTGCTAAAATTCGTAATCGAACGGCCTCTTTCGGAATAACTGAAGGCCCTTTCGCATCAGCTTTCATATATCCAAACTGCACAAGTAACTGTGCACCAATTAATAGTATAAGAAGATAAGCAATAACTTGTTTTTTCATTTCCTCCACCGTCCCTTCTACAAACAGTGTGGACAGACTTTCATCTTTCTAAACTATTAAATTCAAAATCTATATGAATTTTTCCACAAAAAAATAGAGTAAGGTGTGAACCTTACTCCATCTCTGCAAATACCATACGATCTTTTCCGTTAATATCGAAAACAACCTCAACATGAGCATGTGGAAAAGCTTGTTGTAACAATCTTTTTACATCCTCACCTTGTCCTACTCCAATTTCAAACGCCACAATCGCTTTCTTCTGCAACACATTCGGCAATTCTTCCATAAAACGGCGATAGAAATCTAATCCGTCTTCACCACCAACAAGTGCTCTCTTCGGCTCATGCTCTTTCACAACAGGAGAAAGACCACGCCAATCCTCTTCCGGTATATATGGAGGATTTGAAACAACAACATCTAGCTTTTGACCCGTTTTATGAAATGGTGACAATAAATCACCGTGATAGAACGTTACTTCTGCACCTAAAGCTTTTGCATTTTCTTTTGCAACTTCAATCGACTCTTGTGCAATATCTACTGTATACACATGAAGATTTTTATTTTCTAAAGCAAGCGTAATAGAAATCGCTCCACTACCTGTACCTATATCTGCTACATGTAGTTTCTCATCACCAAAATGGCGCTCGATTCTTTCTAATACTCCCACTATAAGCTCTTCTGTTTCCGGCCTTGGTATTAATACTTCTTCATTCACAAAGAAAGACCGTCCATAAAACATTTCATAACCAATCATATATTGAATAGGAATACCTTCTACATGCTTATGGATAAACTCCGTAAAGCTTTTCTCTTGTTCCTCAGTTATTTCTTCACGCATATTCATAAGTAATCCTGTTCTGTTCACCTTTAATACATGACAAAGGACAATTTCTCCCGCATTTTCATCTCGTCCATTTTCCTGTAAAAAAGAAGAAGCCCATTTCAGGGCTTCATAGACACGCATTACTCCGCTGCCTCCATCTTTTGAGCCTGATCTTCCATCACTAAGGCATTGATGAAATCATCTAACTTACCTTGTAAGATTTGATCTAGCTTTTGAATCGTTAAACCGATTCGATGGTCTGTAACACGGTTTTGCGGGAAGTTATACGTACGAATACGCTCTGAACGATCTCCCGTACCAACAGCTTGTTTACGGTTTTGATCATACTCAGCTTGCGCTTCTTGTCTAAACTTATCATAAACACGTGCGCGTAATACTTTCATCGCTTTTTCTTTATTCTTGATCTGTGATTTCTCATCCTGACAAGATACAACTACACCAGTCGGTAAATGCGTTAAACGCACCGCTGACATCGTTGTATTAACGCTCTGTCCACCAGGTCCACTAGAAGCGAATGTATCAACACGAACATCTTTCTCATGAATATCAATTTCTACTTCTTCTGCCTCTGGTAATACAGCTACAGTTGCTGTAGATGTATGAATACGTCCACCAGATTCCGTTTCAGGAACACGTTGTACACGGTGAGCACCATTCTCGAATTTCAGCTTCGCGAAAGCACCTTTACCATTAATCATAAAGATAATCTCTTTATATCCACCTAACTCTGTATAGCTAGCCTCAATAATCTCCGTTTTCCAGCCCTGTACCTCAGCGTAACGGCTATACATACGGTATAAGTCACCAGCAAATAAAGCTGCCTCGTCTCCACCAGCAGCTCCACGAACCTCAACGATAACGTTCTTATCATCATTAGGGTCTTTTGGAACAAGTAAAATTTTCAGACGCTCTGATAATGTTTTATCTTGTGATTCTAACTCAGAAACTTCTTCTTTTACCATTTCACGCATTTCTGCGTCTAACTTATCTTCTAACATTGCTTTCGCATCTTTTAATTGCTCACGAACATCCTTATACTCACGATACACCTCTACCGTTTCCTGTATATCAGACTGTTCCTTTGAATATTCACGAAGCTTATTTGAATCACTAATAATCGCTGGATCACTTAACAATTCATTTAACTTCTCATAACGATTTTCTACAGCTTGCAAACGATCTAACACATCATTCACCTCTACATCCTAGTATCTAATACAAATAGTATATGGTACTTACTCAAAAAAACGCAAATTATATTTAAAAGCGCAAGCGGCTCGCTCAGAATTGCAGGCCATTGGAGCTCTCGACCTTGAAGCGCTTTTTGCTTCGAGCGAGAGAGCGAAATGGCCGGAGATTCTAGCCGCTGGAGCTAGATAATATATTTAAAAGTGGCAGTGGCTCTTTCAGCTCTGACCAACTAAGGTTCTTTCGACCTAAAGGTGCTTTTTACCTTTCGGGCGGAAGGTTCTTAGATGCGAAGAGCTAGCCACCGGAACTAGATATATTTAAAAGCGCAAGCGGCTCACACCGCTCATTCTCTCTATTTTGAAAAAAACCCGCCTTGCGCAGCGAGTTTTACTTATCTTTGTTTGCAGGTACTGCATGACAATGACGACAACGTGGTTCATACGATTCTGAAGCTCCAACTAAAATAATTGGATCATCAAATGCCGCTGGTTCTCCATCAATTAATCGTTGTGTACGACTTGCTGGAGATCCACATACAGAACATACCGCTTGTAGTTTTGTCACATGTTCAGCAATCGCCATCAGCTGAGGAACTTGTCCAAATGGTAGACCACGGAAATCTTGGTCTAAACCAGCTACAATGACACGATAGCCACGATTTGCCAATACTTGCACCACTTCCACAATGTCCCCATCAAAAAATTGCACCTCATCGATTGCAATAACATCCAGCTCTTCTGTAATATGTTCAAATATATCCTTTGAAGCTGAAACAGGAACTGCTTTTACCTTTAATCCGTTATGTGATACAACATCTTCTTCACTATATCGATTATCAATACATGGTTTAAATACAATTGCATGTTGTTTTGCAAATTGCGTACGGCGCACACGGCGGATTAGCTCTTCTGACTTGCCAGAAAACATACTACCGCAAATCACTTCAATCCAGCCATTTTGATTTATTAAGTACATGAAGCTCTCCTTTCATCTACTTTTCAGTTAAAAGTAGGGTAAAGGTATAATATTTTCGCAAAAAAAACAGACAAGCGAATACATACACTTGCCTGTTTTATGTTTTTATTACTTAAGACCGTATTTCTTATTGAAGCGGTCAACGCGTCCGTCTGCAGTAGCAAACTTCTGACGTCCAGTGTAGAATGGGTGAGAATCAGAACTGATCTCAACTTTTAGTAATGGATAAGTGTTACCATCTTCCCACTCAACAGTTTCGTTAGATCCTTTAGTAGATCCGCTTAAGAATTTGAAGCCTGTGTTTGTGTCCATGAATACAACTTTCTTGTAATCTGGGTGAATTCCTGCTTTCATTCTTTTCATCTCCTTCCGCCCTGAATCATTTTCGAAACAGAGTTTTTCATCTTCAGCTGCATACACAACTATATTGATGAAACACATATGATGAAATTATAACAAGGCTAACTTCATTTTGCAACTACCTGTTTTTGTCTTTTGAAATTAAAAATGTAGACGGCTCGTTTAGCTCTGACCGGCTAAGGTTCTCTCGCACAAAAGGTGCTTTTTACCTTTAGTGCGGGAGGTTCTTAGACACGAAGAGCTAGCCGTCGGAACTAGATACAATTTAAAAGCAGAAGCGGCTCGTTCAGAATGGGAGGGGGATGGAGCTTCTGACGTAGAGGTGCTTTTTACCTTGTAGGAAGACGCGAAGCCACCGACCATTCTAGCCGCTGGAGGGAGCTCATCCAGCTCTGACTAACTCAGGTTCTTTCACTTATTTCTCTCTTTAATATCACCTAAACAGCATAAAAAACTCGCTTACTATAAAATAAGCGAGTCTTGATTTTTCCCTTTACTTAGTTGTTACATACCTTTTCGAGTCTGCAACAATGTTTTGTAAAAACTCTTCATTTGTCTTCGTTTGACGAAGCTTACGTAAGAAACTTTCAACAAAGTCTGGTGTATCACGCATTGTCTTACGAATGCCCCATAACTTGTCTAAATGTTCTTTTGGAATTAATAGATCTTCTTTACGTGTACCAGAACGACGAATATCAATCGCTGGGAAGATACGACGTTCAGCTAATGAACGATCTAAGTGAAGTTCCATATTTCCAGTTCCTTTAAATTCCTCGTAAATAACATCGTCCATACGTGATCCTGTATCAACAAGGGCTGTTGCTAAAATTGTTAAGCTACCGCCTTCTTCAATATTACGTGCAGCTCCAAAGAAACGCTTCGGTCTATGGAAGGCAGCTGGATCGATACCACCTGATAATGTTCTACCACTTGGTGGAATAACGAGGTTGTAAGCTCGAGCTAAACGGGTAATACTATCCATTAAAATGATAACATCTTTCTTGTGCTCTACAAGACGCATCGCACGTTCTAACACAAGCTCAGCTACTTTAATATGATTTTCTGGTACTTCATCAAAAGTAGAACTTACAACATCTCCTTTAACAGAACGTTCAATGTCTGTTACTTCCTCTGGACGCTCATCAATTAAAAGTACAATTAGTTCTGCTTCCGGATGATTTGTTGTAACACTGTGCGCGATTTCTTTTAATAGACTTGTTTTACCAGCCTTTGGAGGCGCAACAATTAAACCACGTTGTCCAAATCCAACTGGTGCGATTAAATCCATGATGCGTGTCGGTAACTTTTTCGGTTCCGTTTCCAATTTCATTTGGCGATCTGGGTATAATGGTGTTAATGCAGGGAAATGCACACGCTCTTTTGCTGAATCTGGATCATCTCCGTTTACAGCTTCAACTTGTAATAACCCAAAATAGCGTTCATTTTCTTTCGGAGGTCGTACTTTACCAGAAACCTTATCTCCATTACGTAAATCGAAACGACGAATTTGCGAAGCTGAGATATAAATATCTTCTGAGCTTGGAGAATAGTTGATAGGACGTAGGAATCCAAATCCTTCTGATTGAATAATTTCTAATACGCCTTCCATGAAAAAGAAACCTTCTTTTTCTGCTCGAGCTTTCAAAATAGAAAAAATCAGCTCTTTTTTCGTTAACTTGCTATAATACGAAATCTTAAATTCTTTCGCAAGCTCGTATAACTCTTTTAATTTCATGTTTTCTAATGCTGCAATTGACAAATTCATTCAGACACCACACTTTAACGTTATTCTCTTTTTTCATGGGTAAAGGGAAAAAATACGGAAGGCAAATAATTAATAATGAAAGGCAATAAGTTCAAGTAGGGTAATATTCACTATTGTAACCCTTTTATCTAGTTTTAATCAATACGTTGGAACACAAATACAAGAAGCGAAGACAAGAAAATTTGTCTTCGCTTCTTATTTAATTTAGTTCCAGCTCCGATAGTTAGAAAGATCGACCATTTTAACCTTTCTGAAGGAGCTGCTTACGCTTTTTATTTAATCTAGCTTCAGCAGCTAGAATGGTCAGTGGCTTCACTTCTTCCTGCGAGGCAAAAAGCGCCTCTACGTCAGAAGCTCCATCCACCTCCCATTCTGAACAAGCTGCTTACGCTTTTTACTTAAATCCAGCTCCGGTGGCTAGAAGGGTCAGTCATTTCACCCCTTCCTGCGAGGCACAAAACGCCTCTTCGTCAGGAGTTCCAATGCCTTCCCCTTCTGAGCAAGCCACCTCTGCTTTTTACTTAATAACCAAGTTCGGTTTTTTATTTAAGCTATGACGACCATCTACGAAGCGAACTGTGCCTGATTTTGCGCGCATAACAAGGGATTGCGTTGTTCCTACGCTACCTTTAAATTGAACACCGCGTAATAGTTCTCCATCTGTTACGCCTGTTGCTGCAAAGATTGCATCGTCACCTTTTACTAAGTCCTCCATGCGAAGGATACGATTAATGTCTTCTATGCCCATTTTTTTACAACGTGCTAATTCAGCTTCGTTTTGCGGCAATAGTTTTCCATGAATTTCTCCACCTAAACATTTTAAAGCAACTGCTGCTAATACACCTTCAGGTGCTCCACCAGATCCAAATAAAATATCTACACCTGTACGATCAAACGCTGTATTAATCGCTCCAGCTACATCTCCATCATTAATCAATTTAATGCGCGCACCAGCTTTACGAATTTCTTCGATAATTTCTTGATGACGTGGACGATTTAAAACTGTCGCTACAACATCTTCAATATCTTTATTTTTCGCTTTCGCAACTGCACGTAAGTTATCAATAATAGGCGCATCAATGTCGACCGCCCCAACTGCTTCTGGGCCAACCGCGATTTTATCCATGTACATGTCAGGGGCATGTAACAAATTACCGTGGTCTGCAATTGCAATGACAGCAAGAGCATTCCAGCCACCGGCTGCTACGATGTTTGTCCCTTCTAAAGGATCAACCGCAACGTCTACACGTGGTCCATATCCTGTACCTAATTTCTCTCCGATATATAGCATTGGTGCTTCATCCATCTCACCTTCACCAATTACAACTGTACCTTTCATCGGAATTGTATCAAATACATCACGCATAGCTGATGTTGCTGCACCGTCTGCCTCATCCTTTTTCCCGCGCCCCATCCAACGCGCTGATGATAAAGCTGCAGCCTCTGTTACACGTACTAACTCCATAGATAAACTTCTTTCCACGATAATCCCTCTCCTTTAAGCCTTTATATTTCTGCCGTATTTTGTGAACCGTGTTTTTCTATAAAGTGTACTTCCGCAAGTAGTGATGCTTCGCTTCCCCCTTGCGGAAGTATCACTTATGCGTTCTTCATTTCTTCAATTTCTTGCTTTGTCATTTGTTCTCGCCAAATGTTTGCACCAAGCCCTTTAAGCTTGTCCACTATATTCTCATAACCTCGATCAATATGCTCAAGTCCTGTTACTTCTGTAATTCCATCTGCCATTAACCCTGCAATAACAAGTGCCGCTCCTGCTCGTAAATCACTCGCCTTCACTTTTGCACCTTGCAGTAACACAGGACCAGTTACAATTGCCGAACGACCCTCTACTTTAATTTGAGCATTCATACGACGTAATTCATCAATGTGTTTGAAACGGGCACCGTAAATTGTATCTGTTACAACTCCCGTCCCGTGTGCCTTTGTTAAAAGCGTCGTAAACGGCTGTTGTAAATCCGTTGGAAAACCTGGATATACAAGCGTTTTGATATCAACTACTTTTAACTTTCTATTACCGTTCACCGTAATTTGATCATCGTTCGTTTCAACTTGAACACCAGCTTCTCTTAGCTTTGCAGTAACTGATTCTAAATGCTGAGGAATAACGTTATCAACCGTTACTTCTCCTCCTGATGCAGCTCCTAGAATCATATACGTACCAGCTTCAATACGATCTGGGATGATAGTATGGTGACAACCATGTAAAGAGTCAACACCATCTATTCGGATTACGTCAGTACCAGCACCTTTAATACGTGCTCCCATGCTTGTTAACAATGTAGCTACATCAATGATCTCAGGCTCTTTCGCTGCATTTTCAATAACAGTTCTACCTTTCGCTCGTACAGCTGCTAGCATAATATTAATCGTAGCTCCTACACTAACAACATCTAAATAAATACGTGCCCCGCGTAGCTCATCTGCTCTTAAATAGATGGCACCTTGTTCATTCGTAACATGTGCACCTAGCGCTTCAAACCCTTTAATATGCTGATCAATCGGCCTCGGTCCTAAATGACATCCACCCGGAAGCCCAATAACAGCTTTTTTAAAACGGCCAAGCATTGCACCCATTAAATAATAAGAAGCGCGCAATTTTTTCACTTTTCCATTTGGCAAAGGCATTGCAACCATGTTAGAAGGATCGACTACCATCTCTTCCTCCTGTCCATAAGTTACTTTCCCTCCAATTTCCTCTAGTAAGTCTCCTAACATTTTCACGTCCGAAATATTAGGGACACCACCAATAGTTACTGGAGTATCTGCTAAAATTGTCGCTGGAATTAATGCAACGGCACTGTTCTTTGCACCACTTACTCGAATTGTTCCATTTAAAGCTCTTCCGCCTTCAATTAGCAATTTTTCCATATTGAGCTCCCTTCTTGTGAATGTATTTACTTTCTATCTTTTTATAGAAAGCTCCCCTTAAGAATCTCAATTACTCTTTCCATCCCAAAACTCAATAAATAGGAAACCATTATCTTCATTTCTCCTGTAGCACGAATAGATAAAGATCAACTATTCATCGAATTTACTTTATCAATTTAGATACGTTATCACATTTATTAATAGGACTATGCACATTATTTTCTATTTAAAAACCAAAAATGATAAAATCTTTAGACTTGTTCACGCTTTCATTATACAACGAAAGGAAACCGTCTAAAAGACTAGACGGTTTCCAAAACGGAATTTTATTCTTACGCTTTACCGTTAGAACCGAATTCGCGAATTTTACCAATAACAGTTGCTTTGATAGCGTCGCGGCCAGGTCCGATAAATTTACGAGGATCGTAAACTTCTTGGTCTTTGTTTAATACTTCACGAACAGCTTTTGTAAACTCGATTTGGTTCTCAGTGTTTACGTTGATTTTTGAAGTACCTAAAGAGATAGCTTTTTCGATATCAGCAGTTGGGATACCAGTACCACCATGTAATACTAAAGGTACGCCAGTGAAGTCACGAACTTGTTCCATTTCAGCGAATCCTAAGTTAGGCTCACCTTTGTAAGGACCGTGTACAGAACCTAAAGCTGGAGCTAGGCAATCGATACCTGTTGCTTCAACAAGGTGCTTACACTCTGCTGGGTCAGCGTAAATTACGCCTTCAGCGATTACGTCGTCTTCTTGTCCGCCAACTGTTCCAAGCTCAGCTTCAACAGATACGTTACGAGCGTGTGCGTATTCTACTACTTGTTTAGTAGTTTCAACGTTTTCTTCGAATGGGTGGTGAGAAGCGTCGATCATTACAGATGTGAAACCTGCATCAATTGCTTCTTTACATTTTTCGAAGCTTGAACCATGGTCAAGGTGAATCGCTACAGGAACAGTGATGTTCATTTCTTCGATTAAAGCTTTAACCATAGCTACAACTGTTTTGAAACCAGTCATATGACGAGCTGCACCCTCAGATACACCTAGGATTACAGGAGATTTTTCTTCTTCCGCAGCAGCTAAGATAGCTTGAGTCCACTCTAAGTTGTTCATGTTGAATTGACCAACTGCGTATTTTCCTTCTAGTGCTTTGTTTAGCATTTCTTTCATAGAAACTAAAGGCATGGTGAATCCTCCTAAAAAACGTTTTTTGTATCCGATAAGTTCTTATCGCTGGTAGTATGACCAGAATAAGGTAAAATATGTATATCTACATACCGGACTTTTTTCTACACTCAATAGGATAACAACTTGTACTCAAAAACTCAACCGTATTCACCTGCACAATAGTCCATGTAAACGCTTTTTTCCATATTTTTTATAAAAAATTCATTTTTATGCCTCTACAGCGAGCTCATTTCTCACAGCTTGACGAATTTCATCAATATCAAATGGTTTAGCAAAATGCATTAAAGCTCCTAAATCTTTTGCTTCTTGGATCATATCAAGCTCTCCATAAGCAGTCATTAAAATTACTTTAATACTCTCATCAATTTCTTTTACATGCTTTAAAATCTCTATACCATCCATGCCTGGAATTTTCATATCTAACACTACTAAATCTGGATTATCTTTTTTCACGATATCTAAAGCTTGAAATCCATTCGCTGCTTGGAATGTCTGATAACCTTCTTTTTGGAACACTTCATGTAATAACACACGAATCCCATATTGATCATCAACGATTAAAATTTTACCTTCCATAATTCCCAACCTTTCTGTGTAAGTACAAGATTTAAAGCTTCTTATATCTTAACGATTTAATTTCGCTATTCTTTGGCAAATTCCTTCCTATTCTTTCTTATTTTACCGTTTCCTATTTTGTTATGCTACCCTACGATTTCACCTTTCTAAAAAAATAAATTATAATGAAAGCCGGCAAACACGTACGAAGGGAGTAACATTATGTTAAAAATTTTTTCAACTCAATTAAGTGGTTATTTCTCCAGAGTTTCTCAAAAAGAAGAAATGAATATAGAAGATAGCGCTCGTTTACTTGCTCAAGCACTAGTTGGCGATGGTTTCATTTATTTACATGGTACAAATGAAATGGAGGGCGTTGTTGCCGAGGCACTATTCGGTGCTGAACCAATGAAGCAAGCAAAACGCTTATTTGAAAATGGTAAAGAAGCAGAAGTAACCTCTGCGGATCGTGTACTTCTTATTAGCCGTTTTTCAACAGATGAAGCGGTTGTAGAAATTGCAAAAAAACTACAAGAAGAGGGACACTCTATTGTCGGCATTTCTGCTCTTCAAGAAGGTACGGAATCACTCGAACGATATACAGACGTACATATTGATACAAAACTGTTAAAAGGTCTTATTCCAGACGATGAAGGTAATCGCTACGGATTCCCAAGTTTAATAGTAGCCTTATTTGCTTATCACGGGATCAAATTCACAATCGATGAAATGTTAAATGAATATTAAAAAAAGCGCCTTATTTCAGGCGCTTTTTTTATTACTTGCTCTCTTTATTCGTAATAGAAGCTCTTACGAAGTCATGGAACAATGGTTGTGGACGGTTTGGACGAGAAACAAGTTCTGGGTGGAACTGTGCTGCCACGAACCAAGGATGATCTTTTAATTCAATGATTTCAACTAGACGACCGTCTGGGCTTGTACCAGAGAATACAAATCCTTCTTTTTCCATATCCGGACGGAACTGGTTGTTGAACTCATAACGATGACGATGACGTTCATATACAACCGGCTCATTATAAGCATTGTAAGCATTTGTTTCTTCAGCAAGCTTACATGGGTATAGACCAAGACGAAGTGTACCACCTAGGTCCTCTACATCTTTTTGTTCTGGTAATAAGTCGATGATTGCATATGGTGTGTCAGGGTTGATTTCAGAAGAGTTAGCACCTTCTAAACCTAATACATTACGTGCAAATTCGATTGATGCAAGTTGCATACCTAAGCAAATTCCTAAGAATGGAACTTTGTTTTCACGAGCATATTGAATCGCAACGATTTTACCTTCTACACCACGATCACCGAAGCCACCTGGTACAAGGATACCATCTGTATCGCCAACTAATTCTTTTACGTTTTCTGCTGTTACGTGCTCAGCATTTACCCATTTTACTTCTACATCTGTGTCGAATGAGTAACCAGCATGACGAAGTGCTTCTACAACAGAAATATAAGCATCTTGAAGTTCTACATATTTACCAACAAGAGCGATTTTTGTTTTCTTAGAAAGATTACGCACTTTGTTAACTAGAGCAGTCCACTCTGTCATATCTGCAGCTGGATTGTCTAATTTTAAGTGGTCACAAACGATTTGGTCCATATTTTGTTCTTGAAGAGATAATGGAACCGCATATAAAGTATCTGCATCGCGAGCTTCGATAACTGCTTTTGTATCAATGTCACAGAATAATGCAAGCTTGTCTTTCATATCTTGAGAAACAGGCATTTCTGTACGAACAACGATAATGTTTGGTTGAATACCTAAGCTACGAAGTTCTTTAACACTATGTTGTGTTGGTTTTGTCTTCATTTCACCCGCTGCTTTTAAGTACGGGATTAACGTACAGTGAATGTACATTACATTGTCACGACCGATGTCGCTCTTAATTTGACGGATTGCTTCTAAGAATGGTAGAGACTCGATGTCACCAACAGTTCCACCGATTTCTGTAATAACAACATCGGCATTTGTTTCACGACCAGAACGATATACGCGTTCTTTAATTTCGTTAGTAATGTGAGGAATAACTTGAACTGTTCCTCCTAAATATTCACCGCGACGCTCTTTTTGAAGAACTGAAGAGTAAATTTTACCTGTTGTTACGTTGCTGTATTTGTTTAAGTTAATGTCGATAAAACGCTCATAGTGACCAAGGTCTAAGTCAGTTTCTGCGCCATCATCTGTTACGAATACCTCACCGTGTTGATATGGGCTCATAGTCCCTGGGTCTACGTTAATGTATGGATCAAACTTTTGAATCGTTACGTTTAAACCACGATTTTTTAAAAGTCTTCCAAGAGATGCTGCTGTAATACCTTTTCCTAAAGACGATACTACACCGCCTGTTACAAAAATATACTTAGTCATGAAAAAGCTCCCTTCTATTTTGCTGTTATATAATCACCGTTGCAAAGCGCAACGTATGTAGATAACACTGTATCCATCTTATTGTTAGACTCTTTTTATTTTCTAAACAAAAAACAAAAAAGAAAATTGCTCCCCTCATCACAAAAAGTAATAAGTAGGGAGCAATTTTCTTTTATATTTACACTTTAAAAGTATTATCGTCCTTTTTTAAAGAGCCCAAAAATGATTCTACATGGACGATAATGAAAAGTCAAGAACTACAGTTCTTCCTCTTCTTCTTCTTCAGTTTCGTCATACTCAAGTTCTTCTTCAGCGAAGTCGTCGTCATCTTCGTCTAAATCATCAAGATCGTCGTCATCTCCGTCTTCTTCTTCAAGAACCTTGTCCAAATCTTCTACATCATCATCTTCGTCTTCATTTACATCTGCATCGTCGAAGTCATCTTCATCTTCTTCAATGTAGTCGTCAAAACCGTCTTCTTCAACTTTACGTTTCTTCTTCGGTTTTGGTTGAGGCAAGATTTCTTCATCAATTTGCTCGTATGGGTACCAGCTGCGTAGCCCCCAACGATTTTCTCCTAAATTAATGAAACGTCCATCGATGTTTAAGTCTGTATAAAATTGTGCGATTTTCGCATTAACTTGCTCTTGAGATAGTCCCAGCACTTGAGCGATTTCTTGAACCAACTCGTTGAATGTCGTTGCTTGTTTTTTATCCCCTAAAACGCTATGTACAACTTCAATCATTGAACATTCTTTTAGCTCTTCTGGTGAATATTGCTTAAAATCCACTTATGCGGCACTTCCTTTCATCAAATATAACCTTATATATAACGGCCTGCTTAAAAAAATCCATACTATTCATTATAAACAAAAGTCGCACAAATATGCTACAAAAAAAACGGGAAACTTTTATAGGGTAGTAAAATTATAATTTGTCTGTTCCTTATTTCGGAAGCATATGGGCCCCTTGCAATACATACCTAATTTGCATTTCTGTATATTCTTCGAGCGTATACAGTTTTTGCAGCGCCCAGCGTCTAAATCCCCACATCTGTCCTTGTATAAAAATATTATGGGCAAGAAGCTGTATTTCTTTTTTATTTAATGTAAATGTTCCATTTTCCGTACACTGTTCTAAAATATTCTCGAACATTCCTACCATTTGAAACTCCTTTTCTAATACATACGGAAGTGATTCTTTCGGTAAAAAGCGTACCTCTTGATACATTATCAATACTTCTTCCTGTAATTCATCCATCACTTTAAAGTAATTCGTTATTGCTATCTTTAAACTTTCTACACTCCCTTTTTCTGTACAAACTACTTCCTCTAATCTTTCTTTTACATGTTCATAAATACTATCACAAACTAAATACAAAACATCATCTTTTGTACGAATGTACTCATAAAGTGTCCCTATACTAAATCCAGCCGCTTTTGCAATTTCTCTCGTTGTTGTACGCGGAAATCCTTTTTGTTTAAACAGTTGCACCGCACCTTTAATCATTTGCTCACGTCTTAACGCAACTAATTTTTCATCTTTCACCGATGCATGTACATTATGTTTAACCATTCCCTTCACCTCTCTCTATTATTTTTTGGAAGGAAAAAGCGTAGGAAAATACCTACGCTTTCGTTCCTACTTCGTTAACATACGAGAAATTACAAGCCTCTGAATCTCTTGTGTTCCTTCATATATTTGTGTAATTTTTGCATCTCGCATATAACGCTCTACTGGATAATCTTTCGTATAACCGTAACCACCAAATACTTGCACCGCTTCAGTCGTCACCCTCATCGCTGTATCTCCTGCAAATACTTTTGACATCGCTGACTCTTTTCCATACGGAAGCCCTTCTGATTCAAGCCAAGCCGCTTGATATGTTAAAAGGCGTGCCGCTTCTACATCTGTTGCCATATCCGCAAGTTTAAAGCCAATCCCTTGCTGCGCCGCAATTGGTTTTCCAAATTGATGGCGCTCCCTTGCATATTCTACAGAAGCATCTAAAGCCCCTTGTGCAATACCAACAGCTTGCGCCGCAATACCGTTACGACCTCCATCTAATGTTTGCATCGCAACTTTAAACCCTTGCCCCTCTTCTCCAAGTAGATTCTCTACAGGAATACGGCAATCTTCAAACATAATTTCAGTCGTTGGTGAAGAGCGAATCCCTAGCTTGCTCTCCTTCTTCCCAACTGAAAATCCCGGTGTATCACTTTCTACAATAAATGCACTCGTACCGCGCTGCTTTGATTCAGGATCAGTTAGCGCAAAAACGACATAAATATCAGCAATACCGCCATTTGTAATGAAAATTTTTGATCCATTTAAAATATAATGGTCTCCATCTCTCTTTGCGATTGTCTTCATTCCACCAGCATCCGATCCAGATCCTGGCTCCGTTAAGCCGTATGCACCAATTTTCTTTCCTTCAGCCATCGGTCGTAAAAACTTTTGCTTTTGCTCTTCCGTCCCAAATTTAAAAATTGGCCATCCCGCAAGTGAAGTATGCGCGGACAGTGTTACGCCTGTTGAAGCACAAACGCGGGATAATTCTTCAATAGCGATTACGTACGCTAAGTAATCGCTTCCAATTCCACCGTACTCTTCAGGCCACGGAATACCGGTTAAACCAAGCTCTGCCATTTGATCAAATAATTCTCGATCAAATCGCTCTTCCTCATCACGCTCAGCTGCTGTTGGTGCCACTTCATTTTTAGCAAAATCTCGAACCATTTTTCTTATCATTTCATGTTCTTCTGATAGTTTAAAATGCATCTCCGTCTCCCCCTCGCCCTTTTATAAAGCACGGCTAATAACAAGTTTCTGTATTTCACTTGTTCCTTCATATATTTGCGTGATTTTCGCATCACGGAAAAATCGTTCTACTGGATAGTCTTTCGTATAACCGTAACCACCAAACACTTGCACCGCCTCAATCGCGACTTCAACCGCTGTCTTAGAAGCAAATAATTTCGCAATAGATGCTTCTTTACCGCATGGTAATCCCTGTGCCCTAAGAGATGCCGCTCTATATACGAGTAACCTTGCTGCTTCGACACTTGTTGCCATATCTGCAAGCTTGAAGCCAATCCCTTGCTGCGCCGCAATTGGCTTCCCGAATTGCTCTCTTTCTTTTGCATAATCAATTGCACAGCCAAGCGCCGCTTCAGCAATTCCTAACGCCTGCGCACCGATTCCAATTCGCCCAACATCTAAATTCGCCATCGCCACCTTAAATCCTTGTCCTTCTTCCCCAAGTAAATTCTCAGCTGGCACTTTCATATCTTCAAAAGTAAGTTGTACTGTACGAGAACCGAGAAGTCCCATCTTATGTTCATCTTTTCCGATGATTAAACCAGGTGTATCTTTCTCTACTATAAATGCAGAAATACCACTTTTTCCTGCCTCTGGATTTGTAGAAGCGAATACAATGTATGTACTTGCTTCACCACCATTTGTAATAAACACTTTCGATCCATTAATAATATAATGATCACCTTTTTTCACAGCTCTTGATTTCAAACTCCCTGCATCTGATCCTGCATTTGGCTCTGTTAAAGCAAATGCACCTAAATATTCCCCAGTTGCAAGTTTAGAAACATATTTTTTCTTCTGTTCTTCTGTTCCGAAATATAAAATCGGATTCATTCCAACTGACGTATGTACAGCTAAAATTACACCAACTGTTGCACTTACCTTTGAGATTTCCTCAATTGCTAGAATGTAAGATATAAAGTCCATTTCTGCCCCACCGTATTTTGCAGGCGCTGGAATACCCATTAATCCAAGCTCACCCATCTTTTGCAAAATCTCTTTCGGGAACACCCCTTGTTCCATACTAGGAACAAAGGGAGCTATTTCCTTCTGTGCAAAATCCCGAACCATTTTCCTCATCATTTGCTGCTCTTCATTAAAACGAAAGTTCATATATTCCGCCTCCATTTGCTATATATCCTTTAAATAATTTGGTAAGACCACTATGTTGTAACAAAGGGGGCATTTATTCGTAAACGTAGAATCCACGACCTGTTTTACGCCCTAACCATCCTGCATTCACATACTTACGTAATAACGGACATGGGCGATATTTACTATCTCCTAATCCTTCATGCAACACTTCCATAATGTATAAACACGTATCTAAACCGATAAAATCGGCGAGTGTCAAAGGCCCCATCGGATGGTTCATACCAAGCTTCATGACTTCATCAATTGCTTCTTTCGTCGCTACACCTTCATATAACGTATAAATTGCTTCGTTAATCATCGGTAGCAAAATACGATTTGATACAAAACCTGGGAAATCATTCACTTCAACTGGTACTTTCCCAATTTTTTTCGTAATATCTTCAATTGCTTCATATACCGCATCATCGGTAGCCAAACCACGAATAATCTCAACAAGCTTCATAACTGGAACTGGATTCATAAAGTGCATACCGATTACTTTTTCCGGACGCTTCGTTACCGCTGCAATTTCTGTAATTGGCAGAGATGACGTATTCGTTGCTAAAATTGCGTGTTCTGGAGCAATTTCATCTAGATTCGCAAAGATTTTCTTTTTAATATCCATTTTCTCAACAGCTGCTTCAATAATAAGATCCGCTTCTTTCACACAATCTAAATCAAGCGTTACTGTAAGACGATTTAATGTGGCTTCCTTCTCTTCTTCCTTCATACGTCCTTTTTCTACTTGGCGTGCTAAGTTTTTCGTAATGATAGCCAATCCTCTATCTAATTGCTCTTGCTTTAAATCTTGTACCTTCACGTCATATCCTGCCATTGCACATACTTGTGCAATTCCTGATCCCATTTGCCCTGCACCAATTACAACAATGTTTTGTACACCCATTTTTCTTCCCCCTTAATTGTTAATAAATTTTATACCCTCGAACTTTAATTAGTGAACTTCAATCATCACTGCGTCCCCTTGACCGCCACCGCTACAAATCGAAGCAATTCCAATTCCACCGCCGCGCTGCTTAAGTGCATGGATTAGTGTAACGATAATGCGCGCTCCGCTTGCTCCAATTGGATGTCCCATCGCTACCGCGCCGCCATTTACATTCAATTTTTCCGGATCAATTCCTGCGATTTCTGTACTTGCAATTGCTACCGCTGCAAAGGCTTCATTAATCTCGAATAAATCAATGTCTTCAATTGTCTTTCCTGTTTTTTCAAGCAATGCGTTAATTGCATAACCTGGAGTTCTTGGGAAATCTTTAGATTCCACTGCAATTGCTGTATGCGCCAAAATTGTCGCTAATGGCTTTCTTCCTTCTTGCTTCGCTCTGTCTTCGCTCATTAATACAAGTGCGGCACCACCATCGTTTAGTCCCGGCGCATTACCAGCTGTCACCGTCGCTGTCTTATCAAATACAGGTTTTAACTTTGCTAACTTTTCAATCGTTGTATCTTCACGTGGCGCCTCATCCTTTGCAACGACAATAGGATCGCCTTTTCTTTGCGGAATCGTTACTGGCACGATTTCCTCTTCAAAACGCCCTTCTTTATGCGCTGAAACCGCACGCTGATGGCTACGATATGCCCATTCATCTTGCGCTTCGCGAGAAATTCCATCTTCCTTTGCAACTTCTCCGCCATAAACGCCCATGTGTGTACCTGAAAATGCGCATGTTAAACCGTCAGCAACGTTTAAATCAATAACTTCGTTGTTGCCCATTCTGTATCCCCATCTTGCTCCACGTAAAATGTAAGGACTGTTACTCATCGACTCCATACCGCCAGCTACAATCAGTGATTGATCGCCAGTACGAATAATCTGATCCGCTAACGTAACCGCACGAAGCCCTGATGCACAAACTTTATTCACTGTTTCCGTCTGCACTTCCCAAGGGATTCCAGCAGCCCTCGCAGCTTGGCGCGATGGAATTTGTCCCTGCCCACCTTGAATAACCGTTCCAAATATAACTTCTTCAACATCACTAGCCGCAACATTTGCTCTTTCAAGTGCTGCTTTAATTGCAATTCCTCCAAGTTCCGTCGCTTTTACATCCTTTAAAGATCCTCCAAATTTTCCAACTGGTGTTCTTGCAGCACTTAAAATAACTGTTTTACTCATGTTTCTTTCCCCCATTTCATTTTTTAACACTGAGCGCTCGCTCGGTATCCCTACGTTGAGAAGAGGTGCAATCATTGCACCTCCTTCTAAAGTTGTATACATTCTTACAAACTACATTGCTTCTTTTTTCTGTCCGATAACAGATCGTTCTAAAATCTCTGTCACATCAAGAGTTTGAACTTTCTCTTCTACCTCTTTCGCTTTCGTTCCATCACTGATCATCGTTAAGCAATATGGACAACCTGTACCGATAATGGATGGCTGTACAGCTAATGCTTGTTCTGTACGAGCAACGTTAATACGAGAACCTGTTGTTTCTTCCATCCACATTAAGCCACCACCTGCGCCACAGCACATTCCAGTTTCACGGTTACGTGCCATTTCTACAAGATTCACTCCAGGAATCGCTTTCAAAATGTCACGTGGCGCTTCGTACACTTCGTTGTATCTTCCTAAATAACAGGAATCATGGTACGTAACTGTTTCTTTAATAGCGTGAACAGGCTTTAAGCGCCCTTCTTTCACCCACTGAGCTAACAATTCTGTATGATGATAGACTTCTGCTTGCAAGCCAAAGTCCGGATACTCATTTTTAAATGTGTTATAAGCATGAGGATCAATCGTAACGATTTTCTTCACTCCTGCCTTTTCAAATTCTTCGATATTCTTTGTCGCCATCTCTTGGAATACAAATTCATTTCCGAGGCGGCGTGGTGTATCTCCAGAATTCTTTTCTTTATTACCGAGAATTGCGAATGAAATGCCTGCTTCGTTCATTAACTTCGCAAACGATATCGCAATCTTCTGACTACGATTGTCGTATGATCCCATTGAACCAACCCAGAATAAATACTCGAATTCCTCCCCAGCTTTTGATTTTTCTTTTACAGTTGGAACTGTTACTTCGTCATCACCTTGGCGCCATGTTTCACGCTCTTTACGGTTCAGACCCCACGGATTCCCTTGACGCTCGATATTTGTCATCGCGCGTTGTGCTTCCGCGTCCATTTTTCCTTCTGTTAAAACGAGATATCGACGTAAATCAATAATTTTGTCAACATGCTCATTCATAACTGGGCATTGATCTTCACAGTTACGACACGTTGTACATGCCCAAATCTCTTCTTCTGTAATAACATCTCCGATTAAACTCGGATCGTAAGCGAGCGTTGTAGACGCTGATTCTTGTTGTCCTTTTCCAGCTGCCATCATTGCTAACTGATTTCCTTGTGTATTATTGAAGGCAACTACTGGAACCCACGGTGCTTTTGATGTTACCGCAGCTCCTTTATCAGTTAAATGATCGCGAAGTTTTAAAATTAAGTCCATCGGCGATAACATTTTTCCTGTTCCTGTCGCCGGACACATATTTGTACAACGGCCACACTCTACACAAGCGTATAAGTCAATAAGTTGATTTTGTCTAAAGTCTTCAATTTTACCAACACCAAATGTTTCTTGCGTTTCATCTTCAAAATCAATCTTTTCAAGCTTCCCTGGGTTTGAAAGACGACCGAAGAATACATTAGCTGGTCCTGCAATTAAATGCGCATGTTTTGATTGTGGAACATACACTAAAAACGTTAACAAAATTAGTAAATGCACCCACCAAGAAAAATAGAACACTGAAATGGCTACGGTTTCATTTATCCCGCTAAAAACGTAAGCGATTGCAGAAGCAATTGGTTCACTCCATGAAAGCTCCTCGCCATGCCATATAAGTCCCATACCGTTACCAAGTAGCACAGAAATCATTAAGCCACCGATAAAGATAAGAACAAGACCTGATTTGAAGTTACGTTTTAAACGAACAAGCTTTTCTACATAACGTCTATGAAAAGCCCAAAATACTGCAATTAAAATAACAAGTGTGACAATTTCCTGGAAGAATGTAAATGCAGGGTATAGTGGTCCAAGTGGAAGATGTGATCCTGGTGCGAGTCCTTTCCAAACGAAGTCAATTGCTCCAAATTGGACAAGAATAAATCCGTAAAAGAACATAACGTGAATGATGCCGCTTTTCTTATCTTTCAGCAGCTTTTTTTGACCGAAAACATTGACCTTAAGGAGATCCCAACGCTCTTTAAAACGACGGTCAAATTCAATTTTTTTTCCTAATTGTATGTAGGCCATTCTCGTCCGTATAAGATATACAAACAAATATCCTGCATAAGCAATAACAGCAATGGCAGCCAGCCAATTAATGATCAGTAAGCTATTCATTTTTATGCTACCCCTCTCTTTGTAAGCCCTCTTTCTTTTTTGAATCTTCAAAAATATATAATTTTCTGAATTATATCCCCTATCCCCATTATATAATGAGTGAGCATTCAGTCAACAGTTTTTTGTTATAGAACAACACATTTTTTCATAAAGCTGTTTATTTCGGTGAAACTATAAAGTGAAACTTTAATCAGCAGGGGTGGTTCATCCCCCGCTGATTATTAGTTGAACCAATCGGGCTTTTACGGGCAGTTGATTTCCAAACTAGCTTCTGCTTATTCATCAATTTTTGAAATAGGAAGCTTACTGCCCGTTAAAGCGGGATAAAGTGAACCTTTAATCAGTACAAGATCTATCCTCTAAAGAAATTTATAATAACAGCCGTGCTACCCGTATCATTTGTAACACACTGAAGGTGAAAAGAATGCGAAGGAGGGAATTCACTAATGCTCTACTTATCTCTTTTGTTAATATCCGTTGCTCTTTGGATTACAATTGACCTTTCATACGGGAGACTTCTTCATTTAAAACGAGTAAGCTCTCGCACTTTCCCTTTACGTCAAAGTGATTTTCACCTTTATACATACGGGAAAGATTTGTATGACGCTTTATTTACTGATATAAAACAAGCACAGCATCACATTCATATTTTATTCTTCATTGTAAAAAACGATAAAATCAGTCGTGAATTTTTAAAATTGCTGATTGATAAGGCTCAGGAAGGAATTGAAGTACGACTTTTACTTGATCGATTTGGCAGCCATTCTTTATCAAACGAAGCTATTCGCTCCCTGCAAAAACATGGTGTATCTTTTTCATTTTGTCATAAGGTAAAATTTCCTCTGCCTTTCTTTTCTGCCAATCAACGAAATCATAGGAAAATTACAGTGATTGATGGGAAAACCGGCTATATCGGGGGATTTAATATCGGTGAAGAGTATCTAGGGCATAATGAATATTTAGGATTATGGCGAGACTACCATTTACGTCTTACAGGAGAAGGGGTTCAAGATTTACAAAAGCAATTTTTGCATGACTGGTTTGATGATACGAAACAAAATTTATTAGATGCTTCTCTTTATTTTCCAAAACAAAACCCAGGTACCATCCTGCATCAATTTATTCCGACTGATGGGGCTTATTTACAGCATACTTTTTTACATTTAATTAACGCGGCAAAAAAAGAAATCTGTATCGGTACACCATATTTCATTCCTGGAAAAAAAATTATGAATGCCTTATTAAAAGCAAGAGAAAGAGGGGTTCAAATCACAATTCTTGTTCCAGAAAAAGCTGATCACCCTCTTGTTCGAGAAGCCAAATTTCCGTACTGCCGAAAATTAATACAGGCTGGTTGCAATATTTATGCATTTCAACAAGGTTTTTTTCACGCCAAAATTATTATAGTAGACGATGATATTTGCGATATCGGAACAGCAAACTTTGATATGAGAAGTTTATATATTAACCATGAAATAAACTGCCTGTTATATAATAAACATTTCATTCAAACAGTAAAAAAGAAATTCCATGAAGATCTAGAGAATGCATCTGTACTTTCCTATAGCGATGTAAACCCGCCTTCTCTTATCGATAGAGGAAAGGAATGGATTGGAACAATGTTTGCTTTCTTTTTATAGGAAAGACAATGAATAAAAGAGGTGTATCTCATATGCTTATACGGTTTGGATATGTCTCACATGCAATGGCACTCTGGGACTGTTCTCCTGCCAAAACAATGACGTTTACAAGCTTTAAGAAACTCAGCAAGCAAGAGCGAGAAGACAAACTGTACCATGTTATAAGGCAAAATTTAGAGCACACAATACGTATCCTTCATTACAATATAGCGCATGAAATCCCACTATATCGCCTATCGTCTTCCATCGTCCCACTTGCAACACATCCCGAAGTCGAATTTGACTATATTGGGGTATTCACACCACTTTGGCGTAAAATAGGGGCTTTAATTAAAGAACACAATTTACGAATAAGTTTTCATCCAAATCAATTTACGCTATTTACAAGCGACAAGCCACATATTACTACTAACGCTATTACGGATATGACTTATCATTATAAAATATTGGATGCTATAGGCATTGCAGATTCTTCTTACATTAATATTCATGTAGGTGGAGCCTATGGAAATAAAGAAAAGGCAATTGAGCGCTTCCATGAAAACATAAAAAAACTTCCTACACATATAAAAAAACAAATGACTCTTGAAAATGATGATAAAACCTATACAACCGCTGAAACTTTATCAATTTGCCAAAAAGAAAATATTCCATTTGTATTTGATTATCATCATCATATGGCCAATCTTTGCGAGGAACCACTAGAAGAGTTGCTTCCTGCAATTTTTGAAACTTGGTCACATACAAATATCTCTCCTAAAGTTCACATTTCCTCCCCGAGATCGGAAAAAGAATTTAGGGCTCATGCTGAATATATCGATTTAGAGTTTATTAAGCCTTTCTTACACATTGCAAAAAAACACAATCATAATTTCGATATTATGATTGAAAGTAAACAAAAAGACTTAGCACTATTCCAATTAATAGATGAACTTTCTGCTATAAGAGGAATTAAAAGAATAGGTGGTGCAATGTTACAGTGGTAAATTGTAACTTTGCACCATTTTTTCAAAAAAGTAATTTTTATAGTAAAAAACATCCTATTTTATATGCTATTATTTAAATTAGCATTCCCTCGAGATTCAACTTTATTGAAACGGAGTCATAATATGATTAATCAAAAAAAATATGTACAATTTGTCATAATATACATATCTATATTTGCTCTTTGGATACTCTTTATTCCAAATGAATCGCATATAAAGGAGATTGGAATTCTTTTCTTATTCTGTTTCGCTGCACTTTTTTCTTGTCACTGTTTATATAAAGCTATTAAGAGAATGAAACGCAGCGATAAACTATTTTGGATTTTATTACTATGTACTTGCCTATGTGGGTTAGTTATGGAGATAACCCTATTTCTTAGTTCACTTTCTATACATGATCAATCTATATTTTCATATAAAGCATTACCTTTTTTTATCATACAATATATTTTGCTCTTTGTTGGATTTGCTATAAAGTTTATAAAAATTTACTCTATTAAGGGTCTTGCTCAATTTTCATTCGATAGCATCTTTATTGTTATTATGAACATTTATTTCACCTTAACTTTTATCTTAGACCTTTCAAGCTTCCGCATGTTAACAAAGGATACTTGGATTTTAATTGGGTATTTCATTGCACAATCATTAGTAATTTACGCCGTTATTAGCCTATATAGAAGAGAACAATATTCTTCTAGTAGAATTGCATTAATTATCGGTTTCACTATTATACTCGTATACGGTTATATTCATCTGTTTCAATTGAATTTTGGGATGAAAACTTCTGCTGAAATTAATTATTTAATACACACTGCTTCTATTTTATTAATTGGACTTTCTTCCATACTATATATTTTAGATAAACCAATGCAGCATGAAACGAAAACAAAATATTATCGATTCGATTATGTACGTTTTATACTACCTTATTTTAGTATAATTATTACTTTTTCTTTTATTATCATTCAACCTTGGGATGATAAATTCATGTTAATCGGTCTCGTATTATCACTTATTTTGTTATTCTTGCGGCAACTTTACATGTGGAAAGATAATCAAGCACTAATTCATACATATGAACAGTTGACTACACAACTAGAGGACGAAGTTGAAGAAGGTGCATTTGCATTATCAAAAAGTGAACAACGTTATAAATCTTTATTCGAGGACCATCCCGATGCCGTTTTCTCTTTAAATATGAATGGCATTTTTCAACAATCTAATAAGGCGTGCGAAAGCTTATTTACTGCCTATTATTGCGAAGTGGCAAGCTATTCTCTGGTACACTTCATTGATTCAAAAGACCACGAACTACTAAAGAAGGCTTTACAAATTACAAAGGAAGGTAGGCCACAAACGTTAGAAGTTCGTACAAAAGAACAAGAAGGCTATTATTATTATCTCCATATTACACTTATCCCTACTTTTATAAACAAAGAAGTGGTCGGAATGTTTGGGATAGCACGTGATATTACCACCTTATATGAAAAACAAAAACAAGTAGAACATTTAGCCTTTCACGATGCACTTACTGGATTACCAAATCGTCGAAAGTTCGAAAAAGATTTAAAAGCCATTTTAAATACAGCCCAAACTAACGCAAATGATGTCGCCGTCATATTCCTTGATTTAGATCGATTTAAAAAAATTAACGATAGACTTGGCCATGACGTTGGAGATTTATTATTAATTGAAGTAGCAAAAAGATTACGCGGTTGCTTGCGTTCAAAAGATATCGTCGCTCGCCAAGGTGGAGATGAGTTTACAATTCTATCACCAGAAATGTACTCAGAAAAAAGTGCAATTTTTATAGCTGAACAGATTTTAACTATTTTAAACAAACCATTCTTCATTCAAGGCGAAGAACTCTCTATTACACCAAGTATCGGAATTGCGATGTACCCTGATTATGGAACTGATGTAAATGAGTTAATGAAAAATGCTGATATGGCTATGTATCGTGCGAAAGCAAATGGAAAAAACAGATTTGTTTTCTTCTCAAAAGAAATGAGTATCGCTCAAAATGAAATTCAATTCTTAGAAGGTGAACTTTCAAAAGCATTACAACAAAATGAATTTTTCCTTGAATACCAGCCACAAGTAAGCACAAAAACAAAACAAATTATCGGTTTTGAAGCATTAATACGTTGGAAGCATCCAAAACTCGGTATCGTATCTCCTGCCCAATTTATCCCTCTAGCAGAGGAAACTGGTTTTATTATTGAACTTGGCAATTGGATTTTACGTACTGCTTGTTTAGAGGCAAAAAGATGGCATAATCAAGGTTTCTCTCACTTAAAAGTTGGTGTAAATTTATCTGTTGTTCAATTTAACCATGCAGATTTAATCCCAACTATTTCAAAGGTATTGGAAGAAACAGAACTGAAACCAGAAGCACTAGATATTGAAATTACGGAAAGCATCGCAATTAATCAAAATCAATCTGTAGTTGCAAAACTAGAACAACTTCAAAATCTCGGTATTCAAATTTCAATCGACGACTTTGGAACTGGTTATAGTTCTTTAGCTTATTTAACAAAATATCCAATCAACACATTAAAAATCGCTCGAGAGTTTATTTGTGGAATTACAACTAGCCCTTTAGAAGAAGCAATTGTCTCTTCCATTATTACACTATCAAAACAACTAAATTTAGAAGTGATTGCAGAAGGTGTAGAAACGGAAGAAGAATGGGAATTTTTACATAAACAAAATTGTGATCACATTCAAGGATTCTTTATTAGCAAACCTGTTTCTAGTAAAGACGTTTGGATGTTACTCCATAAAAAAACAACCGCCTAAGTAAGACGGTTGTTTTTTAATATTCAAAAGGTAAATCTTTAGCTAATTGTACCTCTTGATCGTTATGAGAAATTATATGGCTTTTCTCTAATGCCGTATCGCCTAATGAAATACCCCATGCCATCGCTAACGTTAATAAACTACCAATAAGTAATTTCTTCATATTCCATCACCCACATTTTTTATTTTAATATATCATGAAAATTTATCTCTATTATATGCAATTATGCATACCCATTTTTTAGGATATTTATCTACTGATTTTATTTACGAGAGCTTCTTTATATGTATGCATTTCTAATATATCAAAAAAGAAGCTTGCCTTTTTATATGCATCTTCAACCTCTGCCCCATCGTACTCCAACTTCCCTAGGCATTCACCTCTTTGATAATATAGCTGTCCAATTAATGCCATACTATTAATTCGGCATGATATTTCAATCGCTTTATTTACTTGATAAAGTGACTCTTCATATTGATTATCTAAATATAATGCTTTCGCATGATTATATCTTACCTTCACTTCAAATTCTTCATTATCATGCAATACCTCTAATTGTTTTAATATATCTTCAAATAACTCAATACTCTTCTTAAAATAGCTATTTTCAGCATAAATATTTGCAATCGCATTTTCTATATAAAGATTTTGGTATACGTCTATTCCAGCTAACTGTTGATTTAACAATTTTTTTAATTCTAAAATACAATATTCGTAATCGATTTTCTTTAATATGTAAGCTGCTACATGATATTGCCATTGAAGAAATTGCTGGAATTCAGGATGATATTCTTCCTTTTTCAGCTCATTCCATACTTTATTATAAATTTCTTTATATCTTTTTTGCTTACAAAGCATAATGATTTGATCTTTAAACTGTTTTTTTCTTTCAATATCGGAATAAATGAGTACCTCATAAAAATGAATAATAGGAACTTGTAATTTTGCTGCGATACCTTGCAATATATCCATACTTGGGTATACCGCACCCGATTCAATTCTACTCACTTCCGATTGATGACATATATTATCGGATAACTGTTTCTGTGTTAATCCTCTCATCACCCTAATTTTCTTAATTTCACTTCCTAATTTTTCTGCGTGCATACTTACTCACCATCCCATTAGAACAATCTAATTTTTTGAGTTGTCATACCACTACAATAATGTGAATTCGACAATTTTTGATATGAAATAATGCATAATATATATAAAATTCGGCAAATTTTTCATACAATTCATCTCACATACAATAATAGATTAGGAGTGTTATAGATGAATTATAGAAAACTTGCTAGTGCTTTCGTTACATTCGGTCTTCTTTGCCCTTTATCAACAGAAGCTATTCATGCTCAAGAATTAGACAAAAGTGCAGTCAAAGTTGAAATTGCTCAGCCTGGTTTAACAATCGGGAAATTAACACAACCTCAAAATGATACGAAAGAAAATATTGCTAAAAAGTATTTAAAAGGTGAGGTAAATGGGGCGAAAGCTCAACAAGAACAAGTCACTACTGAAAAAAATGTAGATTTCCAACCTACAAATAAAGAAACCAAAGAAAATCAAACCGAAGTTCGCCTTGCACAAACATATAAAAACTATAAAGTATATGGCCAAGATCTCATTGTAAAAGTAGATAAAAATGGAGTAATCACAACTGTTAGTGGTAAAGTTGTTCAAAATTTAAATCAACAACCTAATCTTACTATAACAAATTTTTTGTCGAAAAATGAAGTAAAATCTAAATTACGCGATATAGTTCAAATTCCAAGCGATGCAGTTGAGACAGAATTCTCTAGCGAAACCGTTGTTTATAAGAAAAAAGATGGCTATTATACATTCGCAACTGTTATTACATTTACTTATGAAAACAATGAACAAATTATAAACGGCAATGCTATCGTTGATTTAAAAACTGGAGAAGTACTTTTCCAAGAAAAGTTCATTAAAAACAAAGAGAATAAGACTATAAATCAAGTAACATCACCTAGATTATCCCCTGCAAGTGAGCAAGGAACTGGGAAAAATGCACTTCAAGAAAACATCTCTTTCAATATTGCCAAAGGAACTGATGGAAAATTTTATTTAGCGGATTTATCACGCGGAAATGGTATTTATATTTATAATGCAAACTACGCCGATTCCCTTGGAGGATATAGTCAAGCTGGTTATCCAGGGACACTAATTTCAAGTAGTACTCCTAATTTTGCAGATAAAGAAGCCGCGGGCGCTATGAAGAACATGAGTGATATTTACGATTACTTTAAGAAAGAACATAATCTAAAAAGTTACGACAATAAAGATTCAAAAGTTGTTGCTAGTGTACACGGTTTTGATTCTACTGAAGTTAGTGATGGTGTAAAAGAAGACTATGTAAATGCATTTTGGCATCCCGCTTGGAACCAAATGGTATTTGGTGATGGTTTAGACGGAAAACTAACATCCGCTCTTGATGTAACAGCTCATGAATTTGGACATGCTGTATTCAGTGGCACGACGAAAAATAAAGTCGTGAGATATCCAAGCGCTGAAACATCTGCACTAAACGAGGGATTAGCGGATTTCTGGGGTACACAAATCGAATATTACGTAAAGAAAGATAAAGGAAACTGGATTATGGGCGATACATTAGGTGGCCTAACAATTCGTGATATCCCAAGGGAAATTGGTGACGGCGGTCATAAACTATATACAAATTTACAAGATTTCTATAACGATGGTAATAATCAAGAATCACACGTGAATTCTGGTATTATCAGTCACGTATTATATCAATTAGCTGAAGGTAAAACATATAACGGTGTTGCTGTTCAAAAACAAGGAAATGAAAAAGTAAGTAAAGTTGTTATGCGTGCATTGCAAAATTATGCAACTTCCGCTGAAGACTTTGAATCACTTCAATCTCATATCGTACAAGCTGCCAAAGATTTATATGGCACTGCCGTATCAAATGAATTTGCAAAGGCATTTGAAGCACACGGTTACAAACCGTTACAAAAAGTAAATCAAGTAATAGAAGTACAATAATTATAAAAAGAAGGTTACCTCTCATAGGTAACCTTCTTTTTATATCCAACCCTTTTCTTCCGCAATTGTAATTGCCTCAATTCTATTTTTCGCATCAAGCTTCGCTAATACTTCAGAAATATAATTACGTACTGTACCCGGCGAAAGATAAAGTGCCTTCGCAATTTCGTTTGCCGTCTTTCCTTCTTTCGCAAGCAACAGTACTTCCTTTTCGCGATCTGACAACGGATTTTGCTCCTGCCATAAGCCAAACATTAAATCTTGGGAGACCTCTCGTTTCCCCTTCATTACATTACGAATTGCTGCCGCTAAATCTTCACTTGGGCTATCCTTTAATAAATAGCCGTGCACACCAGCTTTCATTGCTCTTTCAAAATATCCCGGCCGTGCAAATGTTGTTAAAATCATTACTTTGCATGATGATTTTTCTTTCTTTAAAGTCTCAGCGACATCCAATCCACTTTGAATCGGCATTTCAATATCCATAATACTTACATCTGGCTTTAACGATTCAATCAATTCTAACGCCTCTTCCCCGTTCGCAGCTTGCCCAATTACTTCGATATCATCTTCTAGATCAAGCAGGGCCCCTAATGCACCACGAAGCATCCGCTGGTCTTCTGCAATAATAATTCGAATCATGCCCTCACCTCATCTTTTCCTGTTCTAATAACAACTGGAACTTTTACCGTTAATAACGTCCCTGGATTGATTGTACCTAGTTCAACAAATCCATCAATAAGAGCAATTCGTTCTTTCATGCCGCGAATACCATTTCCATCATGATTTTGATCTGTTAAACCGATTCCGTTATCTTCTACTTTCAAAATCAGTTCACCTTGTGATTCTAATACAGAAACTGCGCACCGCGTTGCCTTACTATGTTTTACAACATTTGTAACGGCCTCACGTAAACACATCCCGACAATATTTTGTTCAATTGGTGATAACGAGCTCGATCTTGCTTCTTGCCTCACTTCTAATTCAATATTAGCTGCTTGTAAGATCGCTTTTATTTGCTCTAGCTCTTCTTCTACCGTAATCATACGCATATCAGAAATTAATTCTCTCAGCTGTTTTAAGGCTGTACGAGACGTTTGTGTAATTTCCTTCGCTTCCGCACTTGCACGCTCTGGATTTTTCACAATTAACTTCTCTACAAGCTGGCTTTTCAAAGTAATAAGAGATAACGTATGCCCTAATGTGTCATGAAGATCTCTTGCAATCCGCTGCCGTTCTTCACGTTTTACTAAGTCTTTAATTTGCTCGTTCGCCTGATCCAATTGATTTCTTAACATCTTTTTCTGATTAAAATTGCGCATACCAAATGGCGTAAGAATCATTAAAATAAACATTGGAACGATATTTACTAAACTTGTAGTTGTTAGTTGATTCATATTTACAAATAAAAATGCTCCAAGCATGATAACTAACGAACATAACAGCACTCGAAATACTTTCTTATTTGGCGCAAATCCCATCGCACTTGCTGTGAAAAAGCCAAAAAATATCATAAAAGGATTATAAAATAAAGCAAATAAAAAGATGAGTACCATTTGAATACACGCCCAAAAAACAAACGTCCTCTGAACAAAATAAAGCTGACGGTATGTGACGATAAAAATTATCAACATACCGCTTCCTATTACAAGCTTCCATCCTGATGCCTGCGCTAAGTGATAAATTGGAAATAATAGATAAACAAACCACATATACGGGAAGAATCCCATATGTTTCGGAAAAATCTCAATCCTCTTCTTCTCTATCATTTATACCGCTTCCTGTCTTTTTCTTATATATATTGATACTACAACAAATATAAGGAAATAACCTCCTAATACCGCGATATTTTCCCATCCAATTGATTTTCCAGCTACAATATCCCACGCACCACTTCCGAAATGGTATGTCGGTGTCCATTCACCAATCGTTCTTAATATTTTGGGAAATACTTCAATCGGCATCCATAACCCGCCAACTATAGCTAAACTCATATTTAAAATATTTGCTAAGCCAGCAGCTGCGTCCGCCTTCTTAATGGAACCTATTACTGTTCCTAACGCTAAAAATGGTGTTACCCCTAACAATAACCATAATCCCGCACCAATCCATTGCCCTATCGTTAACTCAACATGATTAATTAGTATCCCTGCAATAAAGATAACTAATATTGAAAAAGCATTTACTACTGTTTGAGCGATAATTTTTGCTGTTAAATATGCTCCCTCTGGAAGCGGTGTAATTTTTAGAAGATGTGTCCATCCTTGCCCTCTTTCCTGAGAAAGTCTCACACCGAAACTAAAGAGTGCAGTCCCTACAATACTGAAAGTTGCCATCGAAATTAAATAATGTGCTTTCCACGCATCTCCGTTTTGTGGTACTTGAACAACATTTGTGAAAATGTAGTAAAACATAACAGGCATTAATAATGAGAAAAAGATAAATAATTTATTGCGGAATGTACGTAAAATTTCTATTTTGCATTGCATCCATAATGCTCTCATGCGATTTCCTCCTTCTGATTTGCGACAAACTGTTCGAATGCTTCATCAAGACTTCCACGTTCAACTGAAACATCTGTTACAGGTAAACTCTTTTGATAAATGGCTTTTAAAGTTGCATCCGTATCCTCCGTTGTTAAAATGAGGCGTCCTTCGCTTGACTTTACTTCTGTTACATTTGGTAATTCCTTTAGTAATTTTGTAGGAATGCTTTCCTTCGAGTAAAATGTGATTGTTTTTCGCGAAATCGTCGCTTTCATTTCGTCTGGTGTACCATCTGCGATAATCTTTCCGTTCGCAAATAATAAGATACGATTTGCTAAAGCATCTGCTTCTTCTAAATAATGCGTCGTTAAAATAATTGTTTTCCCTTCACTTGCTAACTTTCGAATCGTTTCCCAAAACATTCTTCGAGACGTAATATCCATTCCGACTGTCGGCTCATCTAAAAATAACAAATCTGGATTTCCCGCAAGTGCAAGCGCAAAATTCAACCTTCTTTTTTGCCCACCTGATAACTTCTCACATCTTTGCTTTCGCTCTGATTCTAAATTTGATAGCTGCAGTAACGTTTCTTTCGCTATAGGATTCGTATAATAACTACGGAATAACTCGATTGCCTCTTCCACCGTAATACTATCAATGACACTTACTTCTTGCAGCATCGCACCGAGGCTATTACGAACATCTCTATGCTTTGGACTCTTTCCAAATATAAAGACCTTACCTTCTGTCGGGTCCTTTAATCCAAGCATCATCGACATCGTCGTTGTTTTCCCCGCACCATTCGGACCAAGTAACGCTACTATTTCCCCTTTATTTACATGAAATGAAACATTATTTACTGCGTTTTTATGTTTAAATGTTTTAGAAACACCATTTACTTCAATAATCTTTTCCATCTCTCCACCCCCGCTGTTTCTTATATTTACATTGTATTACTTGGAAAACTTAGGAAACAGTATGATGCGTCATGACATCGATATGACAATTGTCATGTATTCTTTATGAGAGGAATCAACCCGCATACCGCAAGCGAGTAGCAGGACGAAAATAAACATGATACAATCGGATAAGATATATATTCGAGGAAGGACAGTGGTTTTCATGATTATTCGTAATGAACAAGATTTAGAAGGCTTACGAAAAATCGGCCGCATCGTTGCGCTTGCACGTGAAGAAATGAAAAAAGAAGCGAAGCCAGGTATGACAACGAAAGAGCTTGATTTGATCGGTAAAAAAGTATTAGATGAGCATGGTGCTATTTCTGCACCTGAAAAAGAATATGATTTCCCAGGTGTAACTTGCATTAGTGTAAATGAGGAAGTTGCTCATGGTATTCCAGGAGATCGCGTATTAAAAGAAGGCGACTTAGTAAACGTCGATGTATCTGCTGCACTTGATGGCTATTATGCAGATACAGGTATCTCATTTGTTCTTGGAGAAGACGAAGCAAAAGAAAAGCTTTGCCAAGCAGCAGTTGATGCATTTTGGGCAGCAATGAAAAAGGTTAGAGCTGGCTCAAAACAAAATCAAATTGGTCGTGCTGTTTCAAACTTCGCACATAAAAGTGGATACAATGTTATTCAAAACTTAACTGGTCACGGCATTGGTCTTAGCTTACATGAAGCACCAAATCACATTTTAAGTTACTATGATCCAATGGATAATGCGCTTCTAAAAGACGGTCTTGTTATCGCTGTAGAACCGTTCATCTCTATGAAAGCTGATCATATTATTGAACGTGGTGACGACGGCTGGACATTCGTTACACCTGATAAAAGTCTTGTTGCACAATGTGAACATACGGTTGTCGTAACGCGCGGCGAACCAATAATTTTAACAGAAATCTAATACCAAAAACGGCTGTTTTGTAGATTTATTCCACATAAAACAGCCGTTTTTATTTTTGGGAAAATATGTGAACTACTGTTGAACTCTTTATCATTTAAGTATATAATCTTTAGCGGAGGTTACTTAAGCTTATCTTTACTAAAAAGATATTGTAACTAAAAACACCTTCTTTCTTATTGTTTAAACAGTCTCAAAAATGACCGTAGTAACGTGTTAGTCGAATATTCTGTAATTCTTATATTCCTCTAACAATGTAAGAAACTATCATCTTTCAACTTCGGTCCACTAATCGCACAACTCTCTTTAGACAAAATAAATGACTATTTTCAAAGTACATATTGTCTTCATTCTGACCAAAACCAACCCTATCTAGCTTTTTATCTCCACATAACTTTAAGGCAAAAATAAGCCTTCACAAAGGGATACACTACATTGGTTAGTATGTATCGTAAAACTTACCTTTATAACCATTCTTTTTTACTAGATATACATGAAAACTATCTCACATATAAAGGTCTGATATCATTCTTTATATCAGTATTTTTTTCGACATTTTTTGTCGAATTGTGTATATTTCCATAGAACTGTGTAAATATACATTTTGTTTTACGTTAAACAATTTTACTTTGAACATAATCCTGTTTGTCTGAGAACGCGTATAGAAACGGAGGGATAGCAAAAATAAATAGCTTATAACAAATACTTTTAATATTCCATTTGTTCATGTGGAATAAGTCCCCAATGGACAAATGAATGTTCAGAGGAGGAAAAATGAAAAAACTTTTCAATGTATGTTTAATTGTATTCGTACTATTTTCGCAACTTGCTAGTTTTCCATACAATCAAGTAAAAGCGGAAACCTTAACAGGAGATTCCTTATTTGACACTGTTGAAATGAAAGATGCAACGAATCATATTATTGACGAAGCAAAAAATCCTAACAATTTAATAAAGATAGGATCAATCATTCAAGTAGAATACGCTTGGTCAATAAAGGATCAACAAGCTGCACACGCAAATGATACAGCAGTAGTTCAAATACCACTTGCATTAAAAGTATCTAAAGATTTGCAAGGAGATTTAGTAACAGATCAAAAAAATATTGGTCAATATTTTATAACAGCTAAAGATAATAAATTAAAATTAATATTTAATAATCAAGTAGAAAATTTGAAAGACGCTAAAGGAAAAATTAAAGTTGATACCGTGTTTAACTCAACTTTAAAAACTGGAGAAAAATCAGTTCAAATCGCTTTTCCTTTAGGAACAATGGTTCAGCCTATATCAGTTCCTGTTCAAGTAGAAAACTCTAAAGAAGATAGCACCAAACAGGATACTAATAAACAAGCGCAAGATCCAGTAGCTAAACCTGTTACTGACAATCCGGAGCAAGATCCAGCAACTAAACCTGTTACTGATAATGCGGAACAAAACCCAACAACTAAACCTGTTACTGATAATCCGGAACAAAACCCAGCAGCTAAAACTGCCACTGATAATCCGGAACAAAACCCAGCAGCTAAAATTGCTACTGACAATCCAGAACAAAAGCTAGCAAGCGACCCTGCTGAGAATACAAATTCAGGTCCAAAGCAAATAACAACAAACATTTTAACCAGTGTAAAGTTGACGGATAAAGACGGAAAACCATTTACAGAGGATAACCGTCCAAGTACAGATTCCCCTGCCAATATTGAGTTTACATGGGAACTTTTAAAATCAATGAATGTGAAAAATGGAGATTACTATATTTTTGATCTTCCTAAACATTTTAAGATTTACAATACAATTAACAGTCCTTTATATGATAGTGAAAACCATCAAATTGGTAATTTTACTGTTACAAAAGATGGAAAAGTCACGATGACATTCAACGATTATGTTGAAGAGCATCCAGATGTTGCTGGTAACCTACAATTAAAGACAGAATTTAATAAAGCTGAAATTAAAGGTACAACAACACAAGAAATTCCTTTCCCGATTAAAGATAAGGATGTTTCTATTACAGTTGACTTTAAGCCTAATGTACAAACAGCTACGAATAAAAAGGGTTTACCTGATAGACCAATTAATACAAATGAAATTAATTGGAAAGTAGAGATGAACAAAACGAAAGCCCCCCTTAAAAACGCTGTTTTTAAAGATAACATTCCACAAGGTACAAGCTTAAATAAAGATTCTATTAAAGTTTATTATTTAGAAGTTGATGTTAATGGGAATGTAACGCGTGGTGCAGAAGCTGAGCCAACAGATTACAATATTATTTCATCAGATGGCTCAAAATTGGAGATTGCTTTCAAAGATTCTATCAATAAAGCATATCAAATCGAATATGCCACAAAAATTACTGATGAAAATATTAAAAGTTTCCGAAATAACGTTACGATAACGAGTGATAATCAAAAGCAACAAAACGCAAGTTCTACTGTGACGGTTTCTCGTGGTACACACTTAAATAAAACAAGTAAATATGATCCAAAGACGCAAACAATTGAGTGGACAATTACTTACAATGGTGATCAAAGAGAGATCAAAAAAGCTGATGCGATTTTAAAAGATATTTTTGACGATACACACGAACTAGATGCAAATTCTATTGTTGTAAAAAACGCTTCATATAATGAAAAAGGAACGCTTGTAACAGGAGACGCTGTTAATAATTACACTGTAAATAACAAGAAGAATGGATTCGATTTACAGTTTAATGATGATATTAATAGTGCTTATGTGATTACCTATAAAACCAAGCCAACTAATAAAGTTATAGAAGATGGAAAAGTAAAAAATAAAGTTACAGCTGATAATGATTCAAGTAAAGAAAATGAAGCTAGCTTCAAGCAGCAAAATATTATTAAATCTAATAATAAAGCTGAAACAAATTATAAAGACAAAACAACAACTTGGACAATTATAGTAAATAATAACAACTATCCATTAAGCAACGCGATTATTACGGACACCTTTGATCATGGTGGATTACAATTAAAAGATAAGAAACTAGAAATTAAAGACGGAAATTATACCCTTCAAGCTGGGACTGACTATGTTTTAGATGTAACAGATAAAGGCTTCAAAATTACTCTTATAGGTACGTATCAGTCTAATATGACAAAGACATTAGTCGTAAAATATACGACAGACTTTGATTATACAAAGCTAGAAAGTGGTAAAACTTCATTTAAAAATACAGGTAACCTTTCTTGGATAGATACGGATTCTAATCCACAATCAAATAAAGTTGAAGCTAATTTCGATCCTGATACTTTCACAAAGGCAAATGGTTATAAATACGGTTCTTATAACGCCCAAACGAAGGAAATTACTTGGATAATAGGCTTTAACTATAATAATGTTGAGATTAAAGATCCTTATGTTATAGACGTAATACAAGATAAACAAAAATTAGTGCCTGGATCCATTGAAGTGCGTGATATGATTCTAAATGGAAATCCTGATAATGCACAACCTGGTAATGCTGTACCAACTGAGAAATATGAACTTGAAGAACCTACAGAGAAAAATAAAAACACCCTAAAGGTTCATTTCAAACAATCAATTAATTCACCTTACTATATTATCTTTAAAACAAGCCTTGATGGTGAACTTATCCAAGGCACCTACAAAAACGAGGCAGATTTAAAAGATGGCTCTAAAATCGTAAACACCCTTACAGGTGACACTCAAGTAAATAAAGGTGGCAGCTTCGTTACTAAAAAAGCTGTGCAAGACGACAACTATATTAATTGGAGTATCGCAATTAACGAAAGCCAATCAACCATTGCAGATGCCGTTGTAACAGATGATCCAACCGAAAATCAGGTAATTGTGGAAGATTCATTCCACTTATATCCTACAACTGTTGATCCATATGGAAATTTAACAAAAGATACAGTAAACGAATTAAAAGAAGGAACAGACTATAAACTCAAAATAACAACAGACAATAATACCGGAAAGCAACATTTCGAAATTGCCTTCTTGAAAAAAATTGATCGAGCTTATATTTTAGAATATCGCTCACTTATTAATGCAGACGATAAAGAAAAAGTAAGTAATAAAGCGAAAATCACAGGCAATAAGTTGACAGTTAAAAACACAGAAACTACTGAAACGATTGAAGTGAGAATGTCTTCTGGTTCAGGCGGAGGATCTGCTACTAAAGGCCGTGGAAACCTTGAAATTATAAAGGTAGATAACGACAATAAGAACGCACTATTAGCTGGGGCAGAATTTACTTTATACGATCGTACAGGTAAAACTGTTATACGTAAAATTACAACAGACAAAGACGGTATCGCTAAATTTAATAATTTAAAACGCGATAAATATTTATTAAAAGAAACAAAGGCTCCTGAAGGCTATGTAATTAGCTGGGATTTAAAACAAGGGAAAATTGTTGAACTTGGTACACAAGAGACTACAACATATAAACTTGCAAATAAGAAGTTTGTCGGTAAAGTAGTTTTAACAAAGTCTGATGACCTGAATAAAAACGTCACACTGCAAGGTGCCGTTTTCACACTACTTGATAAAGACAAAAAAATAATTTCAGAACACGAAAAATTAACAACAAATAATCAAGGACAAATTACTGTAGATAATTTAAAACCAGGAACTTACTACTTACAAGAAACAACTGCTCCTGAGCATTATAAATTAGACAGTACACCTATACAATTCACAATCAAAGAAGATCAAACAACAGTAATAAACCGAACTGCAACAAACAGTTTGATTCCAGGATCGGCCATTTTAACAAAATTCGATAAAGATGGAAAAACTTTAGCAGGTGCGGAGTTCAGTGTACGCGATCGATATAACAAAGTAATTCGTGGATATGAAAAATTAACGACAAATGATCAAGGACAAATCGAAGCAAAAGATTTACGCCCTGGAGACTATCAATTTGTCGAAGAAAAAGCACCTAAAGATTACGACATAGATAAAAAACCAATTGAGTTTACAATTATAAAAAGTCAAAAGAAAGCACTTACTGTTACAGCGACAAATCACCTCATTAAAGGTGGTGTCACTTTAACGAAAGTCGATGATGTCGATGGCACTGCCCTTGAAGGTGCTGTATTTAAAATTGTCGATGCGAATGACGAGAAACAAGTAATTCGTGAAAATATAAAAACAGGTTCAGATGGAAAAGTTACCGTTAAAGATTTAGAGCCTGGTGCTTATAAATTTATCGAAACAGAAGCTCCTAAGGATTATACGTTAAGTACAAACCCTATCGAGTTTACAATTGATAAAAGCCAACAAGCTCTTGCTACTGTTACGGCAAATAACAGCTTAAAAACGGGCGAGGTTGAATTATTAAAAGTTGATGAGTTTGGTGAGAAAAAACCACTAGAAGGTGCTGTATTCAAACTTGTCGATACAAATAATAATGACGTTTCCCCTCACACTAACTTAACTACTGATAAACACGGTAAAGTTAAAGTTAGTAACCTACGTCCTGGTACGTATAAATTTATTGAAATAGCTGCTCCTGAACATTACGTTTTACGAGCAGAACCTATTGAATTTACAATCGATAGAAGTCAGAAAGAAACTCTACTTGTGAAAGCTGAAAATGCTTTAAAACCAGGAGATGTTGAATTAACAAAAGTTGATGATATCGATGGTACAGCTCTTGAAGGTGCTGTATTTAAAATTGTTGATGCAAATGATGAAAAGAAAGTTATTCGCGAAAATGTAAAAACTGGTGCGGATGGTAAAGCTATCGCTACTGGCTTACGCCCTGGCGATTATAAATTTATCGAAGTAACAGCACCGAAGTATTACGACAAAAATACAAAACCAATTAAATTTACGATTACAGAAAGTCAAACAACTCAGGCTACTGTTACCGCTAAAAACAGCTTAACAAAAGGCGGTATTGAGTTAACAAAAGTGAATGCTGCAGATGAAAAGGAAACACTTGAAGGTGCAGTATTTAAAATCGTTAATAGAGATACTAATGAAGATGTTCGTACGGACCTTGTTACGAATAGTAAAGGAATGCTAGTTGTAGATGACTTACGTCCTGGTAACTATAAGCTTATCGAAACAAAGGCTCCAACTTATTACGATGTAAATGTAGAACCAATTGAATTTACAATCGAAAAAGGACAACAAAAACTCCTTCCACTTACATTTAAAAATAGTTTAACGAAAGGAAAAGTTAAACTTATTAAAGAAGATGATGTGGAAAGTAGTAAAGCTCTTGCCGGCGCTGTATTCACATTGCAAGATGCAACTGGCAAAGAAATTATGAAAGATTTAACAACAGATGATTACGGAGTATTAGTTATTCCTGATTTAGCACCAGGGGATTATCAATTTATCGAAACAAAAGCCCCTGAACATTATAAATTAGACAAAACACCTATTAAGTTCACAATTAAAAAAGGTAGTAAGGAAGATCTTCCTATCCCTGTTACTGTAAAAAACAGTTTACTTACAGGTGGCGTCACTTTAACAAAAGTTGATGATGTTGATGGCACTATTCTTGAAGGTGCAGAATTTATAATCGTTGACGCTCATGATACTAAAAAGGTAATTCGCAAAGGTTTAACGACTGATAAAAACGGTAAAATTTCTGCTTCTGATTTACGTCCTGGAGACTATCAATTTATTGAAGTAAAAGCTCCAAAAGACTATACCTTAAGCAAAGACCCTATTCCATTCACTATCGAAAAAAGTCAAAAAGAGAATATTACTGTTACTGCTACTAACAGTTTAAAGAAAGGTGCAGTAACATTAACAAAAATTGACGACATCGATCGTACGATGCTCGAAGGTGCAATCTTTAAGATTGTTGATATGAATGGTAAGGAAGTTCATACGAATCTTGTTACAGATAAAAACGGTAAAATTTCTGTTTCTGATTTACGCCCTGGAGACTATCAGTTCATTGAAACAAAAGCTCCTGAGCACTATGTATTAGATGAAACAACGATTCCATTTACAATTGAAAGAAGTCAAACGAAAGAGATCAATGTTACAGGCAAAAATGCTTTGAAAAACGGTAGCGTTGAACTAACAAAGATTGACGATATTGATATAAATACAAAACTTGCTAACGCCGTATTTAATTTATTAGATGCAGACGGAGAGCTAGTTAAAGAAGGCTTAAAAACAAATGATGAAGGTAAAATTGTTGTTGAAAACCTACGTCCTGGTACGTATCAATTCGTTGAAACAATTGCTCCTGAACATTACGATTTAGATAAAAAACCTATCGTATTTACAATTAAAAAGAGCCAAACTGAAACTCTTCATGTCACTGCTACAAATGCTTTAACAAAGGGTGCAGTTAAACTTGCTAAAGTTGATGATGTTGATGGCACTGTTCTTAAAGATGCAGTATTTAAAATTGTTAATATGAATGGTGATGTAGTTCATAAAGACCTTGTTACAAATGAACAAGGAATAATCGAAATTAACGACCTACGTCCTGGTGATTACCAATTTATCGAAACGAAAGCTCCGAAGCATTACGTTTTAGATGAAACACCAATCAAATTCACTATTGAAAAAGGACAGAAGAAAGCTATTTCTTTAACTGCTACAAATAGCTTAAAACAAGGTAGTATCGAATTACTTAAAGTTGATGATTTAAACACTCAAACAAAACTTGCCGATGCGGTATTTAATTTACTAAATCAAGATGGCAAAGTACTTAAAACAGATTTAAAAACAAACAGTGAAGGTAAAATCGTTATCGAAAACTTACGTCCTGGTACGTACCAATTCGTTGAAATAACGGCTCCTGAACACTATGATTTAGACAAAAAACCAATTATATTTACAATTGAAAAAAGCCAAAAAGATATTGCTACCGTTACTATGAAAAATAGTTTAACAAAAGGCGGCGTGGAACTTTCTAAAGTGGATGACGTCGATGGCACTACTCTTGAAGGCGCAGTATTTAAAATTGTGGATATGAATGGTACTGTAATTCGCAAAAATCTTGTTACGAATCAACAAGGTAAAATTAGCGTTTCTGACCTACGTCCTGGTGATTATCAATTCATCGAGACAACGGCTCCGAAACACTACGATTTAAACAAAGAGCCAATTCCATTCACAATTACAAAGAGCCAAGCTGATCCTATCTCCGTTACAGCTACAAATAGCTTAACGAAAGGCGCTGTGGAACTTTCTAAAGTGGATGATGTAGATGGTACTGCTCTTAAAGATGCGGTATTTAAAATTACTGATCTGAATGGTAAAGACATTCGTACTGAGCTTACAACAGATGGACACGGAAAAATTTCTGTTTCTGATTTACGTCCTGGGGACTATCAGTTTGTTGAAACGAAAGCTCCTGAACACTATAAATTAGATAGTACACCTATTAAGTTTACAATTAAGAAAAGCCAAAAAGAAAAGCTCCAAGTTACTGCTACAAATAGCTTAACTGAGGGTTCTGTAGAATTAATAAAAGTAGATGATATAAATCCAGATACAAAACTTTCTGATGCAGTGTTTAACATCATCGATGCGAAAGGTAAAATTGTTCGCACTGATTTAACTACTGATAAAGATGGGAAGATTACTGCTACAAACTTACGCCCAGGAGACTATCAATTCATTGAAACGAAAGCTCCGAAAGATTACGATTTAAATAAAACACCTATTAGCTTCACTATCGAAAGAAGTCAACTAACTCACGCTTCTGTTACTGCTAAGAATGGCCTAACAAAAGGTGGCGTGGAATTAACGAAAGTTGACTCTATAGATAAGAAAGAAATGCTAGAAGGTGCGGTATTTAAAATTACTGATCTGAACGGTAACGACATTCGTACGAATTTAGTTACCAATAAAGACGGAAAAATCATCGCTAAAGACTTACAACCAGGAGACTATCAATTTATTGAAACAAAAGCTCCTAAACATTACGACTTAAATGAAGAACCAATTAAGTTCACAATCGAAAGAAGTCAAACAAAGCATGTCTTCGTTACAGCTATTAATAGCTTAACGGAAGGTAGTGTTGAGTTAATTAAAGTTGATGATGCTAAGCAAAACACAACACTTGAAGGTGCAGTATTTAAAATTGTTAATAAGGATGGACACGATGTTCTTACCGATTTAACTACTGATAAAAACGGCCGTTTAGTTGTGGATGAATTACCGCCAGGAGACTATGAGTTTATCGAAACGAAAGCTCCTGAACACTATGACTTAAACAAAACACCTATTAAGTTCACAGTTAAAAAAGGACAAGAAAAAATCGCCTCTGTTACTGCTACTAACAGCTTAACTAAAGGCGCAGTTGAATTAACTAAAGTTGATGACATCGATGGTACTACTCTTGAAGGAGCAATCTTTAAAATTGTAGATATGGACGGCAAGGATGTTCGTTCTGATTTAACTACTGATAAAGATGGGAAGATTTCTGTTTCTGATTTACGTCCGGGAGATTATCAGTTCATTGAAACGAAAGCTCCAACTGGCTATGATTTAAACATTAAACCAATTCCTTTCACAATTACGAAAGGACAATCTCAGATTACCTCTGTTACAGCTTTAAATAGTTTAACAACAGGTTCAATTGAGTTAACTAAAGTTGATATTGATCACCATGGAACACTTGAAGGTGCCATTTTCAATATTTTAGACCAAGATGGAAAAATCATCCGAGAAGGTTTAAAAACAGACCAACACGGAAAAGTAATCGTAAATGATTTGAAACCTGGTAATTATCAATTAGTAGAAACACAGGCTCCTAAAGGCTATCAATTAGATGCATCACCAATAAACTTTACAATTGATAAAGCCCAAGCTACACCACTACAAATTACAGTTTCAAATAAAAAGATTGAATCTTCGTCAGGTGGAGATGACAAGCCAGTTACTCCTCCAAATAAAGAAGAGAACAAAGGCAATGAAACATCTGAGAAACACGAAAACGGAACTTCCGAAGAAACATCGAATAAAACAGATAACAAACAGCAAGATGATCGAAATACGGATAAACACCTTCCAAATACAGGTCATAAAGAAGACCCTACACAAATAGTAGGTATCCTTCTTCTACTAGCTGGATTATTAAGTATTTTGGCTACAAAACGCAAAAAAAATTATTAATAATTTTTTCACCTCCAATCAATCTCTCAATTGATTGGATGTTTTTTTATACAAAAAGGACGATACATAAAGTATCGTCCTTTTAACGGGGTGAGGCTGCCCAAAGGTACGGAAAACCTTTGAACAGCCTCTTATTTTCATATGGATGCCTTACATATATCACTGATAATAATTATGAAATGCGGAAACATAATTACCATCAACTGATTCAAACATGAGAAATGAAACCCTACAGTGGTTCCATTTCTCTACATAATCTAAAGTTTGGGTACACTAGATTCATGCAATGTAGGAGCTTTCAGAGTAGAAAGCGAACCTTCGTTTAAAATGATAGCATACATATCTTCCTCAAAAATATGCAAATATGCATATATTGTTTTTATTTCTCAATGTCAGAATATTGAAAAATAAAAGACTCGAAGGTAAAATAAAGTCATTATCCGTCTTCTTTTGTCAGTCACAGAGAATAGAAGAATAGGAGAGGAAAAAATGAGAAAATCATTGAAACAAAAAATAGTAAGCTCTTTGCTTGCTGTATCACTCGCTGTTAGCTTAGCTCCAATTGGGCAAGCAAAAGCGGATTCCACGTCAGAGGTTACACAAACTCCATCTATTACAAAACAGATTGATCCAAACCGCGCGATTGAACATGTTCGTTTCTTATCTGAAACAATTGGTCCTCGCCCCGGTGGAACAAAATCCGAAGAATGGGCTTCTCGTTACATTGGTATGCAGCTTAAATCAATGGGCTATGACGTAGAATATCAACCATTTCAGGTGCCCGATCAATACGTTGGATTCATTGAATCACCACTATCAACAAAACGTAATTGGCAAGCTGGTGCTGCTCCTAATGCACTCATTTCTACAGAAGCTGTTACAGCTCCCCTTATCTTTGTTCAAGGTGGGACAAAATTAGAAGATATTCCAAATGAAGTAAACGGTAAAATTGTTTTATTTGAAAGAGGAACGACAGTTACAGACTATAATAAACAAGTTGAAAATGCTGTTAGCAAAGGTTCAAAAGGTGTTCTTTTATACAGTTTAATTGGCGGACGCGGAAATTATGGACAAACCTTCAATCCCCGCCTAACGAAAAAGCAATCTATCCCTGTCTTTGGTCTTGCTTATGCGCAAGGAAATGCATTTAAAGAAGAAATCGCTAAAAAAGGGACAACAATTCTTTCCCTAAAAGCGAGACATGAATCTAAATTAACATCTCTAAATGTTATCGCCAAAAAGAAACCAAAAAAGAGTACAGGTAATGAGAAAGCAGTCGTTGTAAGCTCGCACTATGATAGTGTTGTCGGAGCACCTGGCGCAAATGATAATGCTTCTGGAACTGGATTAGTATTAGAACTAGCTCGTGCTTTTCAAAATGTAGAAACTGATAAAGAAATTCGCTTTATTACCTTTGGTTCTGAAGAAACTGGATTACTTGGTTCGGATTATTACGTGAATAGTCTATCCCAGAAAGAACGCGACCGTATTTTAGGTGTCTTTAACGCCGACATGGTTGCAACAAATTATGATAAAGCAAAGAATTTATACGCTATGACACCTGATGGCTCTACAAACTTTGTAACAGATGCTGCCTTGCAAGCAGGTAAACAACTAAATAATGACCTCGTCCTACAAGGTAAATTTGGTTCTAGTGATCATGTTCCATTTGCTGAAGCTGGTATTCCTGCTGCTCTATTCATTTGGATGGGTGTCGATAGTTGGAATCCATTAATCTATCATATTGAGAAGGTATACCATACACCTCAAGATAACGTATTAGAAAACATTTCACCTGAACGAATGAGAATGGCATTAGACGTTATCGGAACAGGAGTTTATAACTCGCTTCAAAAACCTGTTCCTCAAACTGAACAGAAAGCTGCTTAATCATTTAAAAGACCACTGATTTTATCAGTGGTCTTTTATTGAGAAAAAATATATATGCATAAAAGCATATTTTATCCTACCCATTATCGTATACAATATTAAATGTAACAACACCGATTACAACTAATAAGGAGGCTTTTTCTATTATGAAAAAAATGATTTTAGCAAGTGCATTAACTTTAGCAGGAATTACTGGAGCTACTGCGTTTATTCCTGAAACAAAAGTCGCTGCTGCCGCTCAAGAACAAAGCTTTACAAAATTTTATTCTTTGCAAACTGGAGGTAGTTCTGAACAAGAACCTATTTTCCTTCAAAAAGGACAAGAACTAACAATTCATCCTAACAGCAAAACTCCTAGTTACAGTGTTTATGACTCAAATCATAACCTAATTGGACGTTATTCTGATGGTTACGGCCGAATTTTCACTGCAAAAACAGATGGAAATATGTATGTTCAATTTCATGCACCTTACGTTTACTATAGTCCTGTTAGTTTTTCTGTTACTTATACTATTCAATAAAAAAGAGGTCCTTTATAGGGCCCCTTTTATTTCTCTTGCCAATTCACTTTTACGAATCCATCTTTCACTTTTAATCCACTTATATTCAATACATACTCTTCATTTGCTTTTAAAGTAACTGTAAAACTACCTTTTTTCGATTCACAGATTTCCTTTAACTCTTTTATACCTTCTCCTCGTCTTTCATACACGCTAAAGCATAAGTTCCCTCGTTTTGCATCTGTCTCATAAGAAAATGTCACTTCTGTGTCCTTCTCATACTGAAGTTCAATATCTTTACCGGCAATATCCCATGATGAGAATTTTGCCTCGTAACTTGTCTCCCCTTGCTTCTCATTTTCTAAATATATATCTCCTGCTTTCCACGCGTCATCTAACGTTTGTGCAAAAGCAAAACCACTAAGTAATACAAACATTGTACTTGCCAATATCGCAACTAATGTTACTTTCTGTTTTTTAACAAAGTTCATCTTATATTCTCCTTCAACTTTCTTTTTACTTCTTCTTACCATATATAACAAAAAACCGATAAAAAATGGAAATATAACCGCTAAGACACTCCATCCTTTACTCATTTGATGTGCTTTAGCATCTGTATATACCCATGATGCAACACATATTAAAAGTGCTATAAAAGCTAAAAACATCGTCACTCCAGCTACTTCAAATAGTACAAACGGATTAGCGAACTCATTCATGTAATTTATACTCCTTCTTTAAAAATGACTGTATTACAACATATATCGGAATGTATACATGCATCATAATCACAATGGCTATTAACATAGGAATTTTATAATCCAAATGAGTGACAAATTGTTCTATAACAATTGTTAGCAAAACAATCCAAATGGTATGAATACAAATCATCCATTTCCTCTCTAACTTCTGAGCCTTTCGCACGCCCTGCTTCGTGTTATTTATTAGCTCTTCGCTTGGAGTTATCTCTTCTGCTAAACTGCTCTTTATTTTCTGTTCAAATTTATCTTCCTTCATGAACGAACCCCTCCAAATGTTCTCGCATTTTCTTTTTCCCATAATTAAGCCGATACTTTACCGTACCAATCGGTATATTTAATATTTCGCTCATTTCTTTATAAGAGTATTGTTCATAATAGTAGAGTACGAGCACGGTTTTATATTTTTCATTCAATAGCTGTATAACTTCCCGTATCATTTCCGCTTCCACTTTTTGAATAAATTCTTCTGATATATTCACATCATCTGCGAAATCTATTTCTCCACCATCCTCTTTATGAAACAAATCCAATATTCGATCTTTCCACCTTTTTTTCTTACGATAAAAATCATAAAACGTACGAACACAAATTGTAGTAATCCATTTTTTATAATTCTCCACGTAAGAAAGTTGGTGCCGCGATGAAAAAACTTTTATCCATGTCTCTTGAAAAATATCTTCCGCGTCTTCTTTCGTCTTTGCTAACTTATAGCATAAGGAATATATTTGCTTCTTATATATATCAATTAATTCTTCTACCTTTTCTTCCATCATAAGCCTCCTGTCATTTATATAAGACGACGCAAATTCCCTTTTTGTTTGATAAAATTTTATTTTTTATTATCTCCACATAAAAAGGCAATCACAACATCGTGTGATTGCCTTTTATTTAAAAACGAAAGTCCGCTTCCGCTTTTCTTAATTGTCTAGCTCCAGCGGCTAGAATACTCGGTGGCTTCGCGCCTTCCTCCGAGGCAAAGTACGCCTCTCTGTCAGGAGCTCCATCCCCCTCCTATTCTAAACGAGCCGCTTCCGCTTTTCTTAATTACATTTTTTCTGGTGCAGATACTCCTACGATTGCTAATGCATTTTGAAGTGTAGTGCGTACTGCTTTCATTAACTCGTAACGAGCTTTACTTAATTCTAAATTATCTTGGTTTAATACTTTTTCTGCATTGTAGAAGCTGTGTAATGTTGCTGCTAATTCAAATGCATAGTTTGTAATACGGTGTGGTAGACGTTTTTGTGCTGCATCCGCAACTACCGCTGGGAATTCACCAAGTTTTTTCAGTAACTCTACTTCTTTTTCAGAAGTAACAAGTTTGTAGTTAACGTCTCCGCCTGTAGCTAATCCTAATTCTTCACCTTGACGAAGGATACTGCATACGCGAGCGTGAGCGTATTGTGCATAGTATACTGGGTTTTCATTAGATTTTGATACAGCTAAGTCCATATCGAAGTCTAAATGAGAGTCACCGCTACGCATTGCGAAGAAGTAACGCATTGCGTCCACGCCTACTTCTTCCATAAGCTCACGAAGTGTAACTGCTTTACCTGTACGTTTACTCATTTTCATTTTTTCACCATTTTGATACAGTTGTACCATTTGGATGATTTCTACTTCAAGTGTTTCTTTATCGTAACCAAGTGCTTGAATAGCAGCTTTCATACGTGGAATATAACCGTGATGGTCAGCACCCCAAATGTTAATTAACTTATCGAAACCACGCTCTAATTTATCACGGTGATACGCGATATCTGGCGTTAAGTACGTGTAAGAACCATCATTTTTAATTAATACACGGTTTTTATCATCGCCGTAAGTCATTGAACGGAACCAAGTTGCGCCGTCTTCTTCAAAGATCTCGTCACGCTCTTTTAATACCGCAAGAGCTTGATCAATTTTCCCGTTTTTGTATAATGATGTTTCTGAGAACCATACATCAAATTTAACGCGGAAGCTTTCTAAGTCTTTTTGAAGTTTTGCTAATTCATATTTTAAACCGTACTCACGGTAGAATTCATAGCTTTCTTTTTCATCAGCTTTCGCATAACGATCGCCAAACTCTTCTGCTAAACGTTTACCGATTCCAATGATGTCCGCACCATGGTATCCGTCTTCTGGCATTTCTTTCTCTAAGCCTAAAGCTTGCATGTAACGAGCTTCAACAGAAAGAGCTAAGTTATGAATTTGGTTACCAGCGTCATTAATGTAGTACTCACGAGATACATCGTATCCTGCTTTTGCTAATAGGTTACATAAAGTGTCACCTACTGCCGCACCGCGTGCATGTCCTAAGTGAAGGTCACCTGTTGGATTCGCAGATACGAACTCAACTTGTACTTTTTCACCTTTACCAGTATTCGTTTCACCGTAAGCTTCACCAGCGTTTACGATTGTTGGAATTAAATCTGTTAAGTAGCTATTATCCATATAGAAGTTAATAAAACCAGGACCAGCGATTTCGATTTTTTCAATAGAAGCTTTTGCTTTATCGAAGTTTGCAACTAGTTCTTCTGCAATCATACGAGGTGCTTTTTTCGCAACGCGTGCAAGTTGCATTGCCATATTTGTAGAGAAGTCACCATTTGTTTTATCTTTTGGAGATTCTAATACAACGTTTGGAATTTGTTCTTCTGTCGCTAATTCTGCCTTTAATACAGCAGCCTGAATTTCTTCTTTAATCAATCCTTTTACCTGTTCTAAGGAATTCATTATTTTGCCTCCTTCAAATTAATTGTAATAGTATATCTGCCAGCTTCTTGTTCACTTAGAAGCAATGCGTACGTTAAGAAGAGTTGTCCTTTTTTCTTTTCATCCGACCATTTAAAAAGAACGTTATCAGTCTTTGTTTGCAATGCAAACGTACCAAGTTCACTCGTATACGTACCAGTTGTCCATTCACCTTTCACATGCGTCTGACGCATAGAAACAGCACCTGAACGCATAATGAGAACTTGTTCATCTTGAATTTTAATAATTGTTTTCACTTCGCCTTGTTCGTTCGGCTCCTGGAATGTTACATATGTACCTTGACCTTTTACATAGTATTGACCATTTGCTTCAAAAGCAACGGTTTCCTTCCTCGCCCCTTCACGGATTTCTGTTACGAAATGAACGTGTACCGGCAAGCCTGCAAGTTGTTTCTCCACGTCTTGCACACCTTTCAAATGTTATAGATATTAAATACTACTTATAATAAATCACTTTTCCTATCATATCAAAAAAAGACTCTGTCTGTCTGCTGAAAAATCAGGAAAACTCCATTTCAAAAAATAATTCACTTCTACTTTATTTCATATGATAAAATATTTTTTAAATCTAAATATTCTTTCAATTAAAGAGGTGAATGTAGTGATACCAACAAAGTTAAAAAAGGGTGCTGAAATACGAGTGATTTCACCATCGTGTAGTTTAAGTATTGTTTCAAATGAAAATAGAAAACTTGCTATAAAAAGATTAACTGACATGGGCTTTCAAGTTACATTCTCAAAATATGCTGATGAGATAGATCGATTTGCTTCCTCCTCTATTTCTTCCCGCATTCAAGACCTCCATGAAGCATTTCGAGACTCTAATGTAAAAGCTATTTTGACTACACTTGGCGGATACAACTCAAATGGTTTATTGAAACATCTCGATTATGATTTAATTCGTGAAAATCCGAAATTTTTCTGTGGTTATTCTGATATTACTGCCTTAAATAATGCAATTTACGCAAAAACAGGGCTTGTTACATATTCAGGACCCCATTTCTCTTCGTTTGGAATGGAGAAAGGGCTCGGGTATACAACCGATTACTTTTTAAAGTGCTTAACTTCTAATGAGCCTATTGAAGTCCTTCCATCTGAAACATGGAGCGATGATTCTTGGTATATAGATCAGGAAAATCGAGAATTTATTAAAAATGAAGGATATGTTTCAATTCAAGAAGGAGAAGCTACGGGAGATATTATCGGTGGCAATATGAGCACATTTAACTTACTGCAAGGTACACCATATATGCCAAATTTAAAGGAGAAAATTTTATTTATTGAAGAAGATAGTTTAACTGGAACATCTACTCTTAAAACTTTTGATCGTTATTTACATTCCCTTATGCAGCAGAAAGGTTTTGAATACATAAAGGGAATCGTTATAGGAAAGATGCAAAAAGGTGCAGAATGTACGATAGAAGACATTCAAGAAATGATTGCTTCAAAACCTGAACTTGCACATATCCCTATCATTGCAAACGCAAGTTTCGGGCATACAACCCCGATTTTCACTTTTCCAATTGGTGGACGTGCAAAAATTATTTCTCACAAAGAGAAGACATCTATCACTATTTTAACGTACTAAAAAAGGAGCGAATGAGTCGCTCCTTTTATGGTTTTTCTATTTTTTCCAACGCTTTTTGCGGAATGGATTCTTTCGGGATTTCAGCCCATCCTTTTCCTTGCATACCTTTTGCATAAATTTTTATAAACGCCCCCGTATGCAATTCACGGTTCATCATTCTTTTAATAACCTGTAACTTTCCATCTTCTGTATACCCTTTAAAAGTATACAAGTATTCTCCGTCTTTTTTCTCACCTTTATCTATAACCGCATAATAATCTTGTATTTCTTTATTTGAAAAGAAGTTGTCTACAAAAGCATGTACACCTTCTGTTTTTGTGTTCAAATAATACGCTGTTCCACCTAGAATAATGGCGAATACAGCTAAAACTTTAATTACCAATTTCATACATGAACCTCCTGTTTGCACTTCTTTCTCGCTAGTATTATATCTATACTTGTATTATACGGAAAAGAGCATACTATACTCTATCTAAAAGTCTTACACTTTCCTTACATTATTGTAAGGGATTTTTTCTTACAACCAGTTCCCAAGAAAAAATTTTTCCGTTTCATACACTTTTATATTATTATTGAATGATACGAATTTTTATTACAAAAATCAAAGGAGACAGTTTTCAAATGGCTATCTTGCAAGGTTTAGCACTATTACTTGTTGTACTTTGTCTATTTACACTTTTCAGTTACCGTGCGCCTTACGGAATGAAGGCGATGGGCGCTTTAGCTAATGCAGCAATTGCAAGTTTTCTTATTGAAGCATTTCACCGTTATATAGGTGGAGAAATGTTTCATAATGACTTTTTACAATCAGTAGGAGAAGCTTCCGGTAGTATGAGCGGTGTCGCAGCAGCGATTTTAGTCGCATTAGCAATCGGTGTTTCCCCCGTATATGCTGTTTTAATTGGTATCGCTACTAGTGGATTTGGTATTTTACCAGGATTTTTCGCTGGATACGTTTGTGCCTTCGTCGTGAAATTTCTCGAAAAGAAATTACCAGCTGGTGTGGAATTTTTAGCAATCCTATTTATCGCTGCACCAATCTCACGCGGAATGGCAATGCTTATGGATCCGCTCGTTAACGCCACACTTGGTAAAATCGGTTCTATGATTTCAGTTGCAACTACAGAAAGTCCTATCATTATGGGTATTATGCTTGGTGGATTAATAACAGTTATTTCTACCTCTCCACTGAGTTCTATGGCACTAACTGCAATGCTTGGATTAACAGGTTTACCAATGGCAATTGGTAGTCTGGCTGTAGCAGCTTCAGCCCCAATGAACTTTATTTTCTTTAAACGCTTAAAAATTTGTTCAAAGAAAGATACAATTGCTGTAGCAATCGAGCCTTTAACACAAGCCGATGTTGTTTCAGCAAATCCGATTCCAATTTATGCGACAAACTTCGTTGGCGGTGCACTTGCTGGTATTATTACCTCTCTTTTCCAGCTCGTTAATAATGCACCAGGAACAGCATCACCAATCCCAGGACTTCTTGTCTTATTCGGATTTAATGACGTTGTAAAAGTAACAATTGCTGCTATATTATGTGGAATCGTTACCACTATTGTCGGATACATCGGATCTATTGTGTTCCGTAAATATCCAATCCGCTCTGCTGATGAAATTCGCGGAGTTACTTCGGAAGAGAAGGTTGCATAAGAAAAAGAGCTATTCCCATCGTTTAGGAATAGCTCTTTTTTGTGTTGCGTAACAGTAAATGAAATTATATCGGCGGTTTTTTAATATATCAGCGCAACTCGAATTATATCGGCGATTTTTTTAATATATCGGCGCAACTCGAATTATATCAGCGATTTTTTTAATATATCGACTTACCGACACATAACGAAAAAATAAGAGCCCTCTAATCATTGAAGTGAACCCCGAAAACGGGACACCAATCAAAACACCTAAACCACTTGTTCCCTAAATTCTTTAGGGGATAGGTGGTTTAATTTTTCTTGAATTCGCACACAATTGTAG